>NZ_JBIVUV010000006.1:0-453000 GCF_044768525.1 Streptomyces sp. NPDC091287
TACTAGGACACTCCGGCGCCTTGCGAGAGCACGCACCAGACGCCGCGGGCCCCGCCCAGAGGGCGGACGACGATACTTTGCGGACACTCCCTAGGTCAGCGGGGACCGGGAGCGCCTCCCGGGATGCGCGGGGGCAGTGCTCGGGGCACCGTGGAGGCATGGCCGAGCACCCGCCCGTGATCGTCTATCCGCCCTCCGCGACCGGAGGGCGGCGGGTCACCGTGCACGGGCAGATCGTGGGCCTGGCGCACGGGCGGGGCGAGGTGGCCGCGCTGCTGCGGTCCGCGGGGTTTGCCCCGGGGCCCGACAAGGTCGTCGAGCTGGACCGGCCGGGGCTGATCGAGTGGCGCGGCGGCGACCTCGACACCTGGGAGTGATCCCGTGCCACGACACCTGGGAGTGATCCCGTGGAGCGTCGTCGAACGGTACGGGACAGCGCCTCGATCGAACCCCCGCCCGGCTATTACGTCGCCGGGGGCGAGCCCCCCGACCCGGCGCAGCGCGCACTGATCCTGGACTGGATCGTGAGCCGGCGCATCGCGGGCGGCTGGCGCGTCGAGGCCCGTTCGGAGAGCCAGGTGGTGCTGGTGCGCGGGCAGCCGGTGAACCATGTGCTGCACGCCTTCCTCACCGTCTTCTCATGCCTGGCGTGGGGGATCGTGTGGGTCGGCGTGGCCCTGGTCAACCGCGTCGAGCGGGTGGCGCTCACCGTCGACGCCCAGGGGCGCGTCGTCTCGGTCGGCGCGCCGTGACGTGTCACTCGAACGGGCGCGCCCGGGTGGCCCTGCGCAGGGGCCGGGAGGAGCGTCGGAGCTGATCTGCACGCACTACCAGGGCAGGTCAGGACAGCAGGTGCCCGGCACCTGTTCCGGCTTAGGAGTCCTCATGTCGCAGCCCAGCACTCCCGCACCCGGCGCCTCGCGCCCCGCCGATCCCCGTCCGGGCGGCGACTCCGGCAGCCCGTGGGCGGCCGGGGGCACGGTGTTCGCCGGTGTCCTGCTCTTCGTGGACGGCATCCTCGGCGTGCTGAAGGGCATCGCGGGGATCGCCTCGAACGACGTCTACACGCGCATCAACGACTACGTCTTCAAGTTCAGCGTGACTTCGTGGGGCTGGATCCACCTCGTCCTCGGCGTGATCCTCGTCCTGGTGGGCTGGGGCATTCTCAAAGGCGCGACCTGGGCCCGCGGCGCGGGCGTCGTTCTCGCCTCTCTGAACCTCATCGCCAACTTCATGTGGCTGCCGTACACCCCGGTCTGGGCCATCGTCACCATCGCGATCGACGTCTTCGTCATCTGGGCCCTGTGCACCGACCGGTCGAACCCGAGCGACCTGGTGCGGAGCAGCTGAGCGACGAGCGGTCGGGCAGGCGAACCGGCCTGGCGGCGGCCGCGGGTGTCCGTTGTCAGTGGGGCGGTACACACTGGAGTCATGTGCCGCAGCATCAAGACGCTTCGCCCGCCCGCCCTCCCCGAAGAGGCCACCGAGGAGGACATGCGGGCCGCCGCCCTTCAGTACGTACGCAAGGTCTCCGGGTTCCGCGCGCCCGCCGCGCACAACCGGGAGGTGTTCGACCGGGCCGTCGACGAGATCACCGCAGCCACGATGAAGCTGCTCGACGGCCTGGAGATACGGGGCGCGGCCCGGGGCTGAGGCGCGCCGCCCGCAAGCCGACCGCTCCCCGGTGAGCCCCTCCGGTCAGGGGGCGGCCGGTGCGGGCGCCGAGACCGGTCCCGGCCCGCCGAGGGCGGCCGGCCCGCCCGGGGGAGCGGCGCCGGGGGCGGGGGTGGGCGACGGCAGGGACACGAGCGGGGACGTCCTCGGCATCATGGATCCCGCTTTAGACGCGGATGCGGGTGCGGACCCGGGGGTGGATCCGGCTCCGGATGCCGGTGCCTCCGTGGTCGTCGGCATCGTCTCCGGCTCCGCGGCCGCAGCCGTCGTCGGCGCTGCCTCGGCCTTGGCTTCGGCCGCCGTCAGCGTCACTGTCCGCGTCCCCGGGCGCTTCACCAGGAACGTGGCCAGCGCGCCCGCCACGAACAGGGCCAGTACGGAGACGGCCGTGCCGAACCACGTCGAGCCCAGCCACCGGCCGCCGAAGTAGCCGAGGCCCACGCTGTAGCCCGCCCATGCCAGGCCCGCCAGCGCGGACCAGGGAAGGAAGTCCCGCTTCCTGCGGTGGGCGGCGCCCGCGCAGAGGGAGACCACGGAGCGGCCCGCGGGTGCGAACCGGGCGATGATCACCAGCGCGCCGCCGCCCCGGCTCAGCGCCGCGCCGAGACGTTCCTGCGCGGAGGTGAGCCGCCGGGAGCGCGCGATGGCCCGGTCCAGCCGGTCGCCCCCGCGCCAGGCGAGCCGGTACGCGACGAGGTCGCCGAGCACCGAGGCGGTGGCCGCGCACAAGATCAGTACGACGAGCGAGGGAACCTGCCCGTCGGTGCCTTCACCGGCGCCGCTGACGGTGGTGGTGCCCGCTGCCGCCGCCGTGGCGGCCGTGATGACGAGAACGCCACTGGGCAGCAGGGGCAGAAAGACGTCCAGGAGAACGGAGAGGGCGACCACCGCGTAGATCCATGGGCTGCTGGTCAGCGCGGCCACACTCTCTAGCACCGTCTACTACTCCCCGTTCGTGTCAACGCCGCGACGTCGCAGGGGAGCGGCATGGGCGGCAGGTTCAGCTGTACAGCGTACGCGTGAGGGCCATCCGGGCGCCGCCCAAGGAGGGTGATGTTGTGCAGGTCACGTACACCTGGAGGCCTTGTGCCCGTTAGGCGAGGAGAACGACCGGCACGAGCGAGGAGCAGCGCATGACGGCATGGATGGTACGGACGGGACGCGGTCCGGCGCACCCGATTTCGGGGCGGCGGGGGACGGCGGGACGTGAGGGCGGGGCGATGTCGCGGCGCCGGGGGGTCTCACGGGTCCCGGGCGTGCTGGCGGGCACGGCAGCCTTGCTGGCGCTGGCCTGCGGCGTCGGCGTCGCCCACGGAACGGGCGGCGGCGCGGCGGACGCTTCCGGCGGCCACGGCGCGCACGGAGCTCCCGCGGCGGAGGTCTCGGCGCGGGAGCCGGGCGGCGGTGGAGACCCGAGCCGCACGGATGACGTCGTCGCCGTGGGCGGCAGTTCGTGGATGCGGGCCGCGGGGGTGTTCTCCCCGCCCGGTTCCTTCGTCCCGTCCGACGCACTGACGTACGACACCCGGCTGGTGCCGGCGGGCGCGCGGATCGAGGTCACCCGGTTCGCGGATCCGTCCGGCACCCGGGTCGGGGCCCGGCTGCGGGGGCTCGTGCCCGGCCGTGCGTACGGAATGCACGTGCACACCTCGCCCTGCGGTGCCGATCCCGCCGCTGCCGGGCCCCACTACCAGCACCGCCCGGCGGCGACTGCGGATCCGGTCAACGAGGTGTGGCTGGACTTCCGGACGGACGAGGAGGGCGACGGGCGCGCGGAGGCCCTGCACGGCTGGGGCTTCCGCGAGGACGGGGCACGGTCGGTGATCATCCATGACCGGCAGGGCGGTGCGGGGGAGCGGGCGGCCTGCTTCACGGTGCCGTTCGGACCCCACGGGCGGGAGTGACGGGGCTCCGCCCCCTGGGGCGTACGGCGGCGTACGGCGGTGTCCCGCTCCTCCGCGTCACCGGAGGGTCGGGGCACCGCCGTACGTCCCCGCCGCTCCGTGCGAGGAGGCTGCGGGGCACATGCCGCGACGGCCGGGGCGGACCGAGACGGCCGTGTCGGACCGCGACGGCCGGGGTCGGACGGACCGCGACGGCCGGGGTCGGACGGACCGCGACGGCCGGGGTCGGACCGCGAGATGCCAGGTCAGACCGAGACGGCCGGGGTCTTGTCGCGCCGGGGCGTGTCCTCGGCGCCGGCCGCCGTGTTCCGCGAACCGAAGAAGCGGTCCAGAGCGACGGCTCCCGGGCCGGTGAAGACCAGCAGCAGGAACGCCCAGCAGAACATCGCCGCGCCCTCGCCGTTGTTCTGGAGCGGCAGGAACGCCTCGGGCTGGTGCACCTTGAAGTACGCGTAGGCCATCGACCCCGAGGCGAGGAAGGCGGCAGCGCGGGTGCCCAGGCCCAGGGCGACCAGGGACCCGCAGACCAGTTGGATCAGAGCGGCGTACCAGCCGGGCCAGGCGCCGGTCTCCGCCTGGTTGCCGCCGAGCACTCCGAAGAGCGTGGCGGCGCCGTGGAAGGCGAAGAGCAGGCCGACGACGAAGCGGAAGAGGCTGAGGACGTAGGGCTGGGCCTGGTTCAAGCGGATGAGCATGGGGGGTGGGCTCCTTCGGTCGTGGTGGGGACGTGAACCGATCGGCGCCACAGGTTAGGGAGACCTCATCAATACTTGCAACTTCAACATTCTGTCGAGTGGCCGAAAATCGCCTTCTACTCCGGGGTGAGTGAACGCTCAAGAACCGCTTCGAGCTGGGCTCCCTGCTTGCTCGCCTTGGCCTGGACCAATGTCAGCGCAGACTTCCGGCCATGCAACGTGAGCGTCATGAGTTGGTTACCGAACCAGGGGCCGCCCGCCTTGTTCCAGATCACCGGCGACGCACCCGTACGGCCGTGGCGGGACAGCAGTCGGCCGATCCGCCGGCCCGCCCGGCTCCAGCCGAAACGGAAACCCGTTCGGATCGACCGGGGGATCGAGTTGTGCACGGGTGAGCAGGTCAGCTGAAGGACACGGGCAATCGGGGCGCCCCCGGGGCCGGGACCGGAATCCGTCCCGGGGTGGGAACCGGGTCCGGGATCGGGCTTCGGCCACCGTGGCTCGGCGATGTAGGCATGGTGCACATCGCCCGAGAGGACACATACCGTCGCCGGGGCGTCCGGGCCGCTCCCCGCTTCCCGCAGCAGCTCCGTGAACCGGTCGAAGGATTCCGGGAAGGCGGCCCAATGTTCCAGGTCGGACGCGCGGCGCAGCTTCTCGCCGAAGCGCGCCCAGCGTTGCCCGCGTACGCCCGCGCACAGGGCTGCGTTCCAGCGCTCCGCGTCATGGACGAGCGGGGGCAGCAGCCACGGCAGGGAGCTGCCGATGAGGAGGTGATCGTATGAAGAGGGGTCGTCCAGGACCGCGTTCCGCAGCCAGTCGGCCTCCTCGGCGTCGAGCATCGCCCGCTGCTCCTCGGCCAGGACGCGGGCCGCGCGGGTGTCGACCATCACCAGCCGTACTCGGCCGAAAACACGCCGGTAGCTCCACCGGGTACGGGCGGGATCCGCGTCGGTCTCGGCGGCGAAGCGGCGCAGCGTCTCGGTGCCGTCGGGCGATGCTCTGACCGCCGCGTACACGGGGTCGGCGGCCAGTTCGGCGGGGGAGAGATTGCCCAGGTGCTGGTGGACCCAGTACGACATCAGCCCGCTGACGATCCGTTCGTGCCACCAGGGGGTGGCGCGCATGTCCCGCTGCCAGGCGGCGCTGGTGTTCCAGTCGTCGATGACGTCGTGATCGTCGAAGATCATGCAACTGGGGACCGTGGAGAGCAGCCAGCGGACTTCCGGATCGCGCCACGATTCGTCGTAGAGGTAGGTGTACTCCTCGTAGTCCGCGATCTCCGCGCCCGGCGGCTCGCCCAGGTCCCGGCGGGCGGCGAGTCTGCGCCGGGTCGCCCCGGAGGTCTCGTCCGCGTACACCTGGTCGCCGAGGAGCAGCAGGACGTCGGGCCGCTCGGCCGCCGGATCCGCGGCGAGGCGAGCGGCCAGGGTCACCAGGGCGTCCGGCCCCACGGGGTCGTGCCCACCGCCGGGAGCGGCCGCCCACCGGCACGACCCGAACGAGATCCGTACCCCGTCCGGCTCCGCCCCGGCGACGTCCGGAGCCGCCCCGGACGGCGTGGTGATGGTGCTCGGCGGGAGACGGGTGTCGTCGGGCGGCCAGACGCGCCGGGATCCGATCAGCACCTCGTAGGCCGTGGTGGAACCGGGGGTCAGCCCCTCGACGACGACCAGGGCGTAGTGGTGCCCGGCCACCGAGAAGGTGGGCGACGACCCCGAGGCGCCGTCCGCGCACCGGACCTCCACGGTGCACGGACGGCTCGCCTCGACCCAGACGGTCGCGGTGCTCCCCGACTCCCAGTCGACGTACCGCAGCAGTGGTCCCAGGCGCAGCCCGGCCATGTGATATCTCCTCGCGACGCCGTCACGGATGGGGTCCGTAACGTACAGAACGCGGGAGGAGGACGCACGGGTTCCGGTGATCGGGGGCTGTGCGGCGGGTCGGGGAGTCAGCGGCCGTGCCCGGTGGTCAGCAGCCGTTCAGGGCGGACTGCAGGGCGCTCTTCTCGGCGGAGTCCACGGTCAGGTTGTAGTGCTTCTTGACGTGGACCCAGGCGCGGACGTAGGTGCACTTGTACGAGGAGGTCGGCGGCATCCATTCGGCCGGGTCCTGGTCGCCCTTGGACTGGTTCACGTTGTCGGTGACCGCGATGAGCTGGGGGCGCGTCAGGTCGTTGGCGAACGACTGGCGCTGGGCGGTGGTCCAGCTGCTCGCGCCGGAGCGCCAGGCCTCGGCGAGCGGGACCATGTGGTCGATGTCCACGTCGGACGCGGCGCTCCAGGTGGCGCCGTCGTAGGTCGAGTACCAACTGCCGCTGACCGCGGCGCAGGAGGAGTCCTGCTGGACGTTCGTGCCGTCGCGCTTGAGGACGACCTCGCGGGTGTTGCAGGCTCCCGACTGGGTGATCCAGTGCGGGAACTTGTCGCGGCTGTAGCCGCTGGACGAGCCCTCCGCGCCGACGGTGAGCTGGCCGAGGTAGGTGCGTGCGGTCGCCGCGCTGACCGGGGTGGGCATGGCGGCCTGCGCGCTCGGGGCGGTGAACAGGGCGGACGTGGCGGCGAGCGCGGCGGTTGCGGCGACGACGGAAAGGCGACGCGCGTAGACACCGGACATGCGAACTCCCTTGATGTGGGGGGTGCTTGGACGGGCGTGAGTGGGCCCGGCCATCGTGGCGACGCCAGGTTTCTGTGGGGTGGGCGTCAGGTAACAGAGTGGCGACATGTGCACGTCACATCAAGGGGTGTGCAAGGGGAGTGACGGATCGCGGGAGCGCGCGGAACCGTCACGGACGGTTTTTCCGGGTGGTGTTGGGCATCCGCCGGGGGCTCGGGGGCGCTCGCGTTCCCGGGCGCGCCCCCGGGAGCGGCCCTGGGTGCGGACCTATCGTTGCCGGGTGCTGCTTCCGGTCTCTCTCACTCTCGGTATCGTGCTCGCCGCCCTGCTGGTCCTCGCTGCCGCCGTCGCCGCGTGGGCCTCGCTGGGCCGGTCGCGCGAGATCCTCGTCGCCGGGGTGCGGGCCGCCGTCCAACTCGCCGCCGTATCCCTGCTCATCGGCTGGGTCGTCCGCTCCCTGGCACCGCTTCTCGGGTTCGTGGCGCTGATGTTCGCCGTGGCCGTGTGGACCGCGGGGCGCCGGATCACCGGCAACCGCACCTGGCGCTGGGCGGCCGTGCCGATCGGGGCGGGCGTGCTGCCCGTGGTGGGGGCGCTGCTGCTGACGGGGCTCGTGCCGGTCCGGGGCCTGGCGCTCATCCCGGTGGCGGGCATCCTCATCGGCGGGGCGCTCACCGCGACGGTGCTCGGCGGGCGGCGCGCGCTGGACGAACTCGCCGGTCGGCGCGGGGAGGTGGAGGCGGGCATGGCCCTCGGGCTGCTCGACCGGGACGCCAGGCTGGAGATCGTGCGGCCCGCGGCGTCGGACGCGTTGCTGCCCGGGCTCGACCAGACCCGGACGGTCGGGCTCGTCACCCTGCCGGGGGCGTTCGTGGGCATGCTGCTGGGCGGCGCCTCACCCGTGGAGGCGGGCGCCGTGCAGCTGTTCGTCCTGGTGGCGCTGATGGCGGTCCAGGTGGTCGCCGTCGCGGCGGTCCTGGAACTGGTCGCGCGCGGGCTGTTGCATCGGGAGTGACCCCCGCTTCGGAGCGAGGGGGCGGGCCAGGGGCGTGGCTCAGGCCTCGTCGATGTGCAGGCGGATCGAGCCGTCCTCGGCCGCCTCCACGCGCACCCGCGTCAGATCCTCGACATGGGCGTCCGGCGCGAGGGCCGCGGCGCGCGGGCCGACCCCCACGACGCGCATGCCCGCCGCCCGGCCGGCCGCGATGCCCGCCTCGGAGTCCTCGAACACGATGCAGTCCGCCGCGTCGAAGCCCAGCTCCGCAGCGCCCTTGAGGAAGCCCTCGGGGTCCGGCTTGCTGGCGCCCACCTGCTCGGCGGTGACACGGACGGCGGGCATCGGCAGCGCGGCGGCACCCATCCGGGCCGTCGCGAGCGCGGTGTCGGCGGAGGTCACCAGCGCGTGCGGCAGCTCGGCGATCGCGGCCATGAACGCGGGCGCCCCGCCGATCGGCACGACGCCCTCGACGTCGGCGGTCTCCTCGGCCAGCATCAGCCGGTTGTCCGCGTAGTTCTCCTCCACCGGGCGGTCCGGGAGCAGGACGGCCATCGTGGCGTACCCCTGACGGCCGTGGACCACCTTGAGCGCGGCCTCGGGGTCCAGCCCGTGCTCGATCGCCCAGCGCCGCCAGCAGCGCTCCACCACCGCGTCGGAGTTCACGAGGGTGCCGTCCATGTCCAGCAGGAGGGCTTGTGCGGTGAGGACGGTGGGAGGCATCGGCTGCTCCAGAACGCGGGGAGGTGTGCGAACAGCCCGGGTGCGCGTGCCGCGGGGCATGACGTACACGGGCTGCGGAGGGTGTGCGGTACAAGGTGTGCGGTACCGCGTGCGGCAAACAGAGCAACCCCCGCCCGCCGGTCAGGGAGTGCGGGCGGGAGCTACTTTGTTCCATCACGATACAAAAACCGGGGGCGGAATGCCAATCCCCCTGCGCGGCGGGCGGTCCCGACGCGCTCGGTGCGCTCAGTGCGCAGTGCGCTCGGTGCGCTCGGTGCGCTCAGTGCGCTCGGTGGCGCCCGCGCCCGTCCGTCTCCTCCTCCAGCGCGCGCCGGGTGTTCGGCCCGTACACGCCCGTCGGATCGCCCTGGATCGCCTTGTACGACTGGTAGATCGCCACGGAGTACGCCACCTGGTCGCTGTAGGAGCTCCCGTCGACCGGCCCCGAGTAGAGCCATTCCCCGACGGTCCGGAGCCGGACCTGTAGCTCGGCGACCTCCGGGCCCCGGTCACCCGGGCGCAGCGAGGAGCCGGCCGGCCCCGGGGGCGGATCGGCGGGCGGTGCGGCCGGCGGAGCGCCGCCGTCCGGGGTGGACGACGCGCTCGCCGTCGGCGACGCGGACGCGGACGCGGTGGCGGTCGGCTCGGGCTCCCGGCTCCTCGTCGGCGAGGCGGACGCGGACGGTGATGCGGACGGGGTGGCCGAGGGGGACCGCGTACGGGGCGACGTGGCCGACGCGGAAGGGGACGGGGCCACCGAAGCGGCCGGTTCGCCCTCGGTGTCCGGGACGCTCGTGGTGGCCTCCGGTAGCGCCTCGTCCCCGCTGTCGTCGCCGCCGAACAGCCCGCCGGCGAAGGCCGCCGTGCCGACCACCGCGGCCACGGCCGCCCCCACGGCGATAGCCCCGAGGGGGCGCCTGCGGCGCGGTCGCACCGGGTCGGGGGCGAAGACGGGGGTCGCACCAGCGGTGCGCCTCCGGCTTCCGTCCGGCTCGGCGCCACTGCCGTCCGGCGTCGAGCCCGTGCCCACGCCCATTCCGCCGTTCGGGCCGTCGCCGCCCAGGAACAGCGGCATGGTGCTCGCCGCCGCCCCCGGATCGATCGCCGCCCCCGCGGTCCCCGTCGCGGTCCTCGCGGCGTCGGGTGCCGGCGGGCCGGTCCCGGTGGCCGCGCCCTCCCACGTACGGGAAGCCGCGTCGTCCCGCATCCCGGAGGGCCGCGTGCCCTCCCGCGTACCGGTGGCCGCGCCCTCCCACGTACCGGACCCGGAACGAGGCCCCCCGGCCTCGCCTCCGCCCGCCCCGGCGTGGTCCGTCAGCGTCACGTACGGCCGGATGCGCAGCGGGTCGAAGTCCTCGGCCGCGGCGATCTCCGCCGTACGGGCGGCGCGCTGTTCGTCCTCCGTGAGCTGCTGCGACGGCGCGCCGGCGCCGCACCGGCACGGCACCCGGTGCTCCGTGCCGGGCTCCCCGGCCGTCTGTCTCCCGCACTCCGGGCATGCGTGTCCGGTCATGGTGGGTCCCCTCCCTTTGAGCTGCCTGCGATTATGCAGCCCGCTCCGGGGAAGCCCAACGGCCTGCTGGGGCTCGGCCCGCCCCCGGCAGGCCATAACGAGGCGAAACGTCCAGGATGGGGGTGTAGTGGATCAGCGGATCAGTTGATCAGTGGATTCGACGGATCAGGAATTCAGCGGATCAATGATTCAGCGGATCAGTGGATTCAGCGGATCGAGGAGACGCCCATGGCCCAGCAGCTGAGCCCGTCACCCCCGGCGCCCGGTGAGGGACAGTCCCACCGGAGCGTCCTGGTGGCGATCGGAGCGCTGCTCCTCGGCATGCTGCTCGCGGCACTCGATCAGACCATCGTCTCCACGGCGCTCCCGACGATCGTCAGTGAGCTCGGCGGCCTCGACCACCTGTCCTGGGTGGTGACCGCCTACCTGCTGGCGGCCACCGCGGCGACCCCGCTGTGGGGCAAGCTCGGCGACCAGTACGGCCGCAAGAAGCTCTTCCAGACCGCGATCGTGATCTTCCTGATCGGCTCCGCGCTCTGCGGGGTCGCCCAGAACATGCCCCAGCTGATCGGCTTCCGGGCCCTCCAGGGACTCGGCGGCGGCGGGCTCATGGTGCTGTCGATGGCGATCGTCGGCGACCTCGTCACACCGCGCGAACGCGGCAAGTACCAGGGGCTCTTCGGCGCGGTCTTCGGCGTGACGAGTGTCCTCGGGCCACTCCTCGGCGGCTTCTTCACCGAACACCTCAGCTGGCGCTGGGTCTTCTACATCAACCTGCCGATCGGCGTCGTCGCGCTGGTCGTCATCGCGGCCGTCCTGCACATCCCGGTCCGCCGCGAGAAGCACACCATCGACTACCTCGGCACCTTCCTCATCGCGGCCGTCGCCACGGCCCTGGTCCTCGTCGCGTCCCTCGGCGGTACGACCTGGGCCTGGAGCTCCCCGCAGATCATCGGACTCGCGGTGCTCGCCGTCGTGCTGCTCGTGGCCTTCATCGCCGTCGAGCGGCGCGCGGCCGAACCCGTACTGCCGCTGAAGCTCTTCCGGATCAGGACCTTCGCCCTCGTCGCCGTGATCAGCTTCGTCATCGGCTTCGCCATGTTCGGCGCGATGACCTACCTGCCGACCTTCCTCCAGGTGGTCCACGACATCACCCCGACGATGTCCGGTGTGCACATGCTGCCGATGGTGTTCGGCCTGCTGATCACCTCGACCGGCTCCGGCCAGATCGTCAGCCGCACCGGCCGCTGGAAGGTCTTCCCGGTCCTGGGCACCGCCCTCACCGCCGTCGGGCTGCTGCTGCTCCACCAGCTCGACGAGAACAGCTCCACCTGGCTGATGAGCGCCTTCTTCTTCGCCTTCGGCGCCGGTCTCGGCCTGGTGATGCAGGTCCTCGTCCTGGTCGCCCAGAACTCCGTCTCCTACCAGGACCTCGGTGTCGCCACCTCCGGCGTGACGTTCTTCCGGTCCATCGGCTCCGCGTTCGGCGTGGCCATCTTCGGGACGATCTTCGCCAACCGGCTGACCGGGCAGCTCACGGACGCGCTCGCCGGACAGTCGTTGCCGCCGGGTGTCGACGCGGGGCGGCTGGCCGCCGACCCCCGGGCCATCGGGCAGCTCCCGGCCGACCTGCGGCCCTCCGTCCTCGGCGCGTACTCCACCTCCATCACGGACGTCTTCCTGTACGCCGTCCCGGTGGTCCTCCTGGCCTTCGTCCTCGCCTGGTTCCTCCGTGAGGACAAGCTCCGGGGCTCGGTGACCGCCCCCGACACCAGTCAGACACTCGCCTCCAACCCCGTCGAGCGCTCCTCGTACGACGAGTGCGCCCGCGCCCTGTCGGTGCTCGCGACCCGGGAGGGCCGCCGTGAGATCTACGAGGAGATCACCGCGCGGGCGGGGTACGACCTGCTGCCCGCCGCCAGCTGGCTGCTTCTGCGGATCAAACGGCACGGCACCGTCGAACCCGCCCGGCTCGCCGAGACGGCACCCGTACCCCTGCACGTGATCACCGATGCGGCCCGGCAGGTCGAGGAACGCGGACTGGCCCGCCGGGAGGGCCTGCAGATGATCCTCACCGATACCGGGGCCGAGGCCGTCGTCCGGCTCTCGCAGGCCCGCGAGGACTCGCTCGCCGAACTCCTCGGCGACTGGTGGGGCCCCGAGCGCCCCACCGACCTGGTCAAACTCGTCAGCGAACTGACCGCCGAGGTCAGCGGCTCGACCAGGGAGCGCCCCCACAACCCGCAGCCGCCCCGCGACCACGAGGCCCACCTGCGCCATGACGAGCGCGAGGCCCACGAACGGCGCTTCGACGAGCGCGAGGGTCACGACCGGCGACCCGACGGCCGTGCGGGCCACGACCGGCGACCCGACGACCATGCGGGCCACGACCGGGAACCCGACAGCCGTGACGATCACGGCCACCGTCCCCCGCCCGCCTGAGCACGTGGCGCGTCCGCGCCCGCGCTCGCGTCCGCGTCCGGGCCCAACGCGGACGCCGCGTCACAGCTCCTTGGCGAACCAGTGCTCCGCGTACTGATTGCGTCGGTGGAACGCCGGCACTTCCCGGTATCCGTGCTTCGTGTACAGCCCGCGCGCCTCGACCAGGTCGTTGCGGGTGTCCAGCCGCAGCAGCCGTACGCCGTACGCCCTCGCCGCCTCCTCCACCGCGGCCAGCAGCAACCCGCCGCCGCCCGTGCCCCGGAACGCCGGGCGCACGTACACCCGCGTCAGCTCCGCCGTGCCCGGACCGGTGGACTCCGTCAGCACCAGCCCGGCGCAGCTCGCCGCCTTGCTCCCGTACCGGCCGACGACGAACTGCCCGGTCGGCGGTACGAGCAGGTCGGCTCCGTCGCCGTCGAGCCCGTCGTCGATCTCCTCGGCGGTGGCGGGCCGCTGCCAGTAACGGCTCGCGACCTCGTCGTAGTAGTCCCGGCGCAGAGCGCTCGCGTCGGGGGAGTCGAATCGTTCGGCGGCCACGGTCCAGGTCATGTGGGGCATTCTTGCTGCCGCACGGTCGAACGACGAAGCGATTTACCTGTAGGGGGCAGTAGTGACTGATGCGTCCGCGTCCGCGTCCGCGACCGCGACCGACGCCGCGACCGACGCCGCGACCACGACCGGAGCCGTCCAGCGCCTCGCCGAGCGCTGGATACGGGACGGCATGGCAGCGGGAGAGGGCCCGGGCGGTACGGGGACGGGCACCGACTTCGTGTGCTCGCCCGCCGGGCTCTGGCTCGCCCTGGCCGCCGTGGCCGCCGGTGCGCGCGGTGCGACGGCGGCCGAGCTGCGGGCACTCCTCGGCACCGCGGACCGGGAGGCCGCGCCGGCCGTCACGGCGCTGGCCCGCGCGCTGGCCCGGACCGGGGCGCTGGGCGTGGCCACCCGGGTCTGGAGCCGGCTGCCCGTCCTCCCCGCGTTCCAGGAAGCGCTGCCGGACGTCCGCTTCGACCCGATGGACGCGGCGGCTGTCGACGCCTGGGTCCGCGAGGCCACCGGAGGGCTGATCGAGCGGCTGCCGATGGAGATCACCGACGAGACCCTGCTCGCGCTGGTCAACGTCTTGGCGCTGAAGGCCCGCTGGGAGAAGCCGTTCGAGGCCTGGCGGACCCAGGACCTGCCGTTCACCGACGCGGCGGGGAGGGTCGGCCCGGTGCCGACCATGGTCAAGGACGTGCCGTTGGCCGACGCCTGGACGGCCGGCGGGGCGTACGTGGTCGAGCTGCGCTGCGCGACGGAACCGGGCGGCGGCCCCGGGGCCCGGGTCCGCCTCCTCCTGGGGGAGCCGGGGGCCGGGGCCGGCCGGGTACTGCCCGTGGGCTGGGCGCCCCGGGGCGCGGGTGTCCCGCTGGACACCGACCGGGTGACCATCGGGCTGCCCCGGCTCACCCTGCGGACGCGGGTGCCCGTCACCGGGCAGCTGGCCTCGCTCGGCGTCCGGCTGGCCCTGACGGACGCCGCGGACTTCTCCGGTCTCTCACTCAGACCCCTCGCCATCTCCGACGTGGTCCAGGAGGCCGTGCTGAAGATCGCCGAGGAGGGCGTGGAGGCCGCGGCCGTGACGGTGGTCGCGATGCGGGCGGCGGGCGCCGCCCCCCGGCCGCAGCGGGTGCACCACATCGCCTTCGACCGCCCCTTCGGCGTCGTCGTGCTGGCCGGGGCCGAGGACACCCCGCTGTTCACCGCCTGGCAGGCCCGGACCCCTGCCGACCCGAACGCCTGAGGCCTGTCAGCGGCCCCCGTCATCCCCACGGACGACTTCTTCGGGACCGAAGCAGGATGACAGTCAGGCAAAGAGGGGGTTGATTGTGTCTACCTCGTAGGGCAATGCGAGGCTTCATCCGGCATGGCCCCCAATCGAAGGGGCGATGCATGGAACGGTGGGAGGGGCGGCGCAGCGTGGTGAATGCGGATCACAGTGTGCGCGGTGACGCGGCGACGGACACGGGAGGGGGGGCCGGGCTGATCCGGGCCCTGCTCTGGCTGGTCGTGGCCGTGCTGGCGGTACGGCAGGTGGCGGTGGTGCTCCGGCAGCCACCGGGGGAACGGCTCCTCGATCTGGAGACCTGGATCGGGGAGAACGGTGTCCTGCACGTGACGGGCTCGCTGTACGACAGCGGCCGGTTCACCGGCACGCCCTTCGCCGGGCTGGTCCTGAAACCTCTCACCGCTTCGGCCCAGGAGGCCCTGGGCGTGGCGTGGACGTTCGGGTCCCTGCTGCTCGTCGTCGCCCTCGGCATCGTGGCGGCCCGGGCCCTGCCCTCGCCGGTGGGCCGCCGGACGGCCCTGCTCGCGGCCCCCGTCGCGATCAGCCTGCTCATGCTGTCGCTGCCGGTCCGCAACGCCCTGCACCTGGGCCAGACCAGCATCCTGCCCGTCCTCCTGGTGCTCCTGGCCTGCTTCGTCGTCCGGGAGCACCGGGCGGCGGGCGTCCTCGTCGGTCTCGCCGCCGCCTTCCAGCCGGTGCTGCTGCTCTTCGCCGCCCTGCTCTGGCTGACCGGCAGACGGCAGGCGTCGCTGAGCGCGGGCGTGACCTTCGCCCTCGCCACGGCCGCCGCCTGGGCTGCGGCGCCGAAGGACTCGTGGACGTACTGGGTGCACCATCTCGCGGGCGCCGGACTGGGGGAGCGGCCGGACAGCCTCGCCAACCAGTCCCTGCACGGGGCGCTGCTCAGGCTCGGCCTCGAAGGCCCCGTGGAGATCGCCCTGTTCCTCGTGCTCTCCGCCGCCGTCGTGGTCGTCGGACTGCGGCGCGCGGTGCGGTACGCGCAGGACGGGCAGCTGCTCCTCGCGGTGGCCGTGACCGGCTGTGCCGTGGTCGCCGTCTCGCCGACCGCCTGGCAGCACCAGTTGCTCTGGGTGCTCCTCGCGGTCGTCGGCAAGGTCGGCAAGCGGGCCTCCGACCGGCTGGTCTGGCCGTCCGTGGTGCTGCTGGTCGTCACCCTGCCGGGCACGATGCTGCTGCCGAACATCGAGGCGCTCTTCCCGGTCCGCGACAACGTGCTGCTCCTCGTGGCGCTCGGCGCGGCCTGCCTCGCCCCGTTCGTGCCCCGCACCTCGCCGTACTGGCAGCACCCGGTCCCCACCGACTACGCGAAACCGGTCGCGGCGCGCTGGAGACGCGTGCCGCTCCTGCCGTTCTGGCGCCGGGTCCTCACCCGCCCCAACCTGCTGCTGGAACTCCTGCTCATCCGGGTCGTCTACGACGCCTATGCCCAGGTCCGTCTCGCCGCCAGGGCGGGCCGCCCGCTCGCCGAGGAGCACGGCCGGCAGATCCACGCCATCGAGCAGTGGCTGCACATCGACATCGAGCACTGGGTCAACCACACGGTCGTGCAGATCGCCTGGCTGCGTGAGTTCTTCGACTACTACTACTCCACGTTCCACTTCATCGTCCCGCTGACGATCCTCGGTGTGCTGTACGCGCGCCGCCCCGCCGACTACCGCTGGGTCCGCTCGTCCATCGGCTTCGCCACGCTGCTCGCGCTCGTCGGCTTCTGGCTCTACCCCCTGGCCCCGCCCCGGCTCATGCCCGGCCTCGGCTTCATCGACACCGTCCACGGGGTGCAGGACTTCGCGAAGCCCGACTACGGGACGCTGACCACCGTCACCAACCAGTACGCGGCGATGCCGTCGCTGCACTTCGGCTGGTCGCTGTGGTGCGGTGTGGTCATCGTGATGCTGGCCCCGAAGCTCTGGATGAAGGCGCTCGGCCTGCTGCACCCGCTGTTCACGATCGCCGCGATCGTGGCCACCGCCAACCACTGGGTGCTCGACGCGGCCGGCGGCGCACTCGTCGTGGCGATGGGCTTCGGGCTGACCTATCTGCTGTCGGGGCCGCGGAAGCTCGTGACCGGGCAGGAGCAGGTGACCGGGACGCCGTCGAAACCGGCGGAGCCACCAGCGGCCGAAGCCTCCGAAGCCGCCGAAGCCACGGAATCGGCCGAAGCCACGGAATCGGCCGAACCCGCCCTCGTACCGGAGCATGAACCCGCCGAAAGGGTCGGCGGCAAGTAGCAGCAGGCCGAAGGGGTGCCGGGACGGCTGAAAACCGTCCCGGCACCCCTTCGGCATGGATCGCCGCGTCCTCCCGTGGTCCGCCCGCCCGGTGCCGCCCACCACCCGGGCGGCGCCGTGCGGCCGGTGTCAGGTGGCCGGTGTCAGGTGGCCGCGACCGTCGTCACCTGGAGCTGCTTGATCCCGTTGAGCCAGGCCGAACGCAGCCGCCGCGGGTCCTCCAGGAGCCGCAGGTCCGGCAGCACGTCGGCGATGGCGTTGAAGATCAGGTCGATCTCCATCACGGCCAGCGACTTGCCCAGACAGAAGTGCGGGCCGCCGCCCCCGAACCCGAGGTGCGGGTTGGGGTCGCGAGTGATGTCGAAGGCCTCCGGTCCGTCGAACACCTCGGGGTCGTTGTTGGCCGAGGAGTAGAACAGCCCCACCCGCTCGCCCTTCCTGATCCGCTGACCGCCCAGCTCCAGGTCCTCGGTGGCGGTCCGCTGGAAGGAGACGACCGGGGTCGCCCAGCGCACGATCTCCTCGGCCGTGGTCTTCGGGCGCTCCCGCTTGTAGAGCTCCCACTGTTCGGGGTGGGTGAGGAAGGCGTGCATGCCGTGACTGATCGCGTTGCGGGTCGTCTCGTTCCCGGCCACCGCGAGCAGGATCACGAAGAACCCGAACTCGTCGGATGACAGGTTTCCCTCCCCCTCCGCCGCGACGAGTTGGCTCACGATGTCCTGGGCCGGGCACTCCTTGCGGGCCGCCGCCAGGTTCATCGAGTACGCCACGATCTCCATCGCCGCCTCGGCGCCGACCTCCTCGGTGATCGCGTACTCCGGATCGTCGTACGCGGCCATCTTGTTGGACCAGTCGAAGATCTTCGAACGGTCCTCCTGCGGTACGCCGATGAGCTCGGCGATGGCCTGGAGCGGGAGCTCCACCGCGATGTTGGTCACGAAGTCGAAGGAGCCGCCGGCGTCGGCGGACGCCAGGGCCGTCTCGACGATGGAGCGGGCCCTGGAGCGCAGGGCCGCCTCCAGGGAGCGCACCGCGCGCGGGGTGAAGCCGCGCTGGACGATCTGGCGGACCCGGGTGTGCTCCGGCGGGTCCATGTTCAGCATGATCAGCTTCTGGACGTCGATCTGGTCGCGGCTGATCGTCTCGTTGAAGCGGATGACGGCGGTGTTGGTGTTCGAGGAGAACAACTCGGGATGCGTGGAGACGTACTTGACGTCCGCGTGACGGGTGACGGCCCAGTAGCCCTCGTCGCCGAACCCGGAGATGTTGCGGGGCTGGGTGCACCACCAGACCGGCGCGGTCTCCCGCATCAGGGCGAACTCCGGGTGTGGCACGCGGGCTTGGAGGAGGTCGGGATCGGTGAAGTCGAACCCGTCGGGCAGATGGGGGCAGCGCATGGGCACCTCTCCACTCCGGAACAGTCGGCGAACCGTCCGGCGGCCGCGACTGTCTGACGCTCCATCAGAAGTTGCCCGCAAGGTAGTAACGAGTTCTACAAGTGGCAAGAGCCGTGGCCGGATCTGTTGCCCCGGGCGTCAGTGCGCGCCCGCCGTGCCGCTGGAGGGGCGCACGCGCGGTGCGTGCACGCCCCTTGCGCAGCCGGGCCGCCGTCACGAGACTGCCAGTAGAACTAGAACGCGTACTAGTTTCTTCCGCGGGCGCCGGGACGCCCCCTGCGGAAGCGCGAGGAGAGGACGAGCTCATGGCCGCGGAACCCGTCATCGTCGAAGCCGTACGCACTCCCATCGGCAGGCGCGGAGGCGCACTCGCCAATCTGCACCCCGCCTATCTGCTGGGCGAGACCTACCGTGAACTTCTCGGCCGCACCGGCATCCAGGCCGACTGCGTCGAACAGATCGTCGGCGGCACCGTCACCCACGCCGGTGAGCAGTCCATGAACCCGGCCCGCAACGCCTGGCTGACCGTGGGCCTGCCGTACGAGACCGCCGCCACCACCGTCGACTGCCAGTGCGGCTCCTCGCAGCAGGCCTCCCACATGGTCGCCAACATGGTGGCCGCCGGGGTCATCGACGTGGGCATCAGCTGTGGCGTCGAGGCGATGTCCCGGGTGCCGCTGGGCAGCGGCTCCAAGCACGGCCCGGGAAAGCCCTGGCCCGACGAGTGGAACGTCGACCTGCCCAACCAGTTCGAGGCGGCCGAGCGCATCGCCCGCAAGCGCGGCCTGACCCGGGAGCGGGTCGACGCGCTCGGGCTGCTCTCCCAGCAGCGGGCGGCCGCCGCCTGGGCGGAGGAGCGGTTCAAGCGTGAGACGTACGCCGTCCAGGTCCCGACCACCGAGGAGGAGCAGGCGGCCGGCCAGGGCATGTGGCGGCTCGTCGACCGGGACGAGGGGCTGCGCGACACCTCGATGGAGGCGCTCGCGGGGCTCAAGGCCGTCATGCCGAGCGCGATCCACACCGCCGGGAACTCCTCGCAGATATCGGACGGGGCCTGCGCGATCATGTGGTCCTCCAAGCGCATGGCCCGGGCCCTGAAGCTCAAGCCCCGGGCCCGGATCGTGGCCCAGGCCCTCGTCGGCTCCGACCCGCACTTCCATCTGGACGGCCCGATCGACGCGACCCGGGCGGTGCTCGGCAAGGCGGGCATGACGCTGCGGGACATCGACCTCGTCGAGATCAACGAGGCGTTCGCGTCGGTGGTGCTGAGCTGGGCGCAGGAGTTCGAGGCGGACCTCGACGGCCTGGAGAAGGTCAACGTCAACGGCGGCGCGATCGCGCTGGGCCACCCGGTCGGCGCGACGGGCGCCCGGCTGATCACCACGGCCCTGCACGAGCTGGAGCGCCGCGACAAGGAGTTCGCACTCATCACGATGTGCGCGGGAGGGGCCCTGGCGACGGGCACGATCATTCAGCGGCTGTGACCACGTAACGGCACTTCACGGTGGACCCGGGGCCGTCCCCCCGGGCTCCCTCCCGGGGTGCTTCCCGGGCTCCTTCCCGAGCTCCTCCGGCTCCCCGAACACGGCGCGCGCGTCGAAGGCGGCGCGACGGGTGGCCCGGCGCAGCGCCTTCAGCAGCGTCGGGCCGAGCGTCAGGGTCAGGACCACCGTCAGCACCGCCCGCCCCAGGTCCCAGCCCAGCGAGGTCGCCGCGCAGTAGGCGAGGAAGCGCACCAGGTTCTCGTGCAGCGGGTCGCCCGCGACGAACGAGATCCCCGATCCAAGACCGCCGATGATGGTCCAGCCCTGCAGATTCATCACCGTGCCGTACGCGAACGCCGCCACGCACCCGTACACCGCGAGCATCGCCAACTCGGCCCGCCCGCGCAGCCGGTCCGCTCCCGGCAGCAGCCCCGCGCCCATGGTGAACCAGCCCATCGACAGCATCTGGAACGGCATCCAGGGCCCGACCCCGCCGGTCAGCAGCGCCGAGGCGAACATGGTCACCGAGCCGAGGACGAAACCGAACCCCGGGCCCAGCACCCGGCCGCTCAGCACCATCAGGAAGAACATCGGCTCCAGGCCCGCCGTCCCGGCGCCGAGCGGGCGCAGCGCCGCCCCGACCGCCGCCAGCACCCCGAGCATCGCGACGGCCTTCGCGTCCATCCCGGACTCGGAGATCGTCGCCACCACGACCGCGACGAGCAGCGGCAGCAGCGCCGCGAACAGCCAGGGCGCGTCCTTCGCGTGCGCGAGCCCGGACCCGGCGTCCGCCAGCAGCGGCCACCCGAAGGCGACCACACCGACGGCCCCGGTCAGCAGCAGCACGGCGACCGACTTCGGCCCGAGCCGCACGGGCCGGGGAGCCCGTTCCCGTACGTCCGTCATCGCCTTCACGCTCCCGCCTCCAGCGCGCCACGCACCTGGGACACGGTCAGCCACTCCTGCGGGGCCAGGATCTTCGCCGTCTGCGGAGCGAACGCGGGCGAGGAGACCACCACCTGTCCGGTCGGGCCGTCCGCGACGACCTCCCCGTCGGCGAGGATCACCACCCGGTGCGCCAGCTCGGCCGCCAGCTCCACGTCATGCGTCGCCAGGACGATCGCGTGCCCCTCGGCCGCCAGGCCGCGCAACACCCCGACGAGCCGGGCCTTCGCCGCGTAGTCCAGACCACGCGTCGGCTCGTCCAGCAGCAACAGCGGCGGGCGGCCCGTCAGCACCAGCGCCAGGGCCAGGGCGAGCCGCTGGCCCTCGGAGAGGTCCCGGGGGTGGGTGTCGTCCGCGACGCCCGGCAGCAGCTCCGACACCAGCGCGCGGCAGGAACCCTCCGCCGCGCCCGCGTCCCGGTCGGCGGCGGCGCACTCGGCGGCCACCGTGTCCGCGTACAGCAGATCACGCGGCTCCTGCGGTACGAGGCCGACCCGGCGCACCATCGCCCGCGGGTCCGTCCGGGCCGGGGCCAGGCCGCCGACGCGCACGGTGCCCGAGGTGGGCTCGATCATGCCGACGAGCGCGCCGAGCAGCGTGGACTTGCCGGCCCCGTTGCGGCCCATCAGGGCCACCGTCTCGCCCGGGGCCACGGTGAGCGTCACCCGTCGCAGCGCCTCGACCCGGCCGCGCCGCACCCCGAGCCCGTCGACCCGGGTGACCGGATCGGCGACCGGGGCGGCCGGGGCGTCGGCCCCACGCCCCAGGAGCCGGGCGAACCGGCCGGGCCGGGGGGCGTGCGCCACGGGCGGGGGCGCGACGGACCGACCGGACGGCGCCTCCGGGGGCACGGGCGGCGACGCCACCGCGAGCCGCTCCCGCAACCCGCCCGCCCCGCGCCGGGCGTCCCGTACCGACAGGGGCAGCGGGTCCCAGCCCGCGAGCAGTCCCAGCTCGGCCACCGGCGGCCGTACCGGCGACACCTTCATGATCTCGGCGGGCGGCCCCATCACGGGGGCGGCGCCCGGGGCGGGCAGCAGGACGACCTGGTCCGCGTACTGCACCACGCGCTCCAGCCGGTGCTCGGCCATCAGCACGGTCGTGCCCAGATCGTGCACCAGCCGCTGGAGCACCGCGAGGACCTCCTCGGCCGCCGCCGGGTCCAGCGCGGAGGTCGGCTCGTCCAGCACCAGCACCCTCGGGTGCGGGGTGAGCACCGAACCGATCGCCACCCGCTGCTGCTGGCCCCCCGACAGGGTCGCGATCGGCCGGTCGCGCAGCTCGGCCAGGCCCAGCAGATCGAGCGTCTCCTCGACCCGGCGGCGCATCACGTCGGGGGCGAGACCCAGCGACTCCATGCCGTACGCCAGCTCGTCCTCGACGGTGTCCGTGACGAAGTGCGCGAGCGGGTCCTGACCCACCGTGCCGACCAGATCGGCCAGTTCGCGGGGCTTGTGCGTACGGGTGTCGCGGCCGCCCACCGTGACCCGGCCCGACAGCAGCCCGCCCGTGAAGTGCGGGACGAGCCCGGAGACCGTACCCAGCAGAGTCGACTTGCCGACACCGGAGGGGCCGACGAGCAGGACGAGTTCACCCTCGGGGACCGTGAGATCGACGTCGGACAGCGTGGGGTGCTCCGTGCCCTCGTAGCGCACGGAGACCCGCTCGAACCTGATCACGCCTGCTCCTTGCCGATACGAGCCTGTTTCCCGGCCCCGTGCGCGGACGGCTTCCCGGCCCCGTGCGCGGACGGCTTCCCGGTCCCGTACGCGGATGGCTTCCCGGCTCCGTACGAGGATGGCTTCCCGGTCCCGTGCGCGGACGGCTTCCCGGTCCTGTACGCGGATGGCTTCCCGGCTCCGTACGAGGACGGCGGCACGGGGGCCACCAGCGCGGGCAGCAGCCCGACCAGCACCGCCGCGGCGGGCCACAGCGGCAGCACCGGAGCGGTCAGCGGTACGACACCGGGGCGCATCGCGTCCGGATCGACCGCGCCCGCCCAGATCATCGCCGCCGCGACCGCCGCACCCGAGCACGCCACCAGCCACGCCCGAACGCCCCACCGGTCCGGCCGGTACCGGGTGCGCACCGAGCGCCGCCCGCCGAGCCGCAGCCCGGCCATCGCCGTGACCAGACTGGCCAGCAGCAACGGCAGCCCGTACACCGCCCCCTGCGCGGCCAGCAGCCCGTACGTGCCGGCGCACACCCCGAGCAGCCCGCCCAGGGTGAGGACGTTCGTGGTGTGCCGGACGGCGGCCGGAACCTGCGCCGTACGCCCGTACCCGCGCGCGTCCATCGACGCGGCCACCGCCACCGACCGCTCCAGCGCCCCCTCCAGCACCGGCAGCCCGATCTGCGCCACGGCCCGCACACCTCCGGTCGGCCGCCCCCGCAGCCGGCGTGCGGTGCGCAGCCGGACCACGTCGGCCACCATGTTCGGCGCGAACGTCATCGCGACCACGACGGCGACCCCCGCCTCGTACAGCGCACCCGGCAGCGACTTCAGCAACCGCGCCGGGTTGGCCAGCGCGTTCGCCGCGCCGACGCAGATCAGCAGCGCGGCCAGCTTCATCCCCTCGTACAGCGAGAAGACCAGCTGTTCGGCGGTGACCCGGCCACCGATCCGCACGCCCTGCGCCCAGTCGGGCAGCGGCAGTTCGGGGAGGACGAACACCGTGTGAGAGCCGGGGATCGACGAACCGAGAAAGACGGAGAACAGCAGCCGCAGCGCCACGACGAACAGCCCGAGCCTGACGAACGCGCCGTACGAACGGGCCCACGGCGCATCCGTCCGCCGCGCCGCGACCACGTACCCCGCCACCCCGACCAGCAGCCCGAGCAGCAGCGGGTTCGTCGTCCGGGACGCGGCGGTGGCAAGACCCAGCGCCCACAGCCACCACGCCCCGGCGGGCAGCGCGTTGCCGCGATCCGCCTCGGGGGCGTGCAGGGCACGGCGCAGCAGCCGGGCCGGAGCCGGGGCGGGGGAGGCGGTCACCGGCGGCGGCGGGCCTGGACCACGGCGGCGACGCCCAGCAGCAGGACGGCGCCGAGACCGACGAGGAGCCCGACGGACGGACCGCCGGCTCCCTCGGAGGACCCGTCGCCCGAGTCGTCGGCAGGCTTCGACGCGTCGCCCGTCTTCGCGGGGGCGGACGGCTTCGCGCTGCCGTCCTCGCCGGACACCTGCTCGCCGCAGCCCGACTTCGGGTAGTCCGAGATCGCGCAGAGCATGGCGCTGCTGTCGTACCGCAGCGGCTTCGCCACCGCCGCGAGCGCCTCAGCGCTGCTGGCGTCCGGTGCGACCTGCGCGCACGCCGTGCGCGGGGCGGGCGGCTTCTCCCCGTCAGGGGCGTCCGCTGCCGTACCGGGGTCGATCACCAGCGCCACCCGCTTCTGCCCGTCCTTCGCCGGGGTGTCCGCGCAGATCGCCCCGAAGTCGGGGGCGCGGCGCGGCTGTGCGGCATCACCCGAGTCCTCGCTCACGGCGAACCGGAAGCCCTGGACCGCACCGTCGTCCGGGCGCAGCAGCGACGGCCCCTGGGTGGCGTACTCCCAGCTCTTGCCGTTGCCCTCCCAGAAGGACCAGTAGCGGTAACCGGCGGCCTCGGCACTGCCCGCGCCGAGGAGGACGGCCGAGGCGGCGACCAGGGCGGCCAGCAGGGCGACGAGGGGATTTCGCAGCCGCGCGACGGCGGGATTCCGAAGCCGTGCGGCGGCGGGGTTCCGCGGTCGCGCCGGGACCGGCGTACGCCTCACGGCTGCTGCTTCTTCCGGCGCATGCTCAACAGGAAGCCGATGCCCGCCCCGGCGACGAGCCCGATGCCGATCAGCCACCCCAGGCTCAGCCCGCTGTCGTCGCTGTCGGTGCCGCTGGAGGGCTGCGGGCCGGTCGGCGTGGGCGAGGGGAGGGCGGTGGCGGCCGGGGCGGGGCCCATCGTGCTGAGCTGCTTGACGAGGTTGACACCGCCGAAGCTGCGAGCGTCCGCGCCGGTGGCGTGCGCCGCGAGGATCAGCTGTGCGGTGGCGGCCGGGCCGCCCTGCTTCGCCCACTCCGTGGCGTTCTTCTGGAGCCAGGCGACGGAGGCCTCGGCCTTGTCCGTGTGTCCGGAGGCGGCGAGCGCGACGACCGCGTCCGCGGTGTTGCCGTAGTCGGGCTGCGGCTCGGTGTTCTCGGCGCCCGGCATCGGGGCCTGCTCCAGGTACGGCGACTTCTTCAAGGTGTCCGCGAGGAAGAAGGAGCCGTTCTGGGCGGTCTGCTCCGGGCTGAGGTCGTCGCCCTTCGTGCAGGAGGGGTCCTTGACCGCGTTGGACGTGCCGGAGGCGATGCCCTTGCCCATCAGGCCGAGCACCGACGCCGCGGTGGCGTCCAGGTTGGCGGTCAGCTCGCCCTTCTTGCCCGGCTGGTAGGCGAACGCGCCGCCGTCCTCGTCCCCGCACGGGATGGCCAGCGACTGGAGCGCGGTGTACGGGGTGCTGCCGTCGGCGGTGGTGAGCTCGTTGACCGGGACACCGGTCCGGGCGAGCGCGCCGATCACGATGGACGTGGAGTTCGCGTCGCTCGGGCTGCCGGGGTTGTAGCCCCAGCCGCCGTCCTCGTTCTGTACGGACTTCAGCCAGTCGGCCCCGTTGTTGGCGTCATCGCGGCGCTGGTTGATCTCGACGAGGGCCTGCACGGCGACGGCGGTGGCATTGGTGTCCATCACCGTGGAGGCGTCACAGGGCTTGGAGGCGTCGCGGTACGAGGTGAACGCGCCGCTGTCGCACTGCTGGCCCACCAGCCAGTCGACGGCGGCGGTGGACGGCGTGACGTACTCGATCTTCTGCGCGAGGAAGGCCAGCGACTGCCGCCACACCCCGTCGTAGGTGGGGTCCGTGGTGCCGTAGAGCCCGGCCGGCAGCTCCGCCGACGGGGAAGGACTCGGCGCGGCGACCGCTACAGGTGCGGCCGCGCCCAGGAGCACGGCGGTGGTCGCGAGCGCGGCTGCGCTGCGGCGTACGGTCATGGCTGGCTGGGCCTCTCCTGCGAGGGCCGGAACTCCCCGGGCACACGAGGTCCCCGGGCTCCGGCCCCGTATGCCTCGACGGTGCCGGCCACCGGGGTTCCGGTGGCCCGAGCCGGTCACGCTCCGCGGCGGGCGGTCCGGCTGCCGTCGGGCGGACGGGTCACGGCTGGGGCACTGCGCCGGATTCGCACCGGCTTCCCCCTGTACGGGCATGATGACGACCTGCCCACTCTACCGGTCCGTAGCCGGGGGCCGGGGGCGTGGCCGGGGCGTGCGCCCAGGCGGTGATCAGACGGCGATGTACGTCACCGGGGGCCCGCCCGGCACGGCCTCCGCGCGGCCGAGCTTCACGAGCCGCCGCAGATGGGACTCGGCCTCGGAGACGGCGATGGACCGCGAGCCGTGCGGGATCTGCTCCCAGGGCCGGTTCCACTCCATCCGCTCCGCGAGCTGCCACGGGGTGAGGGGCGTGGCGAGCAGCGCGAGGAGCCCGGTCAGCCGCTCCTCGTGGTGGTCCAGCAGATCCCGCACCCGCCCGCCCGCATCGGTGAACGCGTACTGGTGGGCGGGCAGCACCTCGGCGACCCCGAGCCGGCCGATCCGCTCCAGCGAGGCGAGGTAGTCGCCGAGGGGATCGGTGACCGTCGTGTCGTCGGGGTCCTCGTACAGCCCGATGTGCGGACTGATTCCCGGCAGCAGATGGTCCCCGGAGAACAGCCGCCCGTGCCCCGCCAGGTCCGCCGGATGCCGTTCCTCCAGATGGAGGCAGACGTGCCCCGGGGTGTGTCCGGGGGTCCAGACGGCCCGCAGCCGCCGCCCGGCGAGATCGAGCAGCTCGCCGGGCACGATCTCCCGGTCGGGCAGGGCGGCGCGCAGACCGGGCAGGGGCCGCGGCCGCCCTCCGCTGCGGGCGGCGCGCAACGGGGCGAGGTGTTCCTCCGGCGCGCCGACGGCGGCGAGCTTGCGGGTGAGGTAGTCGAGCCAGGTGCCGGGCTCGGATTCCCGGGTGCGCCGGACGATCGCGGTGTCGGCCTCGTGCATCGCGATCCAGGCCCCGGACGCCTCGCGGACCTGGCCGGAGAGACCGTGGTGGTCGGGATGGTGGTGGGTGATGACGACGCCGTGGATGTCGGCGACGGCGGTACCGAGGGTGGTCAGCCCGGCGACCAGGGTCTCCCAGGAGGCCGGGTCGTCCCAGCCGGTGTCGATGAGGACCGGCCCCCGGTCGGTGTCGACGAGGTGGACCAGGGTGTGGCCCAGCGGGTTGTCGGGGATGGGGACCTTGATGCTGTGGACGCCCCCGCCGTGGTCGGTCACCTGCGTCACCTGAGTCATGGGCTCCCCATCTCCGTATCGGCCTCCACTGTAACGAGAACTCGTTCCAGTGGTAGCCCGGGTCTACCAAATCCTTCGCGTGCGGGGCGGTCCGCACCGTGGACTCCTGAAACAGGAACTGATATCAGTTCTGACGAGTAGTCAGTTGGTGGTCAGTCAGTGGGGCCGGGCGGCGGGAGGCAACAGCCATGACCGAGCTTGTGGAACACGGACAACTGTTCATCGGCGGGGAGTTCATCGATCCGCTCGGCACCGAGGTCATCGAGGTGATCTCCCCGCACACCGAGCAGGTCATCGGCCGCGTGCCGCACGCCTCCGAGGGCGATGTGGACCGGGCGGTCGCCGCCGCCCGCCGCGCCTTCGACGAGGGCCCCTGGCCGAGGATGGGCCTGGACGAGCGGATCGCGGTGATCACCCGGATCAAGGACGCCTTCGCCGTACGCCACGAGGAGTTCGCGCGCCTGATCAGCGCCCAGAACGGCACACCGTACAGCGCGAGCGTCATGGTGCAGGCGCTGGCCGCGATGATGGTCTGGGACTCGGCGATCACGGTGGCGCGCGACTTCCCGTACGAGGAACGACGCGACGGCGTCCTCGGCCCCCTCCTGGTCCGCCGCGAACCGGTCGGCGTGGTCGCCGCGGTCGTCCCGTGGAACGTCCCACAGTTCACGGCCGCCGCCAAGCTGGCCCCGGCACTGCTGGCGGGCTGCACGGCGGTCCTGAAGGTCTCACCGGAAACCCCCCTGGACGCCTACCTCCTGGCGGAGATAGCGGCGGAGGCGGGGCTGCCGCCCGGGGTCCTCTCCATCCTCCCGGCCGACCGGGAGGTCAGCGAATACCTGGTGGGCCACCGGGACGTGGACAAGGTCTCCTTCACCGGCTCGGTCGCCGCCGGACGCCGCGTCATGGAGGTCGCCTCCCGCAACCTGACCCGCGTCACGTTGGAGTTGGGCGGAAAGTCGGCAGCGGTCATCCTCCCCGACGCCGACCTGGAGGCGGCGGTGGCGGGCATCGTCCCGTTCGCCTGGATGATCAACGGCCAGGCGTGCGTGGCCCAGACGCGCATCCTGGCCCCGAACTCCCGCTACGACGAGATGGCGGAAGCCTTCGCGGCGGCGGCCGGAGCCCTGCGCGTGGGCGACCCCCTGGACCCGACAACCGAACTGGGGCCGCTGGTAGCGCGCCGCCAGCAACAACGCTCCCTGGACTACATCCGGTTGGGCCAGGAGGAGGGCGCCAAGATCCTCACCGGCGGCAACCGCCCCCCGTCCCAGGAGCGCGGCTGGTACGTCGAACCCACCCTCTTCGGCTCGGTGGACAACTCCATGCGCATCGCCCGCGAGGAGATCTTCGGCCCGGTGATCTGCCTGATCCCGTACGAGGACGAGGCCGAGGCCGTCCGCATCGCCGACGACTCCCCGTACGGCCTCAGCGGCAGCGTCTGGACGGCCGACACGGAACGCGGCATCGACGTGGCCCGCCGGGTCCGCACGGGCACGTACAGCGTGAACACCTTCAGCCTCGACATGCTCGGCCCCTTCGGCGGCTACAAGAACTCCGGCCTGGGCCGCGAGTTCGGCCCCGAGGGCTACGGCGAGTTCTTCGAGCACAAGATGATCCACCTGCCCGCCGGCTACCGGGAGGCGTGATGGGCGACCGCTGGCACGTGGAGGTCGACCGGTCGGTCTGCATCGGCTCGGGCATGTGCGTCAACCACGCGGGCGACGCCTTCCACCTGGACTCGGCCCGCCAGTCCCACCCGACCGAGGAGGACCGGGACGCGGGCGAGCAGGTTCTCGCGGCGGCGGAGGGCTGCCCGGTGGAGGCGATCACGCTGACGCTGGCGGGGTCGGGGGAGGTGGTTTTCCCGCCGGAGGAGTGAGAAGGCCGTCCGGGGCCTATTGGATACACGTCGGCTGGAGCCCGGGCAGGTGGTGGGGCCGACGCAGGCAAG
Source organism: Streptomyces sp. NPDC091287 (assembly GCF_044768525.1). Lineage (NCBI taxonomy): Bacteria > Bacillati > Actinomycetota > Actinomycetes > Kitasatosporales > Streptomycetaceae > Streptomyces > Streptomyces sp. NPDC091287. The sequence continues at coordinate 28,754 of NZ_JBIVUV010000006.1, forward strand.
GGGGCTGGGCCCCTGAAGGTTTCCGCCCGGCCAAATAGAGCGAACGCGCATTCTTTGAGCCTTTTCCGTGGGTTTGCGCGGTCAGGAACGAAAGGGCCCACTCGCAAATGGGTAAAAAGCCATTTCGTCGGCGCAGTGGAGGGAATTACGTCCAATGAGGAGAGGGGGCACGGAGGGGATCGCGCCAAAGTATGGCCGGATCGAGAAAGTCATTGTGGACAAGTGCGACGAGATCACCCGACAAGATGCCCCATAACGAACACCCTCCTTGGCTCTGCCCGAGACGACATGTGAAGGAAGCGTGGAGGCTGTGGCATTTTCTCTTTTCCCATGTAAATTGATCTTCACCTTGAGGTTCTTCGTTTTCTGAAGCACCCATCCAGGGAATCGAGCAATCTTCAGTGAAAGGAACCCGCCCCCTACGTGCGTCGAATCTGGAATGAAGCAAGTCGGGGTGTCAGGTTTTCTCTCGCTACCGTGCTCGTGTGTGTGTCCTCTTCTGCCGTGGTGGTCGCCGTCTGGGGCCCTTTGGGTGACGACGATTCTTCTGCCTACGGGGAGGACTATATAAGTCTCTATCTCCGCGAGAATCCTGGAATTCCTCCAGTTCTGCCCATGCGGTTGCCGGAGGATGTCCGATTTCTCGGGTACGACACGACGCGCATGGAGCGGGGCAAGGCCGTCCTCAGGTCTGCGCAATTCTCGGGAAACCCGTACTCGGCGCATCCGGTTCAGACTGTATGCATCGAATGGAGCCAGCGAGAGTCGGAATGCCATTCGCTGGTCGGGCGTGGTGAATCGGTCACTCGAAAGCTGGCCAGTATTCGAGTGACAGTTGTCTCCCATGCTTCCCCGGAGAAGTCGGCCGAAGTTATGGAATTCTGGCAGGACGTTCGACTCACGAGTGACCTCAATGATGCCGCGTGGCTCCGTCCGTGACCGATCGAGTGTGTAACAAGCCGTTTATTCGCCTTGTATCGACGTGGCGAAACTGACTGGGAGAAAAATACGTATGCGTAAGATGGCGACATTTTTTGTGGCGGGGGCCGTGCTGGCGCTGACGCCTCGGTGGATCCGAACGCGCCGTACCCCGGTGGAACGGGTCAGACCGCCGGTTCGGCCTCCGGCTTGCTCAGCAGGCCCTCCGGAGCCCTGCGCAGCGCGCGGATCGCCGGGACGCTGAGCATGGCGGCCAGCAGGACGAACGACATGACCGACGAGAAGATCAGCACCTCGTTCGCGCCGAACGCGTCGGCCGCCGGGCCCGCCAGCGCGCGGCCGAGCGGGATGACCATGATGGAGCCGGCGACGTCGTACGCGGAGACGCGGCTCAGGACCGTCAGCGGGATGTGCGACTGGACGCTGGTCGCCCACATCACCCCCCAGAACGCGAAGCCGTAACCCGCGATCACATGGGCGATCGCCGTGGCCGCGAAGGACCATTCGAGCGCCGGAGCCAGGGGGTTGAGGGCGAAGCAGAGCATGGCCAGGGCACCGGCCACCAGCGGGCGCCTCGGGCGGACCCGCATGCCGATCAGGCCGCCGATGATCGTCCCGGCGCCGTCCGCCGAGGCGATCCAGCCGTATCCGCTCGCCCCGTGCTGCTCGATCATCAGCGCCGCGCCGAGCGGCAGCGCGGGGCCGAACACGAACAGGCCGTAGACGGACCAGACCGCGATGACGCCCCACAGCCACTGGCGGGACCGGAACTCCTGCCAGCCCGTCGCGAGCCTGCGCCACATCGGCGCGTCGCCCTCGTCGCGGACCGTGTGCAGTTTCCGCAGGGGCAGCAGGACCAGCGCGCTGAGCGCGTACGCCGCCGCGATGACCAGGTACGAGCCCGACACCTGCCAGTACGCGACGAGGATGCCCGCCAGACCGGGGCCGAGCAGCGTGCTCAGGGCCTCGGATATGCGCAGCAGCGCGTTGGCCTTCTGGATGTCCTCCGCGACCCGGGGGACCATGCTCGCCATACCGGGCTGGAACATCGCGGTCGCGGCGCCGCTGAGCGCCATCAGCGCCATGATCTGCCACAGCGGGACGCGGTCGGAGGAGAAGAGCAGCGCCGCCAGCGTGATCATGGCCAGCATTCGCACCAGGTCGGCGCAGATCATCATCAGCTGCGGGGTGAACCGGTCGGCCAGCACCCCGCCGAACAGCACCAGCAGGACGATCGGGGTCATCCACGCGGCCAGCGCGTAGCCGACGCCGGTCGCCCCGTGGCCCGCTCCCAGTACGGCCGTGGTGAGGGAGACCATCAGCATGCCGTCGGCCAGCAGCGACGCGCTGCGGGCCGTGAAGAACAGCCGGAACCGGCCCGACCGCCAGGGGCTGGGCAGCGGCTCCTCGTGCTGCTTCTGCGGGAGGGTCGTGTCGTCAACGCTCATGTCGTACCTGCCGGCTTCTGCCGGTCCCTTCCTCGATGATCTGCAGCCGACGCCAGGCGTCGCTCCGGTCCGCTTCGGCGGGTGGGTGCTCGACAAGCACGTAGCGGCCCGGTGCGAGAACTCCCGTACCGCCGTGGGCGGGGACTTCGGCCATCAGCGCTTCGTGGGCGCCGGCCGGGGTCAGGTCCGTGTTGCCGATGGCGATGTACGCCGTGAGGTCCGGACCCGTGCCATCCGCGTCGTGGTCCGTCGCGACGTGCACGGGCAGCCCGTCCACGGCTCCGCTCAACGCGTCCGCCACGGCAGCCGGTGAGACCCAACAGCCTTCCGCCCGCCTCCAGTCCGGGCCGCGCCGGGCCGGCCTCACCCCCGTCACATCGGTGAGCGAGTCCAGGGTCACGTCCCCGGCGGCGGCCGCTTCCAGCAGCTGCACCAGACCGGTCAGGAAGCCCTCCGCCTCGTCCGGGGTGAACAGGGCGGGGTCGGCCCACAGGGAGATGTGGAGCTGGGGGCTCGTCTCGTACGTGAACGCCAGCATGCGCGTCGGCAGCGCCTGGAACGGGCCCCAGGTCAGGTCCAGTTCGGCACTCCCGTTCTCCTGCGGCGCGGTGGAGAGGAAGGTGGCGGGAAGCACGCTGACGTCGTTGAAGACCACGTCCCGTGCGAAGTGGCTGCCGCGCTCCCCGGTGACCCGGCCGATCATCTCCCACAGGCGTACGGAGTCGAACTGACTGTGTTTGTAGGCGTTGAGGGCCGCGCCCCAGGTCTTGCGGACCAGGGTGTCGAAGGACGGGACCCGGACGTCCAGGCAGAGCAGCGCGTCCTGGGACAGGGTGTTGACCGACCGGGCGCTCCTGGCGTGGAACCGGTTGGAGGTCGGCACGGCGGTGACGCAGGAGTCCTGGCCCGCCCGGTGGGCCACCAGTGCGCACCAGGCCGCCAGCAGCACGGTGGCCTCCGGGTTCCCGGTGCGCCCGGCCGCTCCTGCGAGCGCTCGCGCGCCCCGTACGGAGCGGAGCGTGAGCTGCCGGGCCCGGCCGTCCGCGCCCGCCGCGCGCGGCTCGGCGAACATCTCCTGCGGCTCGGTTCGGATGATCCGCTCCCAGTACCGCAGCGACGCCTCCGACTTCCGCTTCCCGGTGGGGGAGGCCTCCTCGGCGGCCAGGTCGAGCGGGGCGAAGGAGGCCAGGGCGGGAAGTTCCTCTCCTGCCAGCAGGGCGAGGAACTCCTCCCGCAGGACGGCCAGCGCGCTGCCGTCCGTCACCGCGTGACTGGACGCCAGGGCGACGTGGACCGGCACGCCCCGGAGCGTGAGCAGGGAGATCCGCAGGGGGAACTCCCGGTCCAGGGCGAAGCGGCCGGCGCGGGCCGCCCGGGCCACCGACTCGGCGTACCGCGCGGGCTCCTCGGGGAACTCCGTGTGGTCCAGGACCGTCACCGTGAACGTGCCCTCGGCCGCCACGACCTGCTCGACCGGCGCGGACCCGGGGGCATGCGGAAACGTGGTGCGCAGCCCTTCGTGGCGTCCGGCCAGGGTGCGCAGGGCGTCGACGACGTCGTCCGGGCCGGTGCCCGGGGGGATCGCCCACACGTCGTGGTTGTTGATGTGCTCGGGGTCGTCCCGCAGGATGCAGCGGATCATGTTGGCCTGGCCCATGGTGAGAGGGCCTCGGCGTTCGTCACCGCCCGCGTAGGTGACGGTGACGGTGCGCGGGGCGGGGGTAGTACGAGGGTCGTCCAGGTGCATGGTGTCCTTGCCGGCTGCGGAGTTCATCGGTTCACGGCCCGGGCACCCCTCGGGCCCACGTCCGCGCTCGCACGAGTCAACGCCTCCCAGTGGTCCATCAGGAGCGCGAAGTCGGCCATGTCGTCGCGGGCCTCGTCCAGGAGCCGGGAGCGGCTTTCGACGAGGACGTCGGCGACCGTCTTGTAGCGGTCGCCGAGTCGCCGGTAGGCGTCGTCGAGGACGTCGAGGCGGTGGGCGCCCGACGCCCGGTCCAGGGCGGTGCTGTCCCGGACGAACCCGGCGACCTCAGGGGCCCGGATGTGGCCCTCGGTGTCGAGCAGCGCGTCACCCGCTGCCGCCGTCCTCGCGTACACGGCGTTGAGATACGCCTTGGACAGCAGGAACTTCACGAAGCGCAGTTGGTACGCGAGGAAACCGTCGTCCGTACGTCGTTCCGCCGTATGGAAGTTGACGATGTGCCGGTTGTGCTGGACGCCGGGCATCCGGGCGTCGTGGAGGAGGTGGATCAGGAAGTAGTCGCTGCCGATGGTGTCGGTGGCGGGCGGCAGCGGGACACGGCGGTAGACCTCGTGGTCGAGTGCGATGTTGCACATGTCCACGCGCATCGGGCTGACGGGGGCGAGCGTGGTGCGGTCGCCGTCGAACGCGGTGTCCCCGGCGCCCCGGAAGGACTCGTCGATCAGGTGTCCGCGCCAGATCTCCGGATATCCCTCCGGGATCGACAGGCCGATCAGTTCGCGGTACGTGTCCGGGTCGAGGTCGCGGATCTCCGCGACGTCCACCGACATCTCCCCCACGAAGGAGCCGCCGGCCATCGTCACCCGCCGGCTCCCGGTCCCCGGCGGCAGCTTGCTCCGGGTCGCCGACTCGCTTACGTCGTCGACGCGTTGGCCCAGATAGGTGAGCTCCTGGTGGAGCGGGAAGACCGGTTCGCCGCCGAGCTGCTGGTAACGGCTGTCGGAGTCCCGGCGGTGGACGGACGTGCAGCCGAGGGCCTGGGCGATGAGGAACGCCCGGTTGGTGCAGGCCCCGTAGGAGACGCGGGACGGCAGCATCAGTTCCAGCAGCCGGTCCGGCCGGTCTCCGCCGGACCGGACGATCACCGCGCGCAGGAAGGCCCGTTGCTCGTCCTCGTCGAGGTGGTGGACGGTCACACCGGGGGACGGGGGCAGCGCGGCCACCGCCCGCCGGTGCTCGGCGAGCACCGGCGCGGGGGAGGAGTCCAGGACCAGGAGGTGTACCTCGACGCCGAACCGCCGTGCCCCGTACGCCGCTTCCTCGCCGACCGCCGCGATGGTGCCGGCGCAGGCCCGGTGGGTGGGCAGGGTCAGACAGACGCGGCGCACGAAGGCTCCCCGCTCTGCGCGGCGGGTGCCGCCTCCTCGACGGGGTCCTGCCACGAGGCGAGCCCCAGCAGCCGGCTGCCCAGCGGGTTCAGCTCGGCCGTGGGGTAGCGCTTGGACTCGGGCAGCACCGGGTCGCCGACCAGGGTGCGGTTCCAGCGCGGGGTGCGCAGGTGGCGCCAGGACTCCACGCGGGACCTGCGCAGCCGCTCGTGCTCCTCCAGCGCGGGCATCATCGACAGGTACTGCACGGCCCGCACCCCGTTCTCGGAGAGGTTGCGGGCCACTCCGTGGGCCAGCAGACCGTTCCAGATGAGCAGGTCGCCGGGGCGCAGATCCGGTCGTACGACGGGGAGTTCGTCCCGGTCGACGGTGGGGCGCAGGGGGTCCCGGTCCCCCGGCTGGGCGGTCTTCCAGGTGTCGAACTGCCGGAACAGCTCCGGGCAGCACTGGAAGCCGCCCGTCTCCGGCCGCGTGTCGTTGAGCGCGATGATGCCCTGCACCCGCTGCGGCGGGACGGCGAGCGTGGTGTCGATGTCCCAGTGGAGCTCGATGTCGAAGCCCCGGTCCGTCGGCTCGATCAGGGCGCGGTCACGGTTGCCCCGGTTGGGCGGGTTGAGGTTGAGCCGGTCCAGGGTGACCCACAGCTCCTCGCAGTCCCATACGTCGACGAAGGCGTCGTACACCCGCTGCGACTGCCGGTTGTCCCACAGGAGTTGGTGGTGGTAGGCCTCCACGAAGCCGTAGATGTGCAGTTGCTGGTCCAGCTCGGAGCGCAGCGGCCGGTCCTCGTACCAGCTCTCCGGCCGCGCCGGGTCCAGGCCCTGGAACTCCCAGGTGAAGTCCAGCAGTTCGCGTGCCACCGGGGCCGGGATCGCTTCCCGGACGATGACGTAGCCGTACGTCTGCCAGTGGGCGAAGTCCTCCTCGGAGAGCACCCGCAGCGGGCGTGACTTGTCGAGCTCCCGCAGGGCGGTCTGCGCGAGGTAGGCCTCGCCGTCCGCGCTGAAGTACGGGATGTCCGACGCCGCGCGGTGCAGGCGGGGCCGACGGCGAGGGGCGGGTGTCGTCATGAGGTTGATGGCAGGTCCTTCTCCTCGGCCGGCCGTGCGGCGACCCCGGGGGAGCGGGGTCGCCGCGGACGGCGGGACGGATGGCAGTGCCGTGGCGGGAGGAGCCATGACCACGTCGTCAGCAGGATTGGTCCAGACCGCCCGGGCTGTCAAGTGCCATCCACATATGGGGATATGGGGTGTTGTCCTGTACGCGGCGGCCACGGAATCGATACCTGCCGTTCGGTATTTTTGGTCTAGACAACAGGTGAGCGTCAGGCCTAATGTCCAAGGGCGCGGTCGAGTTCGTGACGGGTTGTCACCCGTACTCCTGCCCGCGCTCCGGTCGGTCACGGACCTGTTCGGGGCCGCCGACGCCACGGCGATGTGGTCCGTACGCCCGAGGGGTGTCCCGATTGCCGGCCCACACCGAGAAGGACGCGGTTTCATGAACACATCCAGCATCACGGCCCTGCCGGGTATCACGCTGAAGAGTCCCGGTGCCGGGCTGATCACGCTGGACCCGGCCCGCACCGCACTGCTGCGGGGCCTGGACGAACTGCTGACCGGCCTCGCCGCGCGGCTCGCCGCCCCCGAGGTGGTGGGGCCGCCCCTGCTGTCCGTCGAGGGACTGGCGCGGCTCGACTTCTTCCGCAACTTTCCCCATCTCGGCGTTTCCGCGGGGCGGTTCGGCCCGGAGGTGCTCGACGGTCTGGCCTCCGGCGGTTCGCCCCGGGACCTGCCGTTGCACCCGACCGGCCATGTGCTGCCGTCCGCGACCTGCTACGGACTGCTGCTCTCCCTGGAGGGCGAGGACGTCGGCGAGGACGGGCTGCGGCTCTCGGCGGTCGGCCGCTGCTTCCGCAACGAGACCCACTACGACGGCCTGCGCCGCCTCTGGGGGTTTCACATGCGTGAGGTGATCTACCTCGGCACCAAGGACGGAGCCACGGAACACCAGGAACGTGGCGGGGAGTTCGTCCAGGAGGTGGCCGGACGGCTCGGCCTGACCCTGACCCGGGCGGCGGCCGACGACCCGTTCTACGACAACGGGGGGTCGCGGGCCCGTCTGATGGCACTGGACCCGGTGAAGTACGAGTACAGCGCCCCCGACGGCACGGCCATCGCCTCCGTCAACCGGCACCGCAACTTCTTCGGCGAGCGGCTGGGCATCCGGGCCGGCTCGCACGGTCCCGCGTACAGCTCCTGCGTCGCCTTCGGCATGGAGCGCTGGGTGCACGCGATGATCCTCGCGCACGGCACCGCCGAACAGGCCCTGGAGCGGCTCCGCGCCGCCGGTTCCTGATCCGATCCTCAGCCCTGGCCGACCGGCCGTCACCCGAACAGAAGCAAGAGGAGCGATTTCTCCCATGGAACGTGTCGTAGCGTGGCTCAACGAGAAGAACCCCGGCCTCGACGGGCCGATCGGCGTCGAGGAGGACCTCATCGAGGCCCGCCTCATCGACTCGATGGACTTCCTGGAGTTCATCGACCTCCTGGAGGAGATCTCGGGCAGCAGCATCGATCTGCAGGAGGTCACCATCGACGACTTCCGTACGCTCGCCCGCGTCAAGGAGCGCTTCCTCGCCGCCGGCGACCTGGCGGAGGCGCCGGCCGGGTGAGCCCGGGCCGGTGACCTCTCTCCCGCCGCCCCGCGAACAGGGCGCGGCCACCGCGCCGCCGATGGCCGCCGGCGTCTTCGCTCTGGTGGCCACCACCGCGGAGGTGCTGGCGCACCCGGAGCTCGACGAGCGCCTGCTCGCCCCGTGGGAGCGGCGGCGGCTCGCGGGGATCCGGGTGCCGGGCCGCCGCGACGACGTGGTGGCGGCCCGCCTGCTGCTGCGGCTGTGCGCCTCCCGGGCCACCGGGCTGCCGCCGGACGCGGTGGAGCCGGCCCAGCGCTGCCCCGGGTGCGGGCGGGACGGGCACGGCCGGCCGTATCTCCCGGACCACTCCGGCCTGGGGGCGAGCTTCAGCCACGCCGACGGCCTCGCCGCGGCGGCGGTCGGGCCGGGCCCGGTCGGTATCGACGTGGAACCGCTGACGCGCCGGCCGGGGCCCCTGCCCGTACTGCGGCGGCTGCTCCCGGCGGACGCGGTGGACGCCGCCTGCGCCGAGCCGGACCCCGGCCCGGCGCTGCTGCGGTTGTGGGTCCGGCGGGAGGCGCTGTTCAAAGCCGGGTTCGAGGTCGGGTTCAAGGCCGGGTTCAAGGCCGGGTTCGAGGCCGGGCGGGACGACGAGCGGCTGACCGAGTGGACGGACCACCGCTGTGCGGCCGTGGTGGCACTCGCGGGCGTCGACGCGTCGGCGGCCCGCCCCGCCGACGGGCCGCTCCTCAGGTCCGGCCCGGCTCCGCCGTCAGGTCGATGAGGCGGCAGACCGTCTCGATGTCGATCTTCACCTGGGCGATCGAGGCCCGGCCCGACAGCCAGGTGATCAGCGCCGAGTGCCAGGTGTGCTCGATGACCCGGACCGCGGAGAGCTGCTCCGGGGTCGGGTGCTCCAGGCCCATCGCGTCCAGGATGATCGCCGTGGTCAGCCGGGAGACGGTGTCCACCTCGGGGCTCACGCTGCGGTCCGCGAAGGTGAGGGCGCGGACCATGGCGTCCGCGAGGTGCGGTTCGCGCTGCAGGGCGCGGAAGGCGCGCATCAGCGTCTCGGCCACCCGCTGGGCCGCGTCGTCGCCGGCCGGCGGGCGTTTACGGAGCGTGGTGTGCATGTGCTGGAGCTGGTCCTGCATGGTCGCGACCAGCAGATGGATCTTGGACGGGAAATAGCGGTAGAGCGTGCCCAGCGCGACCCCGGCGGCCTCGGCCACCTCCCGCATCTGCACCGCCTCGAACCCGCCCCGGCTGGCCAGCTGGGCGCTGGCGTGCAGGATGCGGCGGCGACGGGCCTCCTGGCGCTCGGTCAGCGGAGGCGCTGCCGGTCTGGCGTCCGCGGTCATGCTGTCCCCGATCCACGATCCGTGATCCATGGCTTGATCCCGCACCCGGACGGACGAAGCGGCCCGGCCGGGCGCGCACAGCATGCCAGGGCGTCCGTCGTGGCGCGAATCACCTGATCCGGCCCTCACGCCGACGCTACCTGCCGGTAGATTCGAGGCACGTCGAACGATCAAGTATGCAACTTGTTCTATCAAGTCTGAAACTTGTTCTAGATTAGCGCGACCGGTTACGCTCCGGCGAACACGCAGTCAGAAGGGGGCCGAGTGTGACCGCTGAGGCCATAGAGACAGGCCCCCGCACGGGCGACGGCAGCTCCACCGGGACCGGCGACCGGCCGTTGCGCATCGCACTCCTCACCTACAAGGGCAATCCGTTCTGCGGCGGCCAGGGCGTGTACGTCCGCCACCTCGGCCGGGAGCTCGCCCGCCTCGGCCACAGCGTCGAGGTGATCGGCGCGCAGCCCTACCCGGTGCTCGACGAGGGCGTTCCGCTCACCGAGCTGCCCAGCCTCGACCTCTACCGCCAGCCCGACCCCTTCCGCACCCCGAAGCGGGGTGAGTACCGCGACTGGATCGACCTGGCCGAGGTCGCCACCATGTGGACCGGCGGCTTCCCCGAGCCGCTCACCTTCAGCCTGCGCGCCCGACGCCATCTGCTGGCCCGGCGTGGCGAGTTCGACGTCGTCCATGACAACCAGACCCTCGGCTACGGGCTCCTCGGCGACGTCGGGGCCCCGCTCGTGACGACGATCCACCACCCCATCACCGTGGACCGCAGGCTCGACCTGGCGGCCGCGACGAGCCGCCGCCGACGCGCCTCCGTACGCCGCTGGTACGCCTTCACCCGGATGCAGAAGCGGGTCGCCCGCAAGCTGGACACCGTCCTCACCGTCTCCGGCTCCTCCCGCGACGAGATCGTCGAGGACCTCGGCGTACGCGCGGACCGGATCAGCGTCGTCCACATCGGGGCCGACACCGACCTGTGGTCCCCGGACCCCTCTGTCCCCGAGGTGCCCGGCCGCATCGTCACCACCTCCAGCGCCGACGTCCCGCTCAAGGGCCTCGTCCACCTCGTCGACGCGCTCGCCAAGCTCCGCACCGAGAACCCCGCCGCCCACCTCGTCGTCGTCGGCAAGCGCGCCGAGAACGGCCCGGTCGCCCGCGCGATCGAGCGGCACGGGCTCGCGGACGCCGTCGAGTTCGTCAAGGGCATCAGCGACGCCGAGCTGGTCGACCTCGTGCGCGGCGCCCAGGTCTCCTGCGTGCCCTCGCTGTACGAGGGGTTCTCGCTGCCCGCCGCCGAGGCCATGGCCACCGGCACCCCGCTGGTCGCGACCACCGGCGGCGCGATCCCCGAGGTCTCCGGCCGCGACGGGGAGACCTGCCTGGCCGTGGCGCCCGGCGACGCGGACGCGCTGGCCGGGGCACTGGCCCGGCTGCTGGACAGCCCGGAGCTGCGCGCCCGGCTCGGCGCGGCCGGCCGCCAGCGGGTGCTGGCCAACTTCACCTGGGCCCGGGCGGCGGCCGGCACGGCCGAGCTGTACCGTCAGGCGATCATCTCCCGCGGAATCCGCAGGTGACCGCGCGCCCCCGGGCGACCGCGGACCCGATCGTCGCAACCCGTACCTCCGACCTCGAAGGCAGGCCCCCGTGCTGACCGTCGACTTCACCCGCTTCCCGCTCGCCGCCGGCGACCGAGTGCTCGACCTGGGCTGCGGTGCCGGCCGGCATGCCTTCGAGTGTTACCGGCGCGGCGCGCAGGTCGTCGCGCTGGACCGGAACGGCGAGGAGATCCGCGAGGTCGCCAAGTGGTTCGCCGCGATGAAGGAGGCCGGGGAGGCCCCCGAGGGCGCCACCGCCACCGCGATGGAGGGAGACGCCCTCAACCTGCCCTTCCCCGACGACTCCTTCGACGTCGTGATCATCTCCGAGGTCATGGAGCACATCCCGGACGACAAGGGCGTCCTCGCCGAGATGGTCCGGGTGCTCAGGCCGGGCGGCCGGATAGCGATCACCGTGCCGCGCTACGGCCCCGAGAAGGTCTGCTGGACCCTCTCCGACGCCTACCACGAGGTCGAGGGCGGCCACATCCGCATCTACAAGGCCGACCAGCTCCTCGCCCGGATCCGCGAGGCCGGACTCAAGCCGTACGGCACCCACCACGCCCACGCCCTGCACTCGCCGTACTGGTGGCTCAAGTGCGCCTTCGGCGTGGACAACGACCGGGCGCTGCCGGTGCGGGCCTACCACAAGCTGCTGGTCTGGGACATCATGAAGAAGCCGCTCGCCACCCGGGTCGCCGAGCAGCTCCTCAACCCGGTCGTCGGCAAGAGCTTCGTCGCCTACGCCACCAAGCCGCACCTTCCGAAGGCCGAGGCGTGAGCACTCCCGAACAGACCGAACACCTGGTGCTGCCGGGCGTCCTGACGGCGGCCCAGGCCACCGAGACGGTCGCCGCGCTCGCCGCCGTACAGCGTGAGGACGGGGCGCTGCCCTGGTTCCGGGGCCATCACCTCGACCCGTGGGACCACACCGAGGCCGCGATGGCCCTGGACGCGGCCGGCGAGCACGGGGCGGCGGCCCGCGCCTACGACTGGCTCGCGCGCAACCAGAACGCCGACGGCTCCTGGTACGCCGCCTACCACGACGGCGATCCGCGGCAGCCGACCGACCGGGGCCTGGAGAGCAACTTCTGCGCGTACGTGGCCGTCGGCGTCTGGCACCACTACCTCGCCACCGGCGACGACGCGTTCGTCGACCGGATGTGGCCCACGGTCTTCGCGGCCGTCGAATTCGTCCTCGGGCTCCAGCAGCCCGGCGGGCAGATCGGCTGGAAGCGGGAGCCCGACGGAACACCCGTGGGCGACGCGCTGCTGACCGGCTCGTCCTCGATCCACCAGGCGCTGCGCTGTGCGCTGGCCATCGCCGAGCGCCGCGAGGAGCCGCAGCCCGACTGGGAGTTGGCGACCGGCGCGCTGGCCCACGCGATCCGCAGCCACCCCGAGCGCTTCCTCGACAAGAGGCGCTACTCGATGGACTGGTACTACCCGGTCCTCGGCGGCGCGGTCACCGGGGCCGAGGCCACCGCCCGCATCCAGGAGGGCTGGGACCGCTTCGTCGTCCCCGGCCTCGGGGTGCGCTGCGTGCTGCCCAACCCCTGGGTGACCGGCGGCGAGAGCTGCGAACTCGCCCTGGCCCTCTGGATGACGGGGGAGTCGGACCGGGCGCTGGAGATCCTCCAGTCCGTCCAGCACCTGCGCACCGAGGGCGGGCTGTACTGGACGGGGTACGTCTTCGAGGGCAACCGGGCCTTCTGGCCCGAGGAGCTCACCACCTGGACGGCGGGCTCCCTGCTGCTCGCGGTGGCCGCGCTCGGGGGGGACGAGGCGACCACCGCGGTCTTCGGGGGCGAGCGGCTGCCGGTCGGCCTGGAGCCGGACTGCTGCCACTGAACACGCCCTGGGGCGGGTCCTGTTCAGCCGCGGCGGAGCCGGCCCGCCACCGCGTGTCCGATGAAGAGGTAGACCACGGCCGCCAGACCGTAGCCGGTGACGACGCGCGCCCACGCCTTGTCGAACGTGAACAGGTCGTACGACCATCCCGCCAGCCAGCGGGCCGAGTCGTGCACCCACTGCACGAAATCGTTGCCGCGGTTGGCGTCCAGCAGGTACATCAGGATCCAGAGGATGATGATGAAGGCCAGAATGTCGGCCACGACGGCTATGACACGAGCCGCTGAACTGCTTCCTGAACGGGTTCTGGGAGACATGGAACTCTGGTTGCCGCTTTACGCAGGGTGAAACCCGTACGGCCCGCACCGGGTGGCGACCGGTGGGGGACGGGCGAGGCTGAGGGGGAGCGCCGACATCCCTCACTCGCTGTGACATGCCCGGACGGTTCGGCCCGGTTCACCCGGCCCGGCCGGTCCGGCCCGCCCGGTCAGGAGCCCCGCCGTGCCCCGTTCCGTACCGCTCCGCCGCACCCTCGCGGCGCTGCTGCTGTCCTGCGCCCTGCTGGCGGGCACGACGGCGTGCGGCGACTCCGGCGACTCCGACGGCGGCAACGCGACGAGCGCGTCGGCGGCGGCCGACCCCTCCGTGGCCGGCCCCTCGGCCTCCGCCGAGAAACAGCGGCTCGCCAAGACCCGGTTCGTCGCCAACGCGGGGCTCGCGGAAGCTCCGCAAGGGCGAGGCGGGGGAGGGTGACGTGGGGGCGTTCGAGAGTGTCATCGACAGCATCAAGAACGCCGGCAAGGACGCGGGCGCCGAGGTGAAGGACAAGGTCCCCTCCACCTCCCAACTGAGCGGATAGCGGCGGTGAGAAGGCCGCCGTCCCCTGAGAGGGGGGCGGCGGCCTCCGCGTGTCCCGCCGGGGTCAGAGCAGATCGTCACCCGTGCCGTCGTAGTCCATCTCCTCGCCCTCGGGACGCAGGGGGTCCGCGCCGGTCAGGGCGAGGATCAGATAGGCGCCGTAGGACGAGCCGTCGTGCTCGTCCTTCACGTTCAGCGTTCCGCCGACGCCGTCCTCGTCGGTCTCGAACCCCGCCGGGTCCAGGCCGAGCCGTCGGGCGAGTCCGTCGACCGCGGCGAGCAGCCGGTCGCGCACGGTCCCGCCCTCCCGGGCCGCGCCCTCCGGGGCCGGGAAGACCACGAGGAGATCGGCGAGGAAGCCGCGGCGCACTCCGTCAGGATCGGCCGCCTCGAACGCCATCGACGTCGGCCGGAGCTCGGAGACCAGCGGCAGCCAGGCGTGCAGCGCTTCCTCGGCGGTGCGCACCCGCCCCAGGTTCAGAGAGACGCGGCAGACCACGTCGTCGGGGGAGAACCTCATCAGTGGGTCACGTATCCGTTCTTCGGGAGGGTTTCGACACGTTGGCGTGGGAGCAGTCCTTGCCTTCATTCTCGCTCCGTCGACGGGCGGCCCGTCGACTCCCGGTCGACCTGCGCAATCCGGGTGATCGACCCGGGCCCCGCCGGTTAGGGTGCGCGGCATGACCCCTCTTTCCCACGACCGTTACTGCGACGAGATCCTGGCCCAGAACGACGCCCTGCGCGCGGTGCTGACCGGCGCCGACCTCACCGCGACCGTCCCCACCTGTCCCGACTGGACCCTGCGGGAGCTGGCCGTCCACGTCGGCGGCGCGCACCGCTGGGTCGGCGAGATCGTCCGCACCCGCGCCGCCGAGGAGATCCCCGAGGACACGGTGCCCGGCATCGAAGGCCCGGACGGCGACGACCCGGCCGTGCTGGACGCCTGGCTCGCCGAGGGGGCCGCGGCCACCGTCGCCGCGCTGCGGGAGGCGGGGCCGGACACCGAGGTGTGGTCCTGGGCGTGGGAGCGGCGTGCCGCCTTCTGGGCGCGGCGCATGACACACGAGACGGCGGTGCACCGGGCGGACGCGGCGCTCGCCGCCCGCGTCCCGTACACGGTCGACGCCGACGTGGCCGCCGACACCATCGAGGAATGGCTGCGCATCGTCTCCTTCTCCCAGGACGACGGCGACCCCGAGGCGGCCGAACTGTGCGGCGGCGGGCGCTCGTTGCATCTGCACGCCACCGACGAGCCCGGCGCCGAGTGGCTGATCGAGTTCGGCGACGACCGCTTCACCTGGCGGCACGCACACGACAAGGCCACGGTCGCGCTGCGCGGACCGCTCACCGACCTGATGCTCGTCTTCAACCGCCGACTGGAGCCGACGAGCCCGCGGGTCGAGGTGCTCGGCGACGCCACGCTGCTGGACTTCTGGCTGGACCGGTCGTCGTTCGGCTGAGCGGCGGAAGCCCGGACACGCCCTTGAGGGCTCTCCCTCAGGAGTTCAGCTCCGCCAGGACCCGCAGCGTGTGCGGGTCCGGGGCGGTGACCAGCAGATCCGTCACCGGGCCGGTGCGCCACAGCTCCAGCCGCTCCGCGATGCGGGCGCGCGGCCCGATCAGGGAGATCTCGTCGGCGAACGCGTCGGGCACCGCCCGCACCGCCTCCTCCTTGCGGCCCTGGAGGAACAGCTCCTGGATCCGCCGGGCCTCCTCCTCGAACCCCATGCGGGCCATCAGGTCGGCGTGGAAGTTGCGGGCCGCGTGCCCCATCCCGCCGATGTAGAAGCCGAGCATCGCCTTCACCGGCCACAGCCCCTCGGCCACGTCGTCGCAGACGTGCGCGCGGGCCATCGGCGCGATCATGAAGTCGTCCCGGAGTCCGGCGAGCGACGCCCCGTAGACGTCCGTGCGCAGCGGCGACCAGTACAACGGCAGCCAGCCGTCCGCGATCTCCACCGTCTGCGCGATGTTCTTCGGGCCCTCCGCGCCCAGCAGGACGGGGAGCGAGGCCCGCAGCGGATGCGTGATCGGCTTCAGCGGCTTGCCGAGCCCGGTGGCGTCCGGGCCGGTGTACGGGTGGGAGTGGAAGCGGCCCGCCAGCTCCACCGGAGCCTGCCGTGCCAGCACCTGCCGGATCACCTCGACGTACTCGCGGGTCGCGGTCAGCGGGCTCCTGGGGAACGGCCGCCCGTACCACCCCTCCACCACCTGCGGCCCGGACAGGCCGAGGCCGAGCAGCATCCGGCCGCCGGAGAGATGGTCCAGGGTCAGCGCGTGCATGGCCGTCGCGGTGGGGGTGCGGGCCGCCATCTGGACGATGCCGGTGCCCAGCCGGATCCGGGAGGTGTGGGCGGCGATCCAGGTCAGCGGCGTGAAGGCGTCCGACCCCCAGGCCTCCGCCGTCCACACCGAGTCGTAGCCGAGCCGCTCGGCCTCCTGGACCAGGGCGAGTTGGCCGGGGTCCGGGCCGCGGCCCCAGTATCCGAGCGCGAGTCCGAGCCGCATTCCGTTCCCTCCAGCCGTAACTGACGAAGCGTCAGGTAGGGGTGACCGGGTTGGACTGTACGACAACGGCCCCCCGCCCGGAAGGGCGAGGGGCCGTGACGTGTGCTGTGGCGTACGGATCAGCCGCGCTGGATGCCCGTGGTGTCCTGGAGGACACCACGACGGCCGTCCTGCGTCTGGGCGATGAGGCTCTGGCCGCGCTGCTCCACCGCGAGGTACCAGGTGCCCGGCGCCAGCTCGGCGATCGGGTTCGGCGAACCGTCCTCGCCGTACAGCGGGCGGGCCACCGGAACGGCGAACCAGAACGGGGTGAAGTCGCCCGTCGGGGCGGCGCCGCCCTGCGAGGGCTGCTGGGCCTGAGCCTGGGCCTGCTGCGCCTGCGCCGGGTCGGCCTGGGCGGGCTGGCCCTGCTGCGGAGCGCCGGGGTAGCCGTAACCCTGGCTCGGCTGGGCACCGTACGGCTGCTGCTGCTGCTGCTGCTGCTGGCCGGCCGGGAAGCCGTAGCCCTGGCCGGGGCCCGCGCCGTACGGGGCCTGCCCGGCCCCTACGCCCTGCGCGGGGGAGGCCGGGCTGACGAGCGGGGCCTTGAGCGCGGGGATCATCGGACCGGCGACGGCACCCGCGACGAGCACGATGGTGGCCAGCAGGCCGAGGATCAGGCCCGCGCCGGCGCTGTTGACGTCGAGGATCGTCCAGAAGGCGGTCCACAGCGCGAAGACGGTGAGCGCCGCACCGAACTGGCCGAGGTCGAGGCCGACGACCTTGCGGCCCGGCATCGTACGGCTGACGATCAGCAGCGCCGCGCCGATGACTCCGGCGAGGAAGACGCTCATCAGGAGTCCGAGCGAGTCCCAGGCGTTCGGGCTGTCGAACCGGGAACAGTCGACGCCCTGCGGGCAGTCGTAGCTGGAGAAGTCGAGGAAAGAGGCGATGAACAGCACGACCGCTGCTCCGATCACCACGCCGTCGCCTCGAGTGAGGGATCGGATATTCACGTGAAGGTCCTTAGTCGGTCGTCTCGTCGGGGCGGTCGTCGCTGCCGCCGGTGCGGCTCGAAGCTCGGGAGCGGCTCCCTATCGTACGGATGAATCTATCGTCTGCCCGGGCGGGTTGCGTCCGTGCCCGGATCATGAGCGGTTATCCCCCCAATATCACCGCAGAACTACCCCTTCAGGTAGCCGGTAATGCCGTCGGCCATGCCCTGGGCGGCCTTCTGCCGCCAACTCGCGCTGGTGAGCAGGGCCGCGTCCTGCGGGTCACGCATATTGCCGCATTCCACGAACACCTTGGGCACGGTCGACAGATTCAGTCCGCCGAGATCATTACGCGTGTCCAGACCGGTTTTTCCGCCGATGTAATTGGAAGGCTCGCTTCCGGTCGTACGGACGAAGTGTCCGGCGATCCTCGCGCCGAGATCGGCCGAACTCCTCACGATCTTCGAGGTGTCGGCCCCGCCGCCCTTCACCTCGGCGGGCAGGATCACGTGGAAGCCCCGGTTGCCGACGGCCGACCCGTCGGCGTGCACCGAGACCACCGCGTCGGCCTTCGCCTCGTTCCCGATCCGGGCCCGCTCGTCGATGCACGGCCCGAACGGCCGGTCCCCGTCGTGGGTCAGCCGGACGCGGGCCCCCTCGGCCTCCAGCAGCGTGCGCAGCCGGTGGGACACGTCGAGGGTGAACCGGGCCTCCGCGTAGCCGTCATCGGTGGACGTACCGGTCGTGTCGCACTCCTTGCGGCCGGTGCCGATGTCGACCTTCTCGTTGATCTCCCGGGTGTGGTCCCGGTTGCGCGGATTGTGCCCCGGGTCGATCACCACGGTCCGGCCGGTCAGCGGGCCCTTCGGCAGCGGCTTCGCGGGGTCGGAGGGGGAAGCGGTTCCGGACGGCTCCGGCTGCTTCCCGGCCGGTGCCGGAGCCGTCGGGGAGGCGGCGTCCCCGCCGGGCCGGGGCGAGGCCGCACCGGCCCCGTCGGCTTCCGGGCCGCCGCCGCATCCGGCGGCGGTCAGGCATACGGCGGCCAGCGCGGCGGCCACGGAGAGCGGCCGGGCGCGGCGGGTGGGGGGAGGGCTGTCGTCGTTCGGCACGCGGCGATGCTACCCACCCCGCTGTCCGGACGGCTCGGACCGCGGCCCGTGCGACCCGGATCCCGCTCCCGTACGGCTCAGATCCCGGCGCCCGTGCGGCGCAGCACGCGCAGCGAGTCCGTCACCGACACCTCGGTGAACGCCCCGGAGGCCAGCGCCCGGAGGTAGATCCGGTAGGGGGCCTGCCCGCCGTCGGCCGGGTCGGGGAACACGTCGTGGATCACCAGCAGCCCGCCCTCGGCGACATGCGGGGCCCAGCCCTCGTAGTCGGCGTTCGCGTGCTCGTCGGTGTGCCCGCCGTCGATGAAGACGAGCCCGAGCGGCCCGGCCCACACGGCGGCGACCTGCGGGGAGCGCCCGACGAGCGCCACCACATGGTCCTCCAGGCCGGCCCGGCGCAGGGTGCGGCGGAACGTCGGCAGGGTGTCCATCAGCCCGACCTCCGGGTCCACCACGCTCGGGTCGTGGTACTCCCAGCCGGGCTGCTGCTCCTCGCTGCCCCGGTGGTGGTCGACGGTGAGCGCGCTGACCCCGGATCCCCGCGCCGCGTCCGCGAGCAGGATGGCGGACCGCCCGCAGTACGTGCCGACCTCCAGCAGCGGCAGCCCGAGCGCACCGGCCTCGGTGGCGGCGGCGTACAGGGCGAGACCCTCGTGGACCGGCATGAAGCCCTTGGCGGCCTCGAACGCGGCGAGGATCTCCGGCTTGGGCCCGGCTGCGGACTCGACGGTCACGGGGTTCCTCCAGGTGGGGCGGGGTGAGTGCGGAACGGCGCCCCATCGTGCCGTACGCCCCCGCCGAAGGGATCGGCGGGGGCGTACGTGGGGTGAGCCCGGGTCGGGCGGCCCCCGGCGGAACCGTGCGCTCGTGTCAGCAGCTCTGCCAGAGTCGGGTCATGACGCGGACGCCGAAGCGCAGGCCCTCCAGCGGGACGCGTTCGTCCACGCCGTGGAAGAGGCGGCCGTAGTCCAGGTCGTGCGGGAGCTTCAGCCCCTTGAAGCCGAAGCAGCGGATGCCCAGGTGGGTGAAGGCCTTGGCGTCGGTGCCACCCGGGTTGCAGTACGGGACGGGGTGGCCGTCCGGGTCCTCGGCGCGGACGGCGTCGCACATCGCGTCGACCAGCGGGCCGTCGAACGTCGTCTCCATCGCGATGTCGTGGTTGACCCACTCACGGCTGACGGAGGGGAGCAGGAGCCGGTCGATCGTGTCGATCAGTTCCTGCTCGTGGCCGGGGAGGAAACGGCCGTCGACGCGGGCGGTGGCCTTCCCGGGGATGACGTTGGTCTGGTAGCCGGCGGTGAACATGGTGGGGTTCGCCGAGTTGCGGAGCACCACCTGCATGAAGTCCGCGACCGGGCCCAGCCCGGCCAGGGTGGCCTCGATGTCGTTCTCGTCGAACGCGACGCCGTAGAGGCGGGCGGCCTCCTCCAGCAGGGCGCGGACCGGTTCGATCAGCCGGATCGGGAAGGTCTCGCGGCCGATCCGGGTGAGGGACTCGGCGAGGTCGGTGACCGCGTTCTCGTCGTTGGGCGACGAGCCGTGGCCGGCCCGGCCGTTGGCGGTGAGCTCCATCCACGCCATGCCGCGCTGGGCGTTCTCGATCGGGTACAGCCGACGCGTGTCGTCGATGGCGAAGGAGAAGCCGCCGCCCTCGCCGATCGCCTCGGTGACCCCGGAGAAGAGGTCCGGCCGGTGTTCGACCAGCCAGTGGGCGCCGAACTTGCCGCCCGCCTCCTCGTCGGCGAGGAAGGCGAGCACCACGTCGCGGGCCGGCCGCGTGCCGGTGCGGGCGAAGTGCCGGGCGGTGGCGAGCATGACCGCCACCGTGTCCTTCATGTCGATCGCGCCCCGGCCCCAGAGGTAGCCGTCGCGGATCTCGCCCGAGAACGGCGGGACCTGCCACTCCGAGGCGTCGGCGGGGACGACGTCCAGATGGCCGTGGACCAGCAGGGCTCCCCGGGTGGGGTCGCTCCCGGCGATCCGGGCGATGACGCTGGCCCGGCCCGGGGCGGACTCGACCAGCTCGGACGCGATGCCCACCTCGGCGAGGCGGTCCACCACCCAGTCGGCGGCGGCGCGCTCGTCGCTGGTCGGGTTGGAGGTGTCGAACCGGATCAGTTCGGCGCAGAGGTCCACGACCTCGGTCTGGGCCTGCTCGGAGGCGGGGGTGAGGGTCATGCTGCTCCTGCCGGAGTGGTCGCGCGGGCGGCGGGGGCCGGGCTGCTGCCGTCCTCGTCGTCCAGGGTGGAGGTGCCGTACGGCTTGACCCAGCCCAGCAGGCCGAGGGCGCAGTACAGCAGGAAGGCGGTGGCCAGCGAGTTGAGGGCCGGTATGCCGCCGTCGTAGAACTTGCCGACGCAGAACGCCACGACCCAGATGACCAGGGACATCGGCACCCAGGTGGGCGAGGTCAGCGGCAGGGTCTCCGCCTCACGGGTGTCGTCCAGTGGCTTGCGCATCCGCTTCACGACCCAGTACTCGGCGACGATGATGCCGCCGATCGGCGGGATCATCACGCCCAGCAGGGAGAGGAACTCCGTGAAGTGGGTCATGATGCCGACCGCGGACAGGAGCGTGCCGGCGATGCCGAGGACGACCGTGACCACGCCGCGGTGCAGCCGCTTGCGGAAGACGACCTGGAAGAAGTTGACGACGCCGAGCGAGGAGCCGTACAGGTTCCAGTCGTTGATCTTCGCGGTGGACATCAGGACCACCATCACACCGAAGGCGCCCGAGGTGGAGAGCACGATGTGGGACACATCGCTCGACTTCACCAGGTGGCCGAGCAGCACACCGACCATGCCGACGATGTACTCGGAGAGGATCATCGAGGAGGCGCTCTGCACGAAGACGTGCGAGCCCTTCCTGTTGTAGCGGGTCATCTCCGGGGAGACGATCGCGCCGGTCATGTAACCGCCCGCGATGGCGGTGGCGGCGACGGCGAGAGGAATCGTTTCGCCGGGCGGCGGCGAGCTGATGAGCTCACTGATCGAGTGGTCGTTGAGGGTTGTGATGATCGACCAGGCGACCATGCCGAAGAACAGCGGGGTGACGATCTTGGCGAAGAGGGCCATGTACTTGAAGCCGAAGATGACCAGGCCCGTGATGGCGATGCCCGCGATCACGCACCACATCCAGGACGGTCCGCCGACCAGCGCCGAGACACTGTTGCCGAAGATCGTGTTCTGGACGCCGAACCAGCCGACCAGGCTGACCGCGATGACGAAACTGACCAGCGCCGAACCGTTGCGGCCGAAGCCCGTCCAGCGGGTGAGCATCGGGGTCGCCAGACCCTCGCGCATACCGGCCAGACCGATCGCGAAGATCACGATCTCCAGGATCACCGCGCCGAGCGTGAAGGCGAGGAAGGCGTCCCCGAAGGTCATGCCGACGCCGATGGTGGCGCCCAGCGTGAACTGGGAGATCGAGCCGGACTGGGCCAGCCACTGAAGGAGCATGGACCAGAAGCCGAAGCGCTTGTCGCGCGGGACCCGCGAGAGCGAGTAGTCGTCGCTGCCGATGCTCTTGGCTTCGGGGGCCGTGGCGCCGGCCCGGTGGGCGGATGCCATCAGGACTCCTGGGTGGTGCGGCCGAGGGTCTGGAGGTGAGCCAGCGACCCGTAGCGGTTGACGAGGTTGTCGAACTCCACCGCGTCGTGGAAGTCCAGCTGCCCGGCGCCGAAGCCCTTGGCGACCTCCACGGCGTAGCGGGCGGCGGACGCGATGTCGCTCTCGTGACTCGCGCCCGTCTGGCAGCCCGGTACCGCGGCGGCCGAGGTGACCGCGAGACCGACGACCGGAGCGGCGGTCGCGGTGGCGGGCTGGAGGATCGAATTGATGTGGTGTGCACCGTTACCGTACGGCGTGATGTCCTGGGTGGTCACCGGGTATGTGACCAACGGCTCACCGGTCACCACGGCCAGCAGCTCGCCGAGCTGCTCGCTGACCCGGAGCACCCAGCCCTCCTTGACGGTGGGCGACAGGGCCAGGCCCTTGTGGTTGATGATCCGGTTGCCCTTGGTGGTGTCGATGGAGAGCACGGCCTCCATGTCGGCGGTCACCTCGTGCCGGTTCATCGTGGCGATGTCCACGGGCGAGCCCATGAACGGCACCGGGTCGTGCGGCTCGGTCGGCGCGTTCGGGCAGATGTGCGTGGCCACAATGACGTCACCGGGCAGCACATCGCCGCGACGGCGCATGTCGAGCAGTTTGGCCGCCGTGGCGATGGCGGCGGCCGCGCCGTCGGCGTCGGAGACCAGACCGGTCACCTCGGGCCGGGCGCCGATACCGCCGAGCCGGCCCACCACACCGAGGGTGCGGGCGCTGCCGCCCGCCGTCCGGCCACGGGAGCCGGGGATGCGGACGAGCACGAAGTCCGTCGAGCCCTGGTCACCCGTGACGGTGGTGACCTGCGCGGACGAGCCCTCGGCCCCCGCTGCGGCGTCGAGGTACCCGACGACCGTCTTGCCATTGACCTGGGGATCGTCCAGAAGCTCGACGATGTCCAGTACGTACTTCAACATGGGGGCATTTCTCCTGATCCTGACACCCGCCCGGCGCTCGACGGGGAGAGCGCGGGGCTGGGTGCTGAGGCAACATTCGGGATCGGATAGCGTTGAGCGCAACTGTTTCCCGCTATTAGCAATTCCGGTCTGAATGGTGAGATGACGATGGCCGAGTTCGATCTGGACCGACGTACGCCCGCCGGGGCGCTGCAAACCGTCGACCGGGCACTCCTGGTGCTGCTCGCCTTCGAGCGCACCAGACCCGACTGGGGCGTCACCGAGGTCGCCGAGGAGTTCGGCTGGGACACCTCCGTCGCCCAGCGGCTGCTCGCCACCCTGGCCGGCCGGGGCTTCCTGGTCTCCGACCCGGCCACCCGCCGCTACCGCATCGGCCCCGCCGTACTGCGGCTCGGCCGGCTCTGGGAGCGCTCGGGCTCGCTGGAGCTGCTGGCCGGTCCGGTCCTGGAAGAGCTGCGCCGGACCACCGGCGACACGGTCCTGTTCTGCCTTCCGGACAGCTTCCACATGCGCTGCGTGGCCGCCGAGGAGGGCGAGACCGGACCGCTGCGCTACTACCCGCTGGTCGGCGAGCTCTACCCGGCGCACGCGGGGGCGACCAGTAAGTCCTACTACGCCTATCTGCCCGACGAGCAGCGCCACCGGCTCTTCCGGGGTCGCCCCATGGCACGCTTCACGGACCGCACCGTCACCGAACCGGACCTGCTGGAACGGGAGTTCATCAAGATCCGGGCCCAGGGCTACGCCTGGACGGTCGGCGAGTACGACACCGGGATCGCCACCGTCGCCGTACCGGTGTTCCTGGGGCGCGAGCCGTACGGAAGTCTCAGTCTCGGTGGCGGGGAGGACCGGTTCCGGGGGGCGCTCGAGGACCGGCTCGACGCGCTGCGCCAGGCGGCCCAGCTGCTGGAGCAGCGCCTCACCCACCCACCGCAGCGGCCGAAGCCCCGCGGCCGCCGGCCCCGTACCGCCTGACCGACCCGTACCACCTGACCGACCCGTACCACCTGACCGACCCGACCCGATCCGCCTGACCGACCCGATCCACCTGGCCGACCCGATGTGCCCGACGTACCCGAGGAACCCCGTGAATCTGCTTCTGCTCTCCAACTCCACCCAGTTCGGCTGCGGTTATTTGGAACACGCCCTGGACACCGTCACCGCGTTCCTCCCCACGAACGCGCGACTCGCCTTCGTCCCGTACGCGCTCGCCGATCACGCCGCGTACACCACCCGGGTCCGCGAGGCGCTGGAGCCGTCCGGCATCACCGTGCGAGGCGTCCACGAGAACCCCGACCCGGTCGCCGAACTCGCCGCGTCCGACGCCGTGTTCATCGGCGGCGGCAACTCCTTCCGGCTGCTCGCCGCTCTCTACCGCACCGGTCTGCGCGAAGCCGTGCGCGACGCGGTGCGGGGCGGGCTGCCCTACATGGGCGCGAGCGCCGGGACCAACATGGCCGCCCCGACCCTGCGCACGTCCAACGACATGCCCATCGTGCAGCCGCCGTCCTTCGAGGCGCTGGGCCTGGTCCCGTTCCAGATCAACCCGCACTATCTGGACCCGGACCCGGCCAGCACCCACAAGGGCGAGACCCGCGAGGAGCGGCTCACCGAGTTCCTGGAGGAGAACGACGTACCCGTGCTCGGGCTGCGCGAGGGCTCCTGGCTCCGTGTCGACGGGGAGCGGGCCCACGTCCAGGGCGCCCGCCCCGCCCGGCTGTTCTCCCGCGCGGCCGAGCCTCAGGAGCTCCTGCCGGGGTCCGACGTGTCCCGGCTGCTCACGACCGTGCCGCGGTTCGACGCTCCGGTGCGCTGACCGAGCCCGGCCCCGGCCCGGGCGGCTCGCGCGTCGTCCGCGCTGCTCGCCAGGAGCACCGGGTGCGCGGAGGGCCGCTGCGAGGGCAGGAACGCCGCCAGCACCAGGCCGATCAGCACCGCCCCCGTGGCGATCAGGAACGAGATCCGGAAGCCCTCCATGGACGGCACCTGGACCGAGCCCATCGTCACGGAGGTGTTGGCCAGCACCATGCCGATGACGGCGCTCGACACCGAGGTGCCGATGGACCGCATCAGGGTGTTGAGGCCGTTGGCCGCGCCGGTCTCCGACGGGGCGACGGCCCCGATGATCAGGGCGGGCAGCGAGGAGTACGCGAGGCCGATCCCGGCGCCGAGCACCACCGCGATCAGCACGGTCTGCCAGGCGGCGCTGAGCAGCCCGAGCCCGGCCCCGTAACCGATCGCGATGACCAGCATGCCGAGCATCAGCGTGGTCTTGGGGCCTCTGCGGGCCGAGATCCGGGCGTACAGCGGGGCGACGAACATCATCGTCACGCCGAGCGGGGCCACGCAGAGCCCGGCGACCACCATGGACTGGCCGAGGCCGTAGCCGGTGGACGTGGGCAGCTGGAGCAGTTGCGGCAGGACCAGGGAGACCGCGTAGAAGGCGACCCCGACCATGATCGAGGCGAGGTTGGTGAGCAGTACCTCGCGGCGGGCGGTGGTGCGCAGATCGACGAGCGGTGCCGGGGTGCGCAGTTCGAACAGGCCCCACAGCACCAGCGTGGCGACCGACGCGGCGAGCAGCCCGAGGGTCGGGGCGGAGGTCCAGCCCCAGTCGCTGCCCTTGGTGACCGGCAGGAGGAGAAGGACCAGGCCGAGCGAGAGCCCGAGGGCGCCGATCACGTCGAAGGTGCCGGGCGCGCGCAGCGGCGGCTCGGGGACGAGTGCGTACGTGAGCGCCATCGCGAGCAGGCCGAGCCCGGCCGAGCCGAGGAACAGCGCGTGCCAGTCGGCGTGCTGGGCGACCAGCGCGGCGGCGGGCAGCGCGAGCCCGCCGCCCACCCCGATCGAGGAGCTCATCAGGGCCATCGCCGAGCCGAGCTTCTCGCGCGGCAGCTCGTCGCGCATGATGCCGATGCCGAGCGGGATGGCGCCCATGGCGAAGCCCTGGGGCGCGCGGCCGGTGATCATCACGACCAGGTCGTCGGTGGAGGCGCAGATCAGCGAGCCGACCACCATGACGGCGAGCGAGGCGAGCAGCATCCGCCGCTTGCCGTAGAGGTCGCCGAGCCGCCCCATGATCGGGGTCGAGACGGCGCCCGCGAGCAGGGTGGCGGTCATCACCCAGGTGGCGTTGGCTGGGTCGGTGTCCAGCAGGGCCGGCAGGTCCTTGATGACCGGGACGAGCAGGGTCTGCATGACCGCGACGGTGATGCCCGCGAAGGCGAGGACGGGCACGATGGGGCCGGAGCGCGCCTGTCGCGGCTCGGAGAGCTCCCCGGTGTGCCGTATCTGTTTCGTCCGTCGCATACGTGGGGCCTCCGGGCGGCGTCGATCACCCGGGCTCCCCCAAGTGCGTGCATGGTGAACACTTCCCGGCGGCGCCCTATTCCGGTCCGGATCCACCGGTCTCCGGATCCACCGGTCTCCTGACCTTCCGTCAGATTGAAACGTGTTCTACTCTTGCGCCGTTCCAACGGCCCCGACCGGCGAGGACTCGCATGGGCATCGGCACAGGCATCGGCACCGGCATCGGGATCACCGAGGAGCACCGCGCGCTGGCACACTCCGTACGGGGATGGCTGGCCCGCGCCGCACCACCCGGCGAGGTGCGCAGGATCCTCGACGCGGGGAGCCCGGCCGCCCCCGGCGTTCGCCCGGCCCACTGGGAGGGGCTCGCCGCGCAGGGGCTCACCGGCATCCATCTGCCCGAGGCGTACGGAGGTGGCGGCGGGGGTCTCCTCGACCTCGCCGTCGTCCTGGAGGAGGCCGCGTACGCCTCGCTGCCCGGCCCCTACCTCGCGACCGCGCTCACCTCCGCCGTGCTGCGCCACGCGGTGACCGCCGGGGCCGAGGAGCTGGGCGGACCGCTCCGGGAGCTCGCCGCGGGGGACCGCACCGCCGCCCTCGCCCTCGCGCCCGGCACCCTCACCGCCACCCCGGCCGAGGGCGGTCACCGGCTCGACGGCACCGCCCCGCCCGTCCTGACCGCCGAGGCGGCCGACCTGCTCCTGCTGCCCGCCGCCACGCCCGACGGCGAGCGCTGGTTCCTCGTCGACGCCGGGGCCGCGGGCCTCGCCGTGCGCCCGCACCGCAGCGTCGACCCGACCCGGCCCACCGCCGAGGTGCGCGTCGACGCCGTCCCCGTACCGGCGCACCGGGCGCTGCCCCTGGACTCCACGCTCGTCCGCGACCTGGCCGCCGTCCTTATCGCCGCCGACGCCTGCGGGAGTGCCGCCCGGAGCCTGGACACCGCCGTCGAACACGCCACCGTGCGCGAGCAGTTCGGGCGGCCCATCGGGGCGTTCCAGGCCGTCAAACACCTCTGCGCCGACATGCTCGTCCGCCTCGAACAGGCCCGCGCCCTCACCTGGGACGCGGCCCGCGCCGCCGACGAATCCGCCCGCGCCGCCGACGAATCCGCCCGGTCAGCCCCCGACCAGGCCGGGGCGGCGGCTTCCGGCGGCGGCGAACCCACCCGGACCGACGGCGCGGGGCCCGGGGCGCGCGGGCTCACCGCCGCACTCGCCGCCGCCACCGCACCCGAGGCCGCGTACACCTGCGCCAAGGACGCCATCCAGATCCTCGGCGGCATCGGCTTCACCTGGGAGCACGACGCCCACCTCCAGCTGCGCCGGGCCGTCCTCGCCCGCCAGCTCCTCGGCGCCGCCGACACGCACCGGCTGCGCGCCGCCCGCCTGACCGAGGCCGGCGCCCGCCGCGAACTGGCCCTGGAACTCCCCGCCGAGGCCGCCGGCCACCGCGCCGAGGCCCGCCCCCACCTCGCCGCCGCCCGGGGCCTGACACCGGCCGGGGCCCGCCGCGCCCTCGCCGCCACCGGCTACGCGGCCCCGCACCTCCCCGACCCGTACGGACTGGGCGCCGGACCCGTACAGCAACTGGCGATCCAGCAGGAGTCGAGGGAACAGGGCATCCGCCTCAGCGACCTGTCCATCGCCACCTGGGTGGTGCCGTCCCTCATCGCGTACGGAACCGAGGAACAGCGGAAGCGCTATCTGCCGGCCACCCTGCGCGGCGACCTCCAGTGGTGCCAGCTCTTCTCGGAACCCGAAGCCGGCTCCGACCTCGCCGCGCTGCGCACCCGCGCGGTACGGACCGACGAGGGGTGGCGGATCACCGGGCAGAAGGTCTGGACGAGCGCCGCCCGCACCGCCGACCACGGCATCCTGCTGGCCCGCACCGACCCGGACGCCCCCAAGCACCGCGGGCTCACCTACTTCCTGGTCGACATGAAGAACGCCGAAGGCATCGACATCCGCCCGCTCAAGGAGATCACCGGCGAGGCCCTCTTCAACGAGGTGTACTTCGACGACGTCCTGCTGCCCGCCGACGCCGTCGTCGGGGAGGTCGGCGGCGGCTGGCGGGTCGCCCGCGACACCCTGGGCAACGAACGCGTCCACATGGCCGACCAGATGACCTTCGACAGCGGGCTCGAAGCCCTGATCGCCCGCTCGGCCGGGCTGGACGGGGCGACCCGCACCCGGATCGGCGCGCTCGCCGCCGAGGCCCACGCGCTCGCCTGCGTCGGACTGCGCACCACGCTCCAGCAGGTCTCCGGCCGCGAACCGGGCGCCGGGGCCTCGGTCCGCAAACTCGTCCAGACCCTCCACCAGCAGAAGGTCGCCGAACTCACCCTCGAACTCCTCGGCCCGGACGGCGCGGTGGACGAACCGGCGGCGGGGGAGCGGGCCCTCCACGGCTTCCTGATGTCCCGCTGTCTGACCATCGCGGGCGGCACCACCCAGATCCAGCTCAACGTCGTCGCCGAACGGATCCTCGGCCTCCCCCGGGACTGACCGCACCAGAGAAGAGGAGTCGCACCATGAAGGCCTACATCGTCGGCGTCGGCATGACGAGGTTCGAGAAGCCCGAGACCCGCGACTGGCAGTACTGGGACATGGTCCGCGAGGCGGGCACCGCGGCCCTCGACGACGCGGGCGTCCGCTACGACCAGGTCGAGCAGGTCCCCGTCGGCTACTGCTTCCAGGCCTCCACCGCCGGACAACGGGCCGTCTACGAACTGGGGCTGACCGGTGTCCCCGTCTACAACGTCAACAACAACTGCGCCACCGGCTCCACCGCCCTGATGCTGGCCCGGCAGTTCGTCGAGGGCGGCGGCAGCGACTGCGTCCTCGCCGTCGGCTTCGAGAAGATGGCCCGCGGCTCGCTGGGCAGCGGCGCGGACGGCGGCGGCGACTTCGCGACCTCGCCCGTCGCCCGGCACTACGGGATCATGGCCGCCGCCCATGGCTTCGAGATGTCCCCGCCCACCGCCCAGATCTTCGGCAACGCGGCCCGCGAGCACATGGAGCGGTACGGGACGACGCCCGCACAGCTCGCGGCGGTCGGCGCCAAGAACCACCGGCATTCGGTGAACAACCCGTACGCCCAGTTCCAGGACCCGTACACGGTCGAGGAGGTCCTCGCCGCCCGCACCGTCCACCGGCCCCTCACCAAACTCCAGTGCTCGCCCACCTCCGACGGGGCGGCGGCGGCCGTCGTCGTCTCCGAGCGGTTCGTCGAGCGGCACGACCTGGGGGAGCGGGCGGTGGAGATCGCCGCCCAGGCCATGACCACCGACACCGAGGCCTCCTTCGCCTCCGGCAGCAGCATCGACGCGGTCGGGGCCCCGATGTCCCGGGCCGCCGCCCAGCAGGTCTACACGGCCACCGGCCTGGGCCCGGACGATCTCGACGTCATCGAGCTGCACGACTGCTTCTCCGTCAACGAACTCCTCACCTACGAGGCGCTGGGCCTGTGCGGCGAGGGGGAGTCCGGCAAGCTCGTCGAGTCCGGGGCGACGACCTACGGCGGGCGGTGGGTGGTGAACCCGTCCGGCGGGCTGATCTCCAAGGGCCACCCGCTGGGCGCCACCGGCATCGCCCAGGCCGCCGAGCTGACCTGGCAACTGCGCGGCGAGGCCGGCGCCCGCCAGGTCCCCGGCGCACGGACCGCCCTCGCCCACAACATCGGCCTCGGCGGAGCGGCGGTGGTCACGCTGCTGCGGCGCGGCTGAGCCTTCGGAGGTGCGTCACGCGGGCCGTCAGCTCTCCGCGTCCCGGTCGTCCTCGGTGGTGGTCGTACGGGCCGCGGCCGCGCGCCGCAGATGGCGGTGGCGGGCCCCCGGTTGGTTGTCCAGCTCCTCGCCGACCATGACGCGTACCGCGTCGCGCATCCCGTGCAGGCCCTCGCTGCGTCCCGGACCGGCGCCGGGATCGGTGCGCAGCTCCCGCAGCAGGGACCAGCAGAGGAAGAGCATCACCACGACGAAGGGCAGGGCCACCAGGATCGTCGCGCTCTGGAGGGACTCCAGGCCGCCGGCGACCAACAGGGCCGCTGTCACCGCCGCCATGAGGAGGCCCCAGGTGACGACGAGCCAGCGCCGCGGGTGCAGGGCGCCCCGGCTGGTCAGCGACCCCATGACCAGCGAGGCTGAGTCCGCGCTCGTGACGAAGTACATCATGATGAGGATCATCGCGGCCCAGGCCGTCACCGTACTGACCGGCAGGGCGTCGAGCATGGCGAACAGGGTCGCCTCCGTCCCCTCGTTGGCCTTCGCGGCCATGTCGACGACGCCGGTCTCGGCGAGCCGGATGCCGGTCCCGCCGAGCACCACGAACCACAGGGCGGTTGCCCCGCTCGGCACCAGCAGCACGGCGAGGAGGAACTCGCGGATCGTGCGGCCCTTGGAGATGCGGGCGATGAAGGTCCCGACGAAGGGGGCCCAGGACAGCCACCAGGCCCAGTAGAAGATCGTCCAGGTGCCCAGCCAGCTCTCGTCACCGAAGGCGCCGGTGCGGGAGGCCATGGGGATGAGCTGGTCCAGGTAGCCGCCGACCGACGAGGGCAGCACGTCCAGGAGGTAGACGGTCGGACCCACGGCGAAGACGAA
Source organism: Streptomyces sp. NPDC091287 (assembly GCF_044768525.1). NCBI lineage: Bacteria > Bacillati > Actinomycetota > Actinomycetes > Kitasatosporales > Streptomycetaceae > Streptomyces > Streptomyces sp. NPDC091287. The sequence continues at coordinate 59,565 of NZ_JBIVUV010000006.1, forward strand.
GACCATGAGGGCCGTGGCGACGACGAGATTGATCGAGCTGAGCCATTTCACCCCGCCGTGCAGACCGGTGAAGGCGGAGACCACGAAAGCCGCGCTGAGCACCGCGATGACCACCAGTTCGACGCCGGTGCTCTGGTCGAGGCCCGCCGTCAGGTCGAGCCCGATGGCGATCTGCAGCGCGCCGAGCCCCAGGCTCGTCGCGGTGCCGAAGACCGTGGCGAAGACGGCGAGCAGATCCAGCACCTTGCCGAAGACGCCGTTCGCCCGGCGGTCGCCGATGAGGGGGACGAACACGGCGCTCAGCCGGTTGCCCCGCCCCTTGCGGAAGCTCGCGTAGCCCAGTGCCAGGCCGACGATCCCGTAGATCGCCCACGGCGTCAGCGTCCAGTGGAAGAAGGAGTACTCCATGGCGGCACTCGCGGCGGCGTGCGACTGCGGCTCGGCCCCGCTGGAGGGCGGCGGGCTCAGATAGTGCGAGACGGGCTCCCCGACGCCGTAGAAGATCAGGCCGATGCCCATGCCGGCGCTGAACATCATCGCGATCCAGGAGAAGTTCGAGAACTCCGGCGGGGAATCGTCACGGCTGAGCCGGATACGGCCGTAGCGGCTGAAGGCGATCACGAGGCACAGGACGAGGAAGACGTCGGCGGCGATGACGAACAGCCACGCGAAGTTGCCCAGCACCCACGGCAGGGCCGCGTCCGACGCGCTCTCGAAGGTGTCCTTCCCGAAGGCCGCCCACAGGACGATCCCGATGACGCCGACCGCTCCGATGGTCACCACCACCCGGTCCGGCGAGGTGTCCGCGGGGGGACCCGAACCGGAATCCTCGGGGCCGGAGGAGGGCAGGCCGGGGGGCACCTGGGCGTTCTCCGTACTCATGGGGCCCCACTATGGTGGCGTAAGAGGTGATACGGGGCATGTGCCACGCCGGTGACCGGCGACCCGGACGCGCATCCCGATACCCGATGTACGGGCCGCTCGCCGCCTGCGACCATGACGTTCATGCCTGACGTCTCCGCGCCCGCCTCCGCCCCGTCGACCACCTCCCGAATACGTCCCAGCACCTGGGCCGTCGTGCTCGCCGCCTGCACCGGCCAGTTCCTCGTCGTCCTCGACGTCTCCGTCGTCAACGTGGCCCTGCCCTCCATGCGGGCCGACCTGGGGCTTAGCCCGGGGGGCCTCCAGTGGGTCGTCAACGCCTACTCGATCGCGTTCGCCGGGTTCATGCTCCTGGGCGGGCGGGCCGCCGACATCTACGGGCGCAAGCTGATGTTCCTCGTGGGGCTCGGTGTCTTCACCGCCGCCTCGCTCGCGGGCGGCCTCGCCCAGGAGGGCTGGCAGCTCCTCGCCGCCCGTGCCGCACAGGGCCTCGGGGCCGCCGTCCTGGCCCCCGCCACCCTCACCATCCTCACCGCGGCGGTGCCCGAAGGGCCGGCCCGGACGAAGGCGATCGGTACGTGGATGGCGGTCGGCGCCGGCGGCGGCGCGGCGGGCGGGCTCATCGGCGGGGTCCTCACCGACACCCTCTCCTGGCGCTGGGTCCTCCTGATCAACGTGCCCATCGGCGCGATCGTCCTGGTCGCCGCAGCCCTGCGGATCACCGAGGGCCGCGCGGGCGACCGCCGTCGCATCGACTTCCTGGGCGCGGTCCTCGTCACCGCGGGCCTCGCCGCCGTCGCGTACGGCATCGTCCAGACCGAGGCCGAGGGGTGGGCGGCCGCCGCCACCCTCGTGCCGCTGCTCTCCGGAGTCGTGCTGCTGGCCGCCTTCGTGCTGGTCGAGGCGCGGACCGCCGTCCCGCTGATCCCGCTGCGCGTGTTCTCCGTACGGGCCGTGTCCTCGGCCAACGTGTCGATGATGCTCATGGGGTCGGCGACCTTCTCCATGTGGTACTTCATGACCGTGTACGCCCAGAACGTCCTGGGCTACACGCCGTTGCAGGCCGGTCTCGCGCTGATGCCGACCTCGGCCGCCGTCATCATCGGCTCCAAGCTGGCCCCCCGCCTCATGGTGCGCGCCGGGGCGAAGAGCCTCGCAGTCGCCGGGGTCCTCATCACGGCCGCGGGCTTCGGCTGGCAGTCCACGATGGGCGTGGAGGGCTCCTACCTCACCGCGATCTGTCTGCCCGGCGTCCTGATGATGGCCGGGGCCGGTCTCGCCTCCACCCCGCTCGCCACCCTCGCCACGTCCGGCGCGGACCCGGGGGACGCCGGACTCGTCTCCGGCCTGGTCAACACCTCCCGCACCATGGGCGGTGCGCTGGGCCTCTCGGTGCTCTCCACGGTCGCCGCCGCGCGCACCGCGGGTTCCGGCGACGCGGCCGAGGTCACCGCCGGATACGCGCTGGCCTTCCGCACGGCGACCGGGGTCCTGCTGGCCGGGGTGGTCGTGATGCTGATCTGGCTGCCGAACCATCGCAGGACCCGGCCGCCGGCGGATCTTCCCGTCGAGGCCCCGTCCGCGGGGTGACCCGGACGCCACCGCATGGAGCTGACGAGACGTCAGCGGTCTTCCCAACTTCCGTGGCCTGCGTTATACATGGGCCATCGGCTAGAACGCGTTCTAGAAGGGCGTGTCCTGCCGGTCACCGCACGACCTCGGTGCGGCCGGCGGTGCGGACGGCCGCACCGAGGTCTTCCCGCCGACCAGGGACCACCTAGGACCATCAAGGAGCTGCTCCGTCATGCCCATTGATGCCCGGGCGGCAGTCGCCGCCGAACCCCGCCGAGCCGAGATCGGCTGGGACCACAAGGACGTCCAGCTCTACCACCTGGGTCTCGGCGCGGGCAGCCCCGCCACCGACCCCGACGAACTGCGCTACACCCTGGAGTCCCGGCTCCAGGTGCTGCCGAGCTTCGCCACCGTCGCGGGCGCGGGCACGGCCGCCTTCGGCGGTATGGGGGCGCCGGGGATCGACGTGGACCTCGCCGCGGTCCTGCACGGCGGACAGTCGTTGCGCGTCCACCGCCCGATCCCGGTGACCGGCAGCGCCGTACAGACCTCGAAGGTCGCGGCGGTGTACGACAAGGGCAAGGCCGCCGTCATCGTGCTGCGTACCGAGGCGAGCGACGGCGACGGGCCGCTGTGGACCAACGACGCCCAGATCTTCGTACGGGGGGAGGGCGGCTTCGGCGGCGAACGCGGCCCCTCCGACCGCCTCGACCCGCCGGAGCGGGCCCCCGACCGCACGGTGGAGCGGGCCGTCCGCGAGGACCAGGCGCTGCTCTACCGCCTCTCGGGGGACTGGAACCCGCTCCACGCCGACCCCGCCTTCGCGAAGCTGGCCGGCTTCGACCGGCCGATCCTGCACGGGCTGTGCACGTACGGCATGACGCTGAAGGCCGTCGCCGACACCCTGCTGGACGGTGACGTCTCCCGGATCACCGCCTACCGCACCCGTTTCGCCGGCGTGGTCTTCCCCGGCGAGACCCTCCGTATCCGGATGTGGACCGGGGACGGCCGCGTCCAGGTGACGGTCGCCGCCGCCGAGCGGGACGACGCGCCGGTCCTCGCCGACACGGTCGTCGAACACTCCTGAGCACAGCAGAACCCTGATGTAGATGACGATGTGAGGGGAGCCGTACCCATGCGCGCAGCCGTACTGCACGAGACAGGCCAGGAGAAGCTCGAAGTCCTCGACGACGTCGAGGCGGTGGGCTTCGGCCCGGGAAAGGTCAAGCTCCGCATCCGTGCCACCGGCCTCTGCCACTCGGACGTCTCCGCCATGAGCGGCGTCCTCCCGCAGCCCGCCCCCTTCATCCCCGGCCACGAGGGCGCGGGCGAGGTCGTCGACGTCGGCGACGGGGTCACCGGGCTGAGCGCCGGGGACCGGGTCCTCGTCTGCTGGCTGCCCGCCTGCGGGGACTGCCCGTCCTGCAAACGCGGCCAGACCCAGCTGTGCCTCGCCGGCTTCATGAACGCGGGCACCCCGAACTTCAAGCGCCACGGCGGCGACGTCTTCGGCTTCGCGGGCACCGGCACCTTCACCGAGGAGGTCGTCGTCGGCGCGGGTTGCGCGGTGCCGATCCCCGACGACGTACCGTTCGAGATCGCCGCCCTGATCGGCTGCGGGGTCACCACCGGACTCGGCGCGGCCATCAACACGGCGAAGGTGGAGGCCGGTTCGTCGGTCGCGGTGATCGGCTGCGGCGGCGTCGGCATCTCCACGATCCAGGGCGCGCGGGTCCAGGGTGCGGCGCAGATCATCGCCGTCGACCCGGTCGCCTCCCGCCGCGAGGCCGCCCTCCGCTTCGGCGCGACGGAGGCCGTCGCCCCCGACGGGCTGGCCGACGCCAAGCAGCGGATCACCGGCGGCGAGGGCTTCGACTACGTCTTCGAGGTCGTCGGCAAGTCCGCCACCGCCCGCACCGCCTACGAGAACACCCGCCGCGGCGGCACCCTGTGCATCGTCGGGGCCGGGGCCATGGACGACAACTTCCAGGTCAACATGTTCGAGCTGTTCTTCGACGAGAAGCGCATCCTGCCCTCCATGTACGGCGGCGGCGACGTCCTGCGCTCCTACGAACGGGCCATCGCCCTCTGGCGGGCGGGCCGCATCGATCTGGAGTCGATGATCACCCACCGGGTCCGGCTGGACGGGGTCAACGACGCCCTGGACCAGATGCGCACGGGCGAGTCGCTGCGTACCTGCATCGAGCTCTGAACCCGGCTCCCGGCCAACGACGTTGAGGAACCCCATGTCACTTCCCCTTCCGCTGGACGGACTGTCCGCGATCGTCACCGGCGCGGGCCGCGGCCTCGGCCGGGCCGAAGCCCTCGAACTGGCCCGCCTCGGCGCGGCCGTCGTCGTCAACGACTACGGGCAGCCCGGCCGCGACGGCTCCGGGGAGGCGTCCGCCGCCCCCGCCGAGGAGGTCGCCGCCGAGATCCGCGCCGTCGGCGGGCAGGCCGTCGCCCACCTCGGCGACGTCTCCGACCACGAACAGGCCCGCGCGCTCGTCGCGTTGGCGACCACCACCTACGGCCGGCTCGACATCCTGGTCAACAACGCGGGCATCCTGCGCGACCGGATGGTCTTCTCGATGACCGAGGAGGAATGGGACTCGGTCGTCCGCGTCCACCTCAAGGGCCACTTCAACACCACGCACTTCGCCGCCGCCCACTGGCGCGCCCGCTCCAAGGAGACCGGCGGGCCGGTCTACGGGCGAATCGTCAACACCTCCTCGGAGGCGTTCCTCGCGGGCTCGGCGGGACAGCCCAACTACGCGGCGGCCAAGGGCGGCATCGTCGGTCTCACCACCTCCACCGCGCTCGCCCTCGCCAAGTACGGCGTCACCGCCAACGCCATCTGCCCGCGCGCCCGCACCCGGATGACCGAGGACGTGTTCGCGGGCTTCCAGGAACCGGCGGACGGCACCCTCGACCCACTGGCGCCCGAGCATGTGTCCCCGCTCGTCGGCTATCTCGCCTCACCGGCGGCGGCCGGGGTCAACGGCCAACTGCTCGTCGTGCACGGGGGGATGGTCGCCGTCGTCGAACGGCCCCGGGTGGCCGCGCAGTTCGACGCGGTGAAGGAGACCTTCACCTTCGCGGAGCTGGACGGGCTGCTCACCCCGTACTACGCGGACCGGCCCCCGAACGAGACCTTCGCCGCCGCCGAAGTCCTCGGTCTGAAGCGGCGGTAGCGGGGGAGGGCCGTACGTGGCAGGGCCCGGCCGGCTGTCAGCCGGTCCGGGCCCTCCATCGTGCTGGAAAACGCACCTGCCGAGCGGCCCTCAGGCCGCCCTGGACTCCTCATCGGCGGGCCGGCGGTGGCGACCGTGCGGCTGCACCGACGTGTTCTCCGCCGACGCACCCCCGCGGTGCTTTCCGGAACCTCCGGTCCCGGCGCCCTCGTCCGCCCCCGTCGGGCGCTGCTGGGTCGTGTCGATCCGTGCTTCGGACATGTGGGAAGTCACCCCGTTGTGATCGCTTACTTGTGTCACGCCTACGTGTGCCGCAAGCCCCGCCGCCATCCGACGTGGTCACCGTCGGTACCCGCCCGATACGGCCGCGTAGCCCAGGAAACCGATTTTAATCAGATCGAGCGACTCTGTGCAGAGGCGCCTGCCCCAACGGAACGGGCTTACACACAGCAGGAGCGGAGACGGCGGCGGACGGTTGCGTTCCGCCCTCCGCGTCACCCGGACGGCCGGTCTCGGAAGAGGGTTCCACGTCCTGCGGCGCGTCCAGCATCGCCACGCCGCAGGACGTCGCCCCGTTCGTGTACGGGAGACGCAGCACCCCGTCCCGGCTCCAGTACCCGGCCCCCGGCGCCCAGCCCAGCGGGGCGGCGAACTGGTGCAGCCGGCGTCCCGCCGGACGCCAGACCCCCAGCCAACTGCCCGCGGCCCCGTCGATCCGCAGCGCCACCGCGCAGCTCTCCGGCATCAGCATCTGGCCCGGCTGCACCGCGAACGGCGTCACCGCCGCGTCCGCGAGGCGCAGGCACTCCGGGAACCTGACCGGCAGACAGCTCCCCAGCACCCCCCAGCCGAGCCGGTCGTGGCCCGCGGCGTCCGACCGGATCAGCAGCAGCCCACTGTCGGCGTCCGCGAGCAGCAGCCGGTCGTCGCTGCCCGGCGCGATCTGGAGCAACGGCGTCACCTCGGCCCCCCGCCCCAGGTCGACGGCGACCGCCTTGACCGGTCCGCCGCCCGGCGCCCGCCGGTCCAGCGCCAGCAGCCGGCCCGCCCGGTCCAGCCAGGCCCCGCCCGAACAGCGCCCGGGGATCCGCGCGACCTCCTCGGGCCCGAACGCTCCGCCCGCCACCAGCCAGAGCGACGAGTGGTGGTCGCCGGCCGACAGGGCGTAGACGCTCCGCCCGTCCGGCGACGGCGGCAACAGGGTCATCCCCGCGGACTCGACCGCGCCCAGCAGGAGTTCGCCGGTCCCGGGCCCCGTCGGGTAGAGCAGGGAGAACTGCTGGCGGTCCGCCACCCGCCGCCGGATCAGCACCCGCCCGTCGGCGAGCGGCGCCACCTCGGCGTCCGGCTCCTCGGGCTGATCGAGGGGGAGGGGCACCGCGTACGGTTCCGGCCCGTCCAGCGTCCACCGCTCCGGATACCAGGCGCGCTCGCCCGGCGGGCCGGGAGCCGCGGTGAGCCGGGCGGCATAGGCCCCGTCCGCGGTGAGCGTGAAGCCGCCGGGCAACGGTGCGTCACCGGCCGGCGTCGCCGGGCCGCCCACGGCGGACGACGCCTGCGAACCGCCCTCGTCCGCGAGGGCTCCGGGCAGGCCGGGAGCGTCCGCCCCGGCGGACCTCACGGGGTCGCCGGGCCCCTCCGGTTCCGGTTTTGCCCCGTACTTCTTCCGGCCGGATTCCGCTCCGGACTCCTTCGGGTCGGGTTCCGTTCCGGATTCCGCTTCGGGTTCCGCCGTCGCGGCGGCCCCGGCGGATCCACCCTCGATGGCACAGGCAGTCATGGACTCGTCACCTCCGGCTACGAAAGCTAGTTTTCGCACTTCCAGCCGAACAACACGAGCCACCTGACTTCACACATAAGGGTGGTGATGACCGGATTCTCCTGAGGGGGCGGGGGTGAGTGTGCTGGTGACGATGGCCGCGTCTATGGTGAGGCGGCCCTAACCAAGAACCCGTGCCCACGCACGTACGCGGACCATCTGGAGCAAGCGATGTCCCTTCGACCCCGCGGTACCGCCGCAGTCGCCCTGGCCGTGGCGGCCGCCCTCTCCCTGTCGGCCTGCGGGGGCGGTGACGGCGGGGACGCGGCGAAGTCCGACGCGGGCGGCGGGAAGAAGGCCGCCGTCGCCACCGGCGGCAAGGACTTCGCGGACGCGGCGAAGAAGACCGCGGCGTACGGCACCGACGCCGAGGCCGGCGAGTTCCCCCGTACGGTCACCCACGCGATGGGGAAGACCGAGATCAAGGCCGCGCCCGAGCGCGTGGTCGTGCTGGACGTCGGCGAGTTCGACAACGTGGTGTCCCTGGGCCTGAAGCCGGTCGGCTACGCCCCCAGCGAGGGCGACGCGGCCATCCCCTCCTACCTGGAGAAGGGCGCGGGCGAGCCGAAGAGCGTCGGCACGATCAACAGCCTCAACCTCGAAGCCATCGCGGGCCTCCAGCCCGACCTGATCCTCGGCAGCCAGCTCCGCGCCGCGGACAAGTACGACGAGCTGTCCAAGATCGCCCCCACCGTGTTCTCCATCCGCCCGGGCTTCACCTGGAAGGAGAACTACCTCCTCAACGCCCAGGCCCTGGACCGCACGAAGCAGGCCGAGTCGGCGCTCGCCGCGTACGAGGAGAAGGCCGAGAAGCTCGGCGAGGACATCGGCCCCGACAAGCCGACCGTCTCGATGGTCCGCTACATGCCCGACCGTCTCCGCCTCTACGCCAAGGCCTCGTTCATCGGCACGATCCTCGAAGACGTCGGTCTGCCGCGTCCGAAGAACCAGCAGATCGACGACCTCGCCGCCGAGATCAGCCCGGAGCGGATCGACGAGGCGGACGCCGACTGGATCTTCACCGGCGTCTACGGCGACCCGAAGGCCACCCAGCGCGACACCGCCCGGTCCAACCCGCTGTGGAAGAACCTGAAGGCCGTCGAGGAGGGCCGGGCCAAGGACGTCTCCGACGAGACCTGGTACCTGGGCCTCGGCGTCACCTCGGCCGGCCTGGTCCTCGACGACCTCCGCGCCGACCTGGTGAAGTAGCCGGCCCCGAGCCGACGCGGTACGTGCCCCCGCGCCGGCGCGGTGAAGTAACGATTCGTGTCCGGCCGCCGGTCCTGACGTACAGGTCCGGCGGCCAGGGGCGACGGACCACCCCGGACAGGTAGCCTTTCCCCCGTGCCCCGTCTGTCTGAAGTCATCGCCGCCCTCGACGCCCTCTGGCCCCCCGAGCGGGCCGAGGGATGGGACGCGGTCGGGACGGTCTGCGGCGATCCGGACGCGGAGATCGACCGGGTGCTGTTCGCCGTCGACCCGGTCCGCGAGATCGCCGACGAGGCCCTGGAGCTCGGCGCCCAGCTGATCGTCACCCACCACCCGCTCTATCTGCGCGGGACGACGACGGTCGCCGCCGACACGTTCAAGGGCCGGGTCGTGCACACCCTCATCAAGCACGACATCGCGCTCCACGTCGCGCACACCAACGCCGACACCGCCGACCCCGGCGTCTCCGACGCCCTGGCCGGCGCCCTCGACCTGCGGATCACCGGGCCCCTCGTCCCCGACCCCACCGACCCCGAGGGCCGGCGCGGACTCGGCCGGATCTGCGAACTGGACCATCCCGAGACCCTGGCCGACTTCGCAGCCCGGGCCGCCGCCCGGCTCCCCGCCACCGCGCAGGGCATCCGGCTGGCCGGCGACCCGAAGTCGCTCGTGCGCACCGTCGCCGTCAGCGGAGGCTCCGGCGACAGCCTCTTCGACGCCGTGCGCGCCGCGGGCGTCGACGCCTTCCTCACCGCCGATCTGCGCCACCACCCGGCCTCCGAGGCCGTGCAGCACTCGCCGCTCGGCCTCGTCGACGCCGCGCACTGGGCCACCGAGTGGCCCTGGTGCGAGCAGGCGGCCGCCCAGCTCGACGCGCTTTCCGACCGCCACGGATGGGACCTGCGGGTCCATGTCTCGAAGCAGGTCACCGACCCCTGGACCACCCACCATTCCTCTGGAGCCCCCAACTGAACGCCGCGCCCGCCGACCAGATCCGACTTCTCGACGTCCAGGCCCTCGACCTCCGTCTCGCCCAGCTCTCCCACAAGCGCACCTCGCTGCCGGAGCACGCCGAGATCGAGCAGCTCGGCAGCGACCTCGCCCAGCTGCGTGACCTGCTGGTCGCCTCCACCACCGAGGAGAGCGACACCACCCGCGAGCAGACCAAGGCGGAGCAGGACGTCGACCTGGTGCGCCAGCGCGCCGTCCGCGACCAGCAGCGCCTGGACTCCGGCACGGTCTCCTCGCCCAAGGACCTGGAGAGCCTCCAGCGCGAGATCGTCTCGCTCGCCAAGCGCCAGGGAGACCTGGAGGACGTCGTCCTGGAGATCATGGAGCGCCGTGAGGGCGCCCAGGAGCGGGTCGCCGAGCTGACCGAGCGGGTCGCCGCCGTCCAGGCCAAGGTCGACGACGCCACCGCCCGCCGCGACGCCGCGACCGCCGAGCTGGACGCCGAGGCCGCCACGGTGACCAAGGACCGCCAGGTCGTCGCCGAGGTCATCCCCGCCGACCTGCTGAAGCTGTACGACAAGCTCCGCGCCCAGCAGGGCGGGGTCGGCGCCGCCCGGCTCTACCAGCGCCGCTGCGAGGGCTGCCGACTTGAGCTGAACATGGCCGAGGTCGGCGACGTGCGCGCCGCGTCCCCCGACACCGTCCTGCGCTGCGAGAACTGCCACCGGATCCTGGTCCGCACCTCGGAGTCGGGCCTGTAATGAGCGCCGCGCGCCAGGTGGTGGTCGAGGCCGACGGCGGCTCCCGGGGCAACCCGGGGCCCGCCGGTTACGGTGCGGTCGTCATCGACCCGGCCACCGGCGAACCCCTCGCCGAGACCGCCGAGTACATCGGCGTCGCGACGAACAACGTCGCCGAGTACCGGGGCCTGATCGCCGGTCTGAGCGCCGCGAAGGCGTTGTTCCCGGACGCGGGGGACGCGCTGCGGGTGCACGTCCGGATGGACTCCAAACTGGTCGTCGAGCAGATGTCGGGGCGCTGGAAGATCAAGCACCCCGACATGAAGCCGCTGGCGGCCCGCGCCGCCGCGGTCCTGCCGCCGTCCTCGGTGACGTACGAGTGGATCCCGCGCGCGCAGAACAAGCACGCGGACCGGCTCGCCAACGAGGCGATGGACGCGGGCCGCGACGGCCGGCAGTGGGAGGCGGCCGCCTCGACGGCCGCCCTCGACGCCCCGGCGCGCGGCACCGTGACCACCCCGCCGCCCGTCCAGGGTCCGCCCGGCGACCAGGTCGCGGGCGCGGCCAGGGCCCGTGCGGCCCTCGCGGCCGCACGCGGCGCGGCCGCCCCGGCGGCCGACACCCTCTTCCCGGTGCCGGAGCCCGGGGTACCGGACACCACGGTCCCCGCCGCACCGGCCTCCGCACCGGCCTCCGCACCGGCCCCCGGGCAGCCTGCGGCCGGCTCCTCGCGGCAGCAGCCCTCCGGGACCCCGCAGACCGGCTGGAGCTCGGCCCCCGACCTGGGCGCGCCCGCCACGCTCGTCCTGCTCCGGCACGGCGAGACCGCCCTCACGCCCGAGAAGCGGTTCTCCGGCAGCGGCGGCACCGACCCCGAGCTCTCCGCCACCGGCCGGGGCCAGGCCGAGCGGGCCGCCGAGCACTTCGCCGCCCTGGGCACCGTCCAGGAGATCGTCAGCTCCCCGCTGCGCCGCTGCCGCGAGACCGCCGCGGCCGTCGCCGGCCGCCTCGGCCTGGACGTACGGATCGACGAGGGCCTGCGCGAGACGGACTTCGGCGCGTGGGAGGGCCTGACCTTCGGGGAGGTACGGGAGCGGTACGCCGACGACCTCACCACCTGGCTGGCTTCCCCGGACACCGCCCCGACCGGCGGCGGCGAGAGCTTCGCGGAGGTCGCCGAGCGGGTCGCGGCCGCCCGGGACCGGATCGTCGCCCGGTACGCGGGCCGCACGGTCCTGCTCGTCACCCATGTGACCCCGATCAAGACGCTCGTCCGGCTCGCCCTGGGAGCCCCGCCCGAGGCGCTGTTCAGGATGGAGCTGTCGGCGGCCTCGATCTCCACGGTCGCCTACTACGGGGACGGCAACGCCTCCGTACGCCTGCTCAACGACACGTCCCACCTGCGCTAGCGGGAACCCGAGCCCCATGACCTGGTCGACCGGGCTGCTCGGGTTCGCCGCCGGGCTGCTGATCTCCGTGGCCACCGCGCCGGTCGGCGTCTCCGGCGCGGTGTTCCTGCTGCCGGTCCAGATCAGCGTGCTCGGGGTGCCCAGCCCGGCGGTCACCCCCACCAACCTGCTCTACAACGTGGTGGCGGGCCCCGGGGCCCTGCTGCGGCACCACAGGGCCGGCACCCTGCGCGGGCCGCTGACCCGGCTGCTCGTCCTGGGCACCGTTCCCGGCGTGGTCGTCGGCGCGGTGATCCGGGTGTTCGCGGTGCCGGGCCCGTTGGTGTTCCGGCTGCTCATCGCCGTCCTGCTGCTGCCGCTGGGCGGCTGGCTCTGCCTGCGCACCCTGCGCCGCGCCTCCCGCACGGCCCCCGGTCGGGAGCCCTCGGCCCGCGCCGTCACCCGGCTGGCCATGGCGGTCGGTGTGGCCGGGGGGATCTACGGGATCGGCGGCGGATCGCTCCTCGGCCCGATCCTGGTGGGGCGCGGCATGCCGGTGGCGAAGGTCGCCCCGGCCGCGCTGGCCGCCACCTTCGTGACCTCGGCCGTCGGCGCGGGGACGTACGCGCTGCTGTCCCTGACCACCACCGGCGACATCGCGCCGTACTGGTCCCTCGGCCTGGCCTGCGGACTCGGCGGACTGTGCGGGGGCTACCTCGGCGCCCGCCTCCAGCCCCGCCTCCCGGAGACGGCCCTCCGGCTGCTGCTGGGGGTGCTGGCCCTCGGCGTCGGCGGCCTCTACGCCGGGCAGCTCCTGCGCTGAGGGACTACGCGCCGAGCGCCGCCCGGGCGGGGTGGCGAGGACGCCTTCGCGGCTACGCGCCGAGCGCCGCCGCCTCGGCCGCCAGGCGGGCCACCCGGTCCCAGTCCTTCGCCGCCACCGCGTCGCCCGGCACCATCCAGCTGCCGCCCACGCAGCCGACGTTGGGCAGCGCGAGGTACGACGGCGCGGAGGCGAGCGAGATGCCGCCGGTCGGGCAGAACCGGGCCTGGGGGAGCGGCGCGGACAGAGCCTTGAGGTAGGCCGTGCCGCCCGCCGCCTCGGCCGGGAAGAACTTCATCTCCCGCACCCCGCGCTCCAGCAGGGCCACCACCTCGGAGGTGGTCGAGACGCCGGGCAGGAACGGCACCCCGGACGCCTTCATCGCCTCCAGCAGCGCGTCCGTCCACCCCGGGCTGACCAGGAACCGGGCCCCGGCGTCGACGGTGTCCCGTACGTGCTCCGGCGAGATCACCGTGCCCGCCCCGACCACCGCGCCCGGGACCTCGGCGGCCATGGCCCGGATCGACTCCAGCGCGGCGGGGGTCCGTAGCGTCACCTCGATCGCCGGAAGCCCGCCCGCCACCAGCGCCCGCGCCAACGGCACCGCGTCGGCCACGTCGTGCAGGACGACGACGGGGACGACGGGCGCGAGATCCAGCACGGAGGCGTCGGACGGGGCGGAGGGCGCGGCAGAGGAGGTCATGGGGTCATCCTGCCGCGCCCAAGGCAATATCTGCAACGAGCGTTGCGCAGTGCGCAACGGCACTCGTCGGGGCGGTCAGTGGATGTCCGTCACCACCACGTCCAGCGACCACGGCCGCCCGGCCCGTGCGGGGGCCTCGGCCTCCACCACGTACCCGAGGTCCCGCAACACCTCCACCAACTGGGCCGGGCCCTTCGGCCGCGCACCCGCCACCAGCAGATCGCGCACCAGCCGGCCCTTGGTGGCCTTGTTGAAGTGGCTCACCACGGACCGCTTCTCCACCCCGCCCACCAGCTGGGAGTGCAGCACCCGCACGCTCGCCGTACGCGATGCCACCTCACCCGCCGGCTTCCACGCCGCCGCGTACGCCGAGGACCGCAGGTCCAGGACGAGCCCGTTTCCGGCGGCCTCGGGCAGCGCGGTCTCCATCGGGGTACGCCAGTACGCGCCGAGCGCGCCGAGGCCGGGCAGCTTCACCCCCATCGAGCAGCGGTACGGCGGAATCCGGTCGCCGATCCGGACCGCGCCCCACAGCCCCGAGAAGACCAGCAGCGACTTCGCCGCCCGCCGCCGCGCGTCCGCCTCCAGCGAGGCCAGATCGAGGGCGTCGTACAGCACGCCGGTGTACAGCTCCCCGGCCGGGCGGGTCCCGGCGGTGCGCAGCTCGGTGTTCTTGCCGACCTCGCCCCGCAGCCCCACGCTCAGCCCCAGCACCTCACGTGCCTTCTCCTCGTCCGCCTGGCACAGCTCGACCAGCTCGTCCAGCACCGCGGCACGGGCCGGGGCGAGCCCCGGCAGCGACAGCGACTCCGGCTTCAGCGAAGCCCCGCGCCCCGAGGCGGCCTTTCCTTCGGAGGGCGGCAACAGCACGAGCACGGCGGTTCTCCTTCGTACGTACGGCGCAAGCGCGGACCCGGTCGGCGTGCGGGCTCTCCGGGTCCTCGGCAAGGGTACGGGGGCGGGGCGGCGGTCCCCGTACGGAGATGGCCGCGCCCCCCGTACGCGCGGGACCGTGAGCGCCCCGGATGCCGCCCGCCCCCGCCCGGCCTACGCTCGGGCCATGCCCCGCCGCCACCTGCGTATGACCGGTGCAGCCGACTGCTCGCTCGGGGCCGCCCTGCGGGCGCTGCGCACCGAGCTCGACCTGCCCGGAGCCTTCCCGACCGAGGTGCTCGCGGAGGCGGCGGAGGCGGCGCGGGCCCCGGACCTGTCGGCCCACGAGGACGCCACGGACCTGCCGTTCCTCACCATCGACCCGCCCGCCTCCACCGACCTCGACCAGGCGATGCACCTGGAGCGCCGCCCGCACGGCTTCCGGGTGCACTACGCCATCGCGGACGTCGCCGCGTACCTCCGGCCGGGCGGCGCGCTCGACGCCGAGGCCCACCGCCGCGTCACCACCCTCTACTTCCCCGACGGTCGGATCCCCCTCCACCCACCGGTCCTCTCCGAGGGCGCCGCCAGCCTCCTCCCCGGCGAGACCCGCCCGGCCGCGCTGTGGCGGATCGACCTCGACGGCGACGGGCGGGCCGTCCACGCCGACGTACGACGGGCGCTGGTCCGCAGCCGCGCGAAGCTCGACTACGCGGGCGTCCAACGGCAGATCGACGCGGGCACGGCCGAGGAACCCCTCGCCCTGCTCCGGGACATCGGGCGGCTGCGCGAGGAACAGGAACGGGCCCGGGGCGGCATCTCGCTGAACGTCCCCGAACAGGAGATCGTCCAACGGGACGGCTCCTACGGCCTCGCCTACCGCGCCACGCTCCCCGCCGAGGGCTGGAACGCCCAGATCTCCCTGCTCACCGGCATGGCCGCCGCCCGCCTCATGGCCGACACGGGGACCGGCATCCTGCGCACCCTGCCGATCGCCCCGGACGGAGCCGTCGCCCGGCTGCGGCGCTCCGCCCACGCCCTGCGCGTCGACTGGCCGCACCACGTCCCGTACGCCGAGGTCGTCCGCTCCCTCGACCCGACGAGGAGCGACCACGCCGCGTTCCTCCAGGAGTGCACCACCCTGCTGCGCGGCGCGGGCTACACCGCCTTCGACGACGGCGAACTCCCCGACCCCGCCGTACACGCGGCGGTCGCCGACCTCTACACGCACTGCACCGCACCGCTGCGCCGTCTCGTCGACCGATACGCGTCCGAACTCTGCCTCGCCGCGACCGCCGGGACGGAACCTCCCGAGTGGGTACGGGAGGCCCTCCCCGCCCTCCCGAAGGAGATGGCCGAGGGAACGCGCCGCGCCAACACCGTGGAGCGGGCCTGCGTCGACCTGGTCGAGGCGGCGTTGCTGGAGGGGCGTGTGGGCGAGCTCTTCGACGCGTACGTCGTCGACATCCAGGACCGCGACCCCGCCGCGGGCACGGTCCACCTCCGGGACCCGGCGATCGTCGGCCGGATCGAGGGCGGCACGGCCCCGCTCCCGTTGGGGGAGCGGCTGCGGGTCCGGCTCACCCAGGCGGGCCCGGCGTCGAGGACGGTGCTGTTCGCTCCGGCGTGAGCGGGCAGGACGCTGTCCGGCCCTTCGTCTCCTTGGTGCCCTTGGTGCCCTTGGTGTCCTTCGTGTACTTCTTGTCTTCCGTGTCCTTCGTGAGCGCCGCGACCGCCGCCCGTGGGTCGTCGGCGTGGAAGCGGAGCGTCCGGGCGCTCCCGCGCCGGCCGAGCGGCCGCACGAACTCCACCGGCTCCGTCAGTTCCACCGTCACCGTCGTCTGGCTCCCCACCGCCAGATCGAGCGTCCCGTCCTCGTCCACCCGGACCAGACCCCCGCCCGGGAAGCGCCGGTCCACCCGGGCGGCGGCGATCACGGCGGCGGGCGCCCGCAGGTCGAACAGGGCGCCGTAGCGCAGCCGCAGCGAACCGTCGGCCTCCACGAGATGCGGCCGGGTCACACAGGCCGCCTGAAGGGCGAGGATGATGACGATCCCGTACACGTCCACCACGAGCAGGATCGCGTGGACGAGCGGCCAGGGGATCACCAGGGCCAGCACCACGGTCTCCACGACGGAGACGAAGACGAACGTCCACATGATCCCGGTCTGCGGTTCGGTGTACGGGAACGGCCGGGCCCCCGCCGGAATCCGGTGGCGGCGGCGCAGGACCCACAGTCCGAGACTGTGCAACGCCCTCAGTTCGTGCACCACCAGCCGCCGCACGGCCACCGGCACCACGGCCCGCACCGCGGACAGTCCGGCCTCCCGCCGCGTGTCCCCCGCCCGCCGCCGCGCCGTGTACAGCGGCCACATCACGTACACCTCCAGCGCGAGGACACCCACCACCAGCGCCTCGGCCACCAGCAGAGCGGCACCGGGTATCCGGACCCCGGCCACCAGACAGACCGCCAGCGCGACCTCCCCGGGCAGCACCGCCCACATCGCGACCCGCGCCACCCGCAGGCCCACCGCCCTCCCGGTACTCACGTGTTCCTCCCCCGCACCCGCTCGGCCAGCGCCTCCATCACCCGGCGCACCACCGCGCGCTGCGCGGGCGGGTAGTCGTCGAGCAGCACCCGCCCCATCCCCGTCGTCGAGGGCTCGCCGTCGGGGATCACCGCCAGGACCTCGTCCGGTACGGCGGCGACCAGCTCGGCCGCCAGCGGCGCGATGCGCGGGTCGTCCACCCCGGCCCCGGCCAGCTCGTCGAGCCGCTCGTACAGCGCGAGAACGCCCGGGTCCTCGGCCAGCGGCCGCAGCGCGGCGTACACCTCGGCCCCGGCGCCGTCGCCCGCCGCGTCCAGCAACGACAGATGCTCGCGGTCCTTCGCCGCGGCCGGGGACGTGGTGGCCGGCGCGTGCTCCAACAGCGCGGCGAGGGCGGGGGAGAGCGGCCCGTCCGAGGTGAGCGGCGCCTCCAGGAGCGCGGCCAGCACCTGCCGACGCTCGTGGATCTCCCGCTCCTGCCGCGCCAGATCGGCGTCCAGCTCCCCGAGCACCTCGGCCAGCTCCCGCCCCGCGTCGTCGGCGAGCACGTCCCGCACCTCGTCCAGGGAGAGCCCGATCTCCGTCAGCCGCCTGATCCTGGCCAGCAGCACGGCATCGCGGACGGTGTAGGCCCGATAGCCGTTGGCCTGCCGGGCGGGCTCGGGCAGGAGGCCGATGTGGTGGTAGTGCCGGACGGCCCGGGAAGTGACTCCCACGAGCGCGGCGATCTCTCCGATACGCATGCGGCCAGTAGAAACGTTGACGCCGCGACAAGGTCAAGCACCGTCCCGGACGCCCCGACCCGGTGTTTCCTCCCGTATGCGCGGCACGGCTAGTATGTGCGGTACGGCAGACGAGCCGGGCGGACGGCCGCGTGAGGATCCTTCGGGGTTCTCCCGAGGAACGTCCGGGCTCCACAGGGCAGGGTGGTGGCTAACGGCCACCCGGGGTGACCCGCGGGACAGTGCCACAGAAAACAGACCGCCCGGGACCTCGGTCCCGGGTAAGGGTGAAACGGTGGTGTAAGAGACCACCAGCGCCTGAGGTGACTCAGGCGGCTAGGTAAACCCCACCCGGAGCAAGGTCAAGAGGGGCCGCCCCAGAAATGGGACGGCTCTGCGTGAACGTCCGAGGGCTGCTCGCCCGAGTTCACGGGTAGACCGCACGAGGCCGGCAGCAATGCCGGCCCTAGATGGATGGCCGTCTCCCCGGCCGCCGCGAGGCGACCGGGAGACAGAACCCGGCGTACAGCCCGACTCGTCTGCCGCCACCTCGGCTCGGTGGTGGCGATGTCCGTGATCAGGTTGGCCTGGGCGCCGGTCTCGGTGACATGGACCGGATAGCCGCTCCAGCGGCACCGGACCGCCTCGGCCGCCTGCCGGTCGGAGGAGCCACCATGAACGGGCGGGAAATCCTCTCCATGGGTAAGGAAAATCCCCATGAGTTCGTCGGACAGCATCCACGTCCCGGACGGCCTGGCCGAGTCGTACAGCAGAAGCAGTGGCGAGGAGGGGCGCGCCTGGGTAGCCGGACTGCCCGCTCTCGTCGAGCGGTGCGTCGACCGCTGGGAGCTGAAGAGGGACGGCGGCATCCACTCCGGTGAGGCCTCCCTCGTGGTGCCGGTGCTGCGCACGGACGGCACCCGGGCAGCGCTCAAGCTCCAGATGCCCCGGGAGGAGACGACGGCCGCGCTGATCGGGTTGCGCACCTGGAACGGGGACGGCGTGGTGCGGCTGCTCGACCACGACGCGCCGAGCAGCACCATGCTGTTGGAACGCCTGGACGGTTCGCACACCCTGGAGTCGGTCGAGGACGACGACGAGGCCATGCGTATCCTCGCCGGGCTGCTGGCCCGGCTGCACTCCGTCCCGGCGCCTCCGGGGCTGCGTGGACTGGGTGAGATCGCCGACGCCATGGTGGAGGAAGTGCCCTCTGCCGTCGGCTCGTTGACAGATCCGGAGGACCGTAGCCGGTTGCGCGGCTGGGCGTCGACCGTGGCCGAGCTGGTGGGCGAGCCCGGTGACCGAATCCTGCACTGGGACCTGCACTACGAGAACGTGCTGGCTGCCGAGCGCGAGCCGTGGCTGGCCATCGACCCCGAACCACTGGTCGGCGACCCGGGGTTCGACCTGTGGCCGGCGCTGGACACCGGGTGGGAGCGGGTCGAGGCCGGCGGTGACGCGCTGCGGGTGGTGCGGCGGCGCTTCGACCTGGTGACCGAGGCGCTGGAGCTGGACCGCGCAAGGGCGGCCGGGTGGACCCTGGCCCGGTTGCTCCAGAACACCCTGTGGGACATCGAGGACGGTCGGACCGCGATCGCCCCCTCCCAGATCGCCGTGGCCGACGCGCTGGCGAAGCACTGAGGCACGGGTGAAGCGCTGAAGCATGGGTGCGGACCGCTGAACTGCCCGTACCGTACGGCTCCTCCGAAGCGTTCGACTGCTGACCCCACGCAGTCGAACGCGCCGAAGGACGGCCTTACGCCGGAGGGTATCGGTGCCGCCGTGCGCCCCAGCACGCTCACGGCGGCGGCGCGTTGTTCCGCCGCGCGTTATTCCACCTGCGCGGAAGGCGTCCGACGTGTTCTGATCACCGCTGACCGGGCGCCGGCCGGAACCGGCGGGCGCCGAGCCGACGGAAGCGGGGAAACAGGGCGATGAGCGCTACGGAAAGCACCGGAGCCGGGCGGCCGGGCCATCAGGGCGTACGGCTGCGCCCGGCCACGCCGAACGACGCGGAGGCCGTCACCCGGGTCTTCCTCGCCTCCCGGGCCGCCGCCATGCCGTATCTGCCCCGGGTCCACAGCGACGAGGACACCCTCGCGTGGATCACCCATGTCGTGCTGCCCACCAGCACCGAGGTGTGGGTGGCCGAGGAGACGGAGGAGGGCGGGGAACTGCTCGGGTTCGCCGTGCTCGCCGGGGACGACGAACTGGACCACCTCTACCTGCGGCCCGACGCGCTGCGGCGGGGGATCGGGAGCCGGCTGCTGGCGGAGGTGCGCGGTGCGGCGGAGGGGGCCCTGAAGCTGTACGTGTTCCAGCGCAACGCCGCCGCCCGCGCCTTCTACGAGCGGCACGGGTTCACCGCCGTCGCGTTCGACGACGGTGCCCGCAACGAGGAGAACGAGCCGGACGTGCTCTACCGCTGGGCCCCCTAGGACCGCCGGGCCGTTGAGCCCGCGGGCGGCGGGTCAGATGACCGGCGGCCGGCCCAGCCGTGTCATCTGCCACACCGTGGACCAGCGCATCGGGCGCCGCTCGCCGCACGGGGTCCGGACGCCCTCGGCGAAGCCGCCCGCCCAGGCGCGCAGGCCCTTCGGGTCGCGGGTGCGGGCGAGGGTGAGCAGGGTCCAGGTGCCGAGGTAGGCGGGGACCAGGGGGAGGGGCAGGTTGCGGCGGGCCAGCCAGACGCGGTTGCGGGCCGTCATCCGGTAGTAGACCGCGTGCCGGGCCGGGGACGTCTTGGGGTGCTGGAGCAGCAGCTCGGGTTCGTACAGCACCTTCCAGCCCGCGTCGAGCGCGCGCCAGGCGAGGTCGGTCTCCTCGTGGGTGAAGAAGAACTCGGCGGGCCACGGCCCGGTCTGCTCCAGCATCTTCATGGAGAACGCGTGGCCGCCGCCGAGGAAGGCCGTGACCGGGCCGCCGCGCATCGGGTCGCCCGCCCGCAGCCGGGGCACGTGGCGCCGCTGGGTCTCGCCGTGCTCGTCGGCGATCCGGAAGCCGACGATGCCGAGCCGGTCGTCGGCCGCGAAGAGGTCCCGAACCCGGCGGAAGACGTCCTTCTCGACCAGCAGCCCGTCGTCGTCCAGCTCGATCACCACGTCCACGTCGCCGATCTCGGCGAGCCTGCGCAGACCGGCGTTCCGGCCGCCCGGGCAGCCGAGGTTCTCCGGCAGCTCGATGGCGGTCACCCCGCCGTCGAGGTCCTCCAGGCCGGGGAACGCGGTGAAGTCCGGGAGCGCCGTCCCGTTGCCGATGATCACGAGCCGGGTGGGCCGGACGTCCTGCATGGCGACCGACGCCAGCAGCGCCTCGACCGCCTGCGGGCGGTCCCCCATGGTCACGATGGATACGCCGATGCGTGGTGCGGACAAGTTCGGTACTCCTGGGCTCGGCTGCCGTGCGGCTGCTGGTCGGCTGCGGTGCCCGCGATCGTAACGCCTCGGTGTTCAGTGTGCGGTTACCGCCCGGCCATCCACGGGCCCGTCGGTGTTCAGCAGGGCGTACACGGTCATGTCCCGCCGCCGGTCGCCCACCTGCTGCCAGCCGCGCAGCAGCCCCTCCCGCCGGAAGCCGACGTCTTCGGCGATCCGGGCGGAGGCGGTGTTCCACGGCTCGATGAAGAGCTGGAGGCGCTGGACGCCGAGGTCGCGCACGGCCCACCCCGCCACCGTACGCAGTGCGGCGCGGGCGACGCCCTGGCCGCGGGCCGGTGCGGTGAGCCAGTAGCCGAGCGAGGCACGGCCCTCGGGCAGGTCGCGGAGCCAGAGCCCGATCGCGCCGACCGGGCGCCGGTCCCGGGAGCGGACGATGGCGAACGGGTATCCGGCGCCGGTGGCCGCGCGCTCCCACTGCCTGCGGACGAACGCCTCGGCGGCCGCGTCCGAGTAGCGGGACGGGATCGTGGTGATGAGCGGGATGTACGGGTCGAGCGAGGCCTCCCGGACCAGCGGGAGGTCGCTCATCTCCCAGGGGCGCAGGACGAAGTCCGGTCCCGCGGACATGCTCGGAACGGTCAGCGGCTCGGGCATGTCCGTATCCTCCCGCTGTCGACGCTGTTCCGCCCCCGGGAGCGGAACACCGTCGACAGCGGGAGGGGGGTCCGGCTCCGCTCCGCTCACCCCTCCGCCGCTGCCGCCCGGTTCCTTTCGGTCAGGAAGTACCCGGCGAGCAGGGCGCCCACCAGCACCAGGGCGGAGTTGACGAGGATGGCGGTGGAGACGCCGGACAGTACGGCCTCCGGCCCCGTCGCGGCCCCCGTCCGGGCGGTGACGATCGCGCTCATCACCGGGATGCCGAGGGTGATGCCGACCTGCTGGGTCATCGTCGCCAGTCCGGTGGCCCGCCCCTGCTCCTCGTCGGGCAGGCCGGAGGTGGCCGTGACCATGAAGCCGACGATCATCAGCATGTTGCCCACACCGCCGACGAAGGTGGCCGCCAGCAGGAGCCAGATCCAGCCGCCGGACGTGCCGAGCGCGACGAGCGAGAGCGTGGCGGCGGCCTGGACGACCCCGCCCAGCACGATGGCGCGCCGGTTGCCGAACCGGCCCACCGCCCGTCCGCCGAGCATCCCGCCGACGACCGTGCCGACGCCCAGCACGCCGAACGCGAGGCCGGTGGCCAGCGCGGAGTAGCCGAGGACCTCCTGGAGGTACAGGGTGAGCAGGAACACCAGCGAGGTCTCGGTGACGAAGGCGATCAGCCCGGCGGCGTTGCCCCAGACGACGCTCCGCCGCTTCAGGATGTGCATCGGGACGAGCGGTGCGGTGGCGCGCTGCTCGATGCGGACGAACGCGATCAGGAGGGCGACGCCGGCGGCCAGGGAGGCCAGCGTGGTGGGGGTGGTCCAGCCGGTCTCGCCGGCCTGGGTGAGCCCGAGGACGAGCAGCAGCAGCCCGCCGGTGACGGTGACCGCGCCGGGCACGTCCAGCCGGGGCCGTCGCTCCGGCCGCGAGTCGGTGATCACGGACGGGGCCAGGATCACGACCAGGGCCGCGACCGGTACGTTGATGAAGAAGGCCCAGCGCCAGGAGAGCAGGTCCGTCAGGAGGCCGCCGAGGATCGCTCCTGCGGTGAATCCGGCAGACATCAGGGCGCCGTTGAGCCCCAGCGCCCGTTCGCGCAGCGGCCCCTCCTTGAACGCGGTGGTCAGCAGCGCGAGCCCGGCGGGGGTGACGGCCGCGGTGGCCAGGCCCTGGAGCACGCGGGCGGCGAGGAGGACCTCGGGCGAGGTGGCGAGGCCGCCGAGCGCGGAGGAGAGCCCGAGGACGACCATGCCGCCGATGAACAGGTTCTTGCGGCCGACGAGGTCGGCGACGCGTCCGAAGAGCAGGGTGAATCCGGCGGCGGCGAGCGCGAAGGACGTGGCGATCCACTGGAGGTGGGCGAGGGAGAAGCCGAGCCCCTCCCCGACGACGGGCAGGGCCACGTTCAGGATCGAGAAGTCCACCGCGATCATGAACTGGGAGCCGAGCAGCAGCGCCAGTACGAGCTTCTGGCGTCTCGTCATGCGTGGGCCGGCGGCGCGGGGGGCGGCCGTCGGCCCGGTGGGCGTGGGGGAGGGAGCGGGTGCGGTACGGGACATGGCAGGGCGCCTTCCTGAGCGGCGAATGGCTTAACGGATCTGTGGTTCCGTTAAGATGGATGCCACCGTAACAGGGGAAGCGTTGTTAATGGAACTGGAGACCCGTTATGACTTCTGAAGGCGCTGAACGCGCTGAAGGCTCCGGAAGCTTTGGGAGCTCCGAGAGCTCCGGAGGCTCTGGAGGTGTCGACGCCGACGGTGGGGAGCCGGGCACCGTGCGTCCCGGCGGCCGCACCGCCCGGGTGCGGGAGGCGGTGCTGCGTGCCGCCGGGGACGCGCTGGTCGAGCACGGCTTCGACGGGCTCGACCTGGCCGATGTCGCCCGGCGGGCCGAGGTCGGCAAGACGACCGTCTACCGGCGCTGGTCCGCGCCCGCCGGTCTGGTGGCCGATCTGCTCTCGGACATGGCGGAGCAGTCGCTGCCGCGCGCGGACACCGGGTCACTGGCCGAGGACCTCCGGGCCAACGCCCGGCTCGTGGTCCGCACGCTGACCGATTCCCGCCAGGGCGCTCTCTTCGCGGCCGTCATCGCCGCCGCCACCTGTGATCCGCGGACCGCCGAGGCCCTGCACCGCTTCTACGCGGTGCGGATCGGGGAGTGGTCCGGCTGCGTCGAGGCGGCGGTCGATCGCGGCGAACTGCCCGCCGGCACGGACCCGGGCGAGGTGATCGCGGCGGTGTCGGCGCCCCTGTACTACCGGCTGCTGGCCAGTGGCGCCCCGCTGGACGAGGCGGCTGCCGACCGGGCCGCCGCCGCCGCGGTCGCCGCCGCGCGGGAAGGGGTCTACGTGAGGTGAGGGGCGCGGGAAGCCCTTGGCGGCGACCGGCTTCGTGGTGCCCGGTGGTGCGTCGATAAAGTGCTGGAATGATATTCGGTAAAGCCGGGTTCGGGGGAGCCGTCGCCGACTTCGAGGCGGCGGTGATCGCCCAGGACGCCAAACGCTCCGGTAAGGCGTTCGTCCGGTTGCAGGAGACCTTCGGGCAGGCCAGGGAGCCGGAGCTGCTGGACGGCGGGCCGCGGCTCGCCGCCGTGCTGGAGCAGGTGCCGCCCGGCCCCCGTGCCGTCGTCGCCGTGCTCGTCGGGGCCTGTGTCGAGCGCGGCGCGGACGCCGAGCGCTGCGCGCCGGGGGTGCTGGCCGGGCTGCGATGGGCGCTGGAGCAGGCTTTGGTGTTCTGCGAAGCGTGGATCGGGACCGGGGGCGGTGCGTTCCCCGTTCCGGACGGCGGCGAGCCGGGCCCGGAGCCGGTGGAGCGGGCCGGCGCCGACGCGGCCGTCGGCTGGTGGACCCTTCCCCAGTGGGAGATGGCCGCCGTCGCGATGCTGAACCACCCCGGTGTGCGGCGGGCGGCCGGCTTCCGGGGGGAGGCGCTGCGGCTGCTCGGCGCGGTGGAGCGGGTCTCCGGCACGGAGTTGAAGTCCCTCGCCCACGCCCTCCTCGTGCTGGACGACGAACCGCTCGTCGCCCTCCACCGGTCGAGCGGCACCGGCTACCTCCTGCGGCTCTCCGGCATCGGGGACAACTTCCAGCTGCACACCCTGCTCGCCGACGCGCTCATAGGCGGCGGCCACGTGGAGGGCCACGCGCCGTCGTCGCAGGAGGCGGCCGTCTGCCGGGAGACCCCCGGCCAGGTCGACACCGTGGGCTCCTTCGACCTGGTGGCCCCGGACGGCGAACTCATCTGGAACGAGGGCGCCCCCGCCGACATCCCCGTCGTCGACGGCGTCCGGCTGCTGGTCCTGGACGAGCCGTCCTACCGGCGGACCTGGCCCGCGGGCCGCTTCTTCCCCGGCATGCGCGGCGACGCCCTGCTGGAGCGCGCGCTGGACCCGGAGGAGACGGAGCGCTGGTACGCCCACGTCTCCCCGGCCAAGGCGGCCACCGGCTGAACCGGCACCGGACCCGCGGGCGTGGCGAACTCCAGCTCGCCCGGCCCGTCCCGTTCGGTGCGGCGGTACGGCGTGCGGGAGGGGCGGCCGCGGACCCCCGTCCCGCGACCGGCCCTCCCGGGGCGGGTCAGTGGCAGTTCTTGACGCCCTTGTTCGCCTTGGTGGACTTCTTCCAGGAGCAGGAGTCCTGGAGCTTCCCGTTCGGCTTGATCAGCCGCGCCTTGTCACCGGTGTTGTTCCAGACGTACGAGCCCCGGTTCCAGTGCACGGTGCCCGAGACGTTCTTGCCCTTGCCGGTGCGGAGCTTGACCGTCTTGCCCGCACCGATCGTGTAGCTGCCGAAGGTGTAGGTGTAGCCGGTGTTGTCCTTCACCTTGAAGCCCTTGAGCTGGACCTTCTTCTTGCCGTTGTTGTGGATGTTCACCCACTCGGCGTTCAGCGACTTCGTGGTCCGGTTGTCCTTGCCGGGGCCGTCGTACTGCACGGTCCCGAAGTGCAGCCCGCCCTGGTGGGCGGCGGCCGAGGCCGGCGCCGCCGTGGCGAGGAGCGAGCCGGCCAGTGCGGTGGCGGCGGCCAGGGCTATCGGCGCAGCGGTACGTATGCGCATGCGGTGTTCCTTCTGTGTTGTTCTGGTGAAGGCGTAACGGGATGCGATCATACGGACAGCACGCGCTTGCTCGGTCCGGGGCGGAGAAATCCGCAAATTCGGCCACTTAATGGCTAGTTCGAGCGAAACTGATCACCCGCGGGTTCAGCCGCGCCCGATGTACGGCATGTTCGTCGCCAGGACCGTGGCGAACTGGACGTTCGCCTCCAGCGGCAGCTCCGCCATGTGCACCACCGTCCGCGCCACGTCGGCCGCCGCCATCACCGGCTCCGCCGCCGACTCGCCGTTGGCCTGGAGGATCCCGGTCGACATCCGCTCGGTCATCTCCGTCGCCGCGTTGCCGATGTCGATCTGCCCGCAGGCGATCCGGTAGGCCCGGCCGTCCAGCGACAGCGACTTCGTCAGCCCCGTCATCGCGTGCTTGGTCGCGGTGTACGCGATCGAGTGCGGGCGCGGCGCGTGGGCGGAGATCGAGCCGTTGTTGATGATCCGGCCGCCCTGCGGGTCCTGCTCCTTCATCAGCCGGTACGTCGCCTGCGCGCACAGGAAGGCGCCCGTCAGGTTCACATCGACGACCGCCCGCCAGTCCTCGACGGCCAGGTCCTCCAGCGGTACGCCGCCGGGGCCGAACGTGCCCGCGTTGTTGAACAGGAGGTCCAGCCGGCCGAACCGCTCCCGTACGGCGGTGAAGAGTGCGCCGACCTCGTCGGCGTCGGTCACGTCCGTGGTGACGCACAGTGCCTCGGTGTCCCTGGCGGCGGCCGCCGTCTCCGCCAGCGGCTCGGCCCGCCGGCCGGCGAGCGCGAGCGACCAGCCCGCGCTCGCGAGGGCGAGCGCGACGGCCCGCCCGATCCCTGATCCCGCACCCGTGACGACGGCGACTTTCCGGCCGGTCTGCTCAGTGTTCATGGCCCGGCAGCGTACGGGACGGATCGGTGCACGGGGCACGCGGTGCTCATCGACCCGCCATGCGGATGTTGTGCACGCGACAACGGTGCGTCGTCGCGCTCGGCTGCCATGAAGCCCGACAGCATCCGGGCTGAGGAGGGGCATATGACAGCCGCACAGACCATCATGACGCCCGATCAGAGCACACGGGCCACCGAACTCCGCGCCGCCGCACGGCTGCTCGAACCGGGCGTGGGACGCAGACGTTTCCTGACCGTCACCGGAGCCGCCGCCGCGCTCGCCTTCGCCGTGAACCTCCCCGCCGCCGGCACGGCGAGCGCCGCCGAACTCGACGCCCGCCGGATCGCCGAGGACCCGTTCACCCTCGGCGTCGCCTCCGGCGACCCGCAGCCCACGTCCGTCCTCATCTGGACCCGGCTCGCACCCCGCCCCTACGAGCCGGGCGGCGGACTGCCGCGCGGCCGGGTCGAGGTGCGCTGGGAGGTGGCCCGCGACGAGAGCTTCCGCCGCATCGAGCGGCGCGGCTCGGCCACCGCCCACCCCGAGTTCGCCCACAGCGTCCGCGCCGAGGTCCAGGGCCTCGACTCCGGCCGGGTCTACTACTACCGCTTCCGCACCGGCAACTGGACCAGCCCGGTCGGCCGCACCCGCACCGCCCCGGCCCCCGGAGCCCGCAACAGCTCCCTGGCCCTGGCCGCCGTCTCCTGCCAGGCGTACCACGACGGCTACTTCACCGCCTACCGCCACCTCGCCGCCGAGGACGTCGACGTCGTCTTCCACCTCGGCGACTACCTCTACGAGTACGCCGTCACCGCCACCGGCGGAGCCCGCGACTACACCGACCGCAGACTCCCCGCGCACTACAACCGCGAGACGGTCACCCTGGAGGACTACCGGCTGCGCTACGCCCTCTACAAGTCCGATCCGGATCTGCGCGCCGCCCACGCCGCCCACCCCTTCGTCGTCACCTGGGACGACCACGAGACCGAGAACAACTACGCGGGCGGCACCCCCGAGAACGACGTCCCGCCCGAGGAGTTCCTGCTGCGCCGGGCCGCCGCGTACCGCGCGTACTGGGAGAACCAGCCGCTGCGCACCCCGCAGCGCCCCACCGGACCCGACATGCGGCTCTACCGCCGCCTGAAGTTCGGGCGGCTCGCCCAGTTCGACATCCTCGACACCCGCCAGTACCGCAGCGACCAGGCGTACGGCGACGGCTGGCGCACCCCGGGACCCGAGTCGGAGGACCCCGCGCGCACCATGACCGGGGCCGCCCAGGAACGCTGGCTGACCGACGGCTGGCGGGCCTCGAACGCCACCTGGAACGTCGTCCCGCAGCAGGTCACCTTCGCGCAGCGGCGCGATGTGCCCACCGACGCCTTCAAGCTCTCCATGGACTCCTGGGACGGCTATCCCGCCTCCCGGCAGCGGGTGCTGGCCGGGGCCGAGGCCGCCGGGGTGGACAACCTCATGGTCCTCACCGGCGACGTCCACGTCTCCTACGCCTTCGACCTGAAGAAGGACTTCGACGACCCCGCATCGCGGACCGTCGGCACGGAGATCGTCACCACGTCCATCAGCAGCGGCAAGAACGGCGCGGACCGGCCCGCCAACTGGGAGAACCAGACCAGCGCCAACCCGCACCTCAAGCACTACAACGGGCGGCGCGGCTACGCGCTCGTCACCCTCGGAACGAAGGAGGCCCGCGCCGACTTCCGTACGGTGGCGGCCGTCACGACCCCCGGCGCGCCCCTCGCCACAGCGGCCTCCTTCGTCACCGAGGCCGGGAACCCGGGGCTCACCCCCGCGTAAAGCCGCACGCCCGCGCAACCGGGCTCAGCGGTCCGCCGGGTAGCGGACGCCGATACGGTCCCGTACCGCGTCGAGCGTCCGCATCACCGCCAGCGAACCCTCCAGCGGGACGAGCGGGGACTCCGCCTCACCCGCCCGAACCGCCCGGGCCACCTCGACGGCCTCGTACTGCATGCCCGAGAGCCCCTGGGGTCCCGGACCCGAGGTGATCGTCTCCGGCTCCGCGCCCGCCCGCCGCAGGACGAAGTGGTCCGGGTGGAAGAAGTCGCGCGGGAGGTCGATCCGCCCGGCCGTGCCGATGACGGTGGCGGCCGTCGGATGGTGGCCGACGATCGAGCAGGACAGCAGCGCGGTCGCACCGGAGTCCCAGCCGAGCAGCATCCCCGTGTTCAGGTCGACGCCCTCCGGCGACAGCAGCGCGTCGGCCTGGACCCGGTCCGGCTCGCCCAGCAGCAGGTGGGCGAAGGAGACCGGGTAGACGCCGAGGTCCAGCAGCGCCCCGCCGCCCAGGTCCGGATCGCGCAGCCGGTGCCCGGGAGCGAAGTCGCCCGCGAAGCCGAAATCCGCCTGTACGGTACGGATCTCGCCGATCGCCCCGTCGCGGACCAGCTCGGTGAGGCGGCGGACCACCGGGTTGAGATAGGTCCACATGGCCTCCATCAGGAAGAGGCCGCGGTCCCGGGCCAGCGCCACCAGCTCCTCGGCCTCCCGGCTGTTGAGCGTGAACGCCTTCTCGCACAGCACATGCTTCCCGGCCCGCAGCGCCAGCCCGGCCGCCGCGTGGTGCGCCGAGTGCGGGGTGGCCACGTACACCACGTCGACCTCGTCGTCGGCGACCAGCTCCGCCCAGCTGCCGTACGCCCGCCCGATCCCGTGCCGCTCGGCGAACTCCCGCGCCGAGGCCTCCGTGCGCGAGGCCACCGCCACCACCTCGGCGTCGGGGAGCCCCTGGACGTCCGCCGTGAACCTCGCGGCTATACCGCCCGTCGCCAGAACACCCCAACGCACCGTCCCACCCATGCCCGCCACCCCAGCCCGCCCGAAAAAGGTATCGACCACTCCGGCCGAGCTGAGAGCATAGATGCGTATTCAACGATGTGGAGAAGAGAATGCCGGACAGCGGCGGCAGCCGGGCCCAGCGAGCACACATACCCACCACCGGGACCGGGGCCGACGACCGGCCGATCCCGCACGGGGACGCGGGCGCCCTCTCCGTCGACCCCGCCGCCCCGCAGGTCACCGCCCCCGCCGGCCTCCCCGGCCCGGCGGCGAAAACCGCCCGGCGCACCGGCCTCCTCGTCACCATGGTCCTCGGCGGACTCACCGCACTGCCGCCGCTGTCCATGGACATGTACCTCCCCGCGCTCCCCGCCGTCACCGACTCCCTGAGCGCCCCCGCCGCCACCGTCCAGCTCACCCTGACCGCGTGCCTGGCCGGAATGGCGCTCGGCCAGCTCGTCGTCGGCCCCATGAGCGACCGCTGGGGCCGCCGGAAGCCGCTGCTCCTGGGCATGGTCGTCTACGTCCTCGCCACCGCCATCTGCGCCCTGGCCCCCACCGCCGAACTCCTCATCGGCTTCCGCCTCCTCCAGGGGCTCGCGGGCGCGGCCGGCATCGTCATCGCGCGGGCCGTGGTGCGCGACCTCTACGACGGTGTGGAGATGGCCCGGTTCTTCTCCACCCTGATGCTGATCTCCGGCGTCGCCCCGGTCATCGCCCCGGTGATCGGCGGGCAGGTCCTGCGGATCACCGACTGGCGGGGCATCTTCGTCGTGCTGACCGCCGTCGGCATCGTCCTCACCCTGGTCGTCTGGAAATGGCTGCACGAGACGCTGCCGCCCGCAGACCGCCACACCGGCGGGGTCGCCGACGCCCTGCGCACCATGCGCGGGCTGCTCGCCGACCGGGTCTTCACCGGCTACATGGTCGCGGGCGGGCTCGCCTTCGCCGTCCTGTTCGCGTACATCGCCGCCTCCCCGTTCGTCGTGCAGGAGATCTACGGGGCCTCGCCCCAGACCTTCAGCCTGCTCTTCGGGCTCAACTCGATCGGCCTGATCACCGTCGGGCAGATCAACGGCAAACTGCTCGTCGGCCGGATCAGCCTCGACAAGGTGCTCGGCTTCGGCCTCGCGGTGATCGTGCTCGCCGCCGTCGCGCTGCTGCTCATGACGACCGGCGTCTTCGGAGAGGTCGGCCTCGTACCGGTCGCTGCCGGGCTCTTCGTGCTGATGTCGGCGATGGGTCTCGCGATGCCGAACACCAACGCCCAGGCCCTGATGCGCACCAAGCACGCGGCGGGCTCCGCCTCCGCGCTGCTCGGCACGTCCTCGTTCCTCATCGGCGCCGTCGCCTCCCCGCTGGTCGGCATCGCCGGCGAGGACACGGCCGTCCCGATGGCCGTGGTCCAGGTGGTGTGCGCGGTGGCGGCGGTGGCCTGCTTCCTGCTCCTGTGCCGCCCCTGGCAGCGAGCGGGCCGCGAGGCCGGCGGCCTCTGAGCCACCGCGGCCCCCCGCGGGCCCGGCGCCCGCCGCGGACTCATCCGGTGCGCGGGTAGCCGATCAGATGCGTACGGTCCTGCCGGTCGGTCCAGCGGAACACCCCGACCCCCGTCGTCTCCGTCCCCGGCAGCCGCGCGTTGCGCGACAGCCGCTCGGTGCTCCAGGTGGCGAAGTCCATCGCGACCGGGAGCCCGCCGCCGGACAGCGCCTCCGAGGCGTCGCGCGCGTTCTCGGCCCCGTACGCGATGCCGTCGTCCGTCACCGTGGCCAGCGTCAGATGGGCGGCGCCGCCCTCGTCCTCGAAGCAGCGGCCCTGCTTCGCCTCCAGATCGAAGGCCAGGTTCCCGGCGATCAGGTAGTCGCCCGAGGGGGAGAGGACCGCCTGCGGGAAACGCCCCGGCTTTATGGCGGGCTTGTGGCACTCCACCGAGGTGAGGACCTCACCGGTCGCCGCGTCGTGCACCGCCCACAGCTCGTGGGTCGCCGCCCGCTTGGTCTTCTTCGCGGGCGCCCACTTTGCCAGCACCTGGTCCGGGGTCGTCGACGTCACCACACCGCTGCCCTTGTCGGCGCCCTTGGGCGCGACGTTCCGGCTGAACCAGCCGCCGCGCACCCAGAACTCCCGTGCTCCGCCCAGCAGCAGGCCATCGACGGTCTGCCCGTGCACCTCGGTGAGCTGCTTGCAGGCCGGGCAGCCCTTGGGGTACTTCAACTTGTCCGCGCCCAGTTCGGACACCTCACCCGTGACCGGGTCCACCAGGGTGCTGTTCGCCTTCGCGTCGCTGATCACGATGGCCGGCCCGGTCGTGTTGACATCCGGGGCGCCGGTCCACGGCACCTCGACGCGCTGCCGGTTCCCGTTCGTCACGTCGTACAGATCGAGCGCGAGGAAGGTGCTCGACGGCGACAGCCCGTCGCCGACCTTCCCGTAGGACCAGGTCACGAAGAACTGCCGGTCGCCCTTGGCGACCGTGGCGAGCCTCGGATAGTGCAGCGGGTCCGGCTGCCGCCAGGCCTTGCCGCGCCAGCCCAGCTCGCCGGTGGCCGTGTCGACGGTGCGCAGCCGGTAGCGGTTGTCCTTCGACCGCTCCAGATAGGCCAGCAGGCCCGTCGTGTGGGAGACGGCCACGTCGGGGGAGGAGCCGATGATCTCCCAGCCCCGGTCCGTCGTGTACTGCGGCGGAACGGTCAGCCGGGTCACCGGCCCGGCGCTCGGCAGCACCGGTTTCGCCGTCCCGGTGGCAGCGCCGTTCTTCCGGTCGTCCTCGTCGGGGCTGCCGCCACAGGTGGCCAGCAGCAGGAGCAGGGCGAGAAAGACCACCCCGCCGACGAGCGTCAGCCGCACGATCTTCTGCCTCATGGCTCCCCTGCTGGACCATCTTGATCTGGTGCCGTCCGCGCGGGCCAGCGTAGCAACAGGCCCACGACGGTGTGGAGTTCGCCGGATTCCCGTTCCGTACCGGTTAGGTGAAGGCTTGGTGCGGCCCCATC
The DNA here is from genome assembly GCF_044768525.1 of Streptomyces sp. NPDC091287. Classification (NCBI taxonomy): domain Bacteria; kingdom Bacillati; phylum Actinomycetota; class Actinomycetes; order Kitasatosporales; family Streptomycetaceae; genus Streptomyces; species Streptomyces sp. NPDC091287. The sequence goes on from NZ_JBIVUV010000006.1 coordinate 91,779, forward strand.
GCGGTCCCATCGCGGACCCGTGCCGCCCGCGCACGTCTCTCCGTACCCCCCTGCGCCCCGGCGAAGCGGAATGCGTCCGCCGGGTCGCCTCCGCCCTACAATTCGGCGGTGAACGTCACCCTCCCCACCGCACAGTCCCTGCGCGCGGCGCTGGCCGGACTGCTCGACGGACTGCCGCCCAAGCAGGCCGCGCAGGCCGTCGACCGGCTGATCGCCAGCTACCGGGGGGAGACCCCGACGGACGCCCCGATCCTGCGGGACCGCTCCGACGTCGCCGCGTACGCCGCGTACCGGATGCCCGCCACCTACGAAGCCGTACGGTCCGCCCTCGACGCCCTGGCCGGGGCCGCCCCCGACTGGACGCCCGCCACCCACACCGACCTCGGGGGCGGCACGGGCGCGGCGACCTGGGCGGTGGCCGGGGTCTGGGCGGGCCCGGCCACCACCGTCCTGGACTGGGCCGAACCGGCCCTGGCGCTCGGCCGTGAACTCGCCGAGGCGTCCGGGGTCCCGGGGCTCCGCGACGCGCGCTGGGAGAAGGCGCGGATCGGAGCGGCGCTGGAGCTGGCCCCGGTGGACCTGGTCACCGTCAGCTATGTGCTCAAGGAGCTGACCGCCGGGGCCAGGACCGAACTGGTCGACGCGGTGGCGGCGGCCGGACAGGCGGTGGTGATCGTGGAGCCCGGCACCCCCGACGGCTACGCCCGGATCATCGAGGCCCGCGACCGGCTGATCGCCGCCGGGCTGAGCGTCGCGGCCCCCTGCCCGCACAGCGACGCCTGCCCGATCACCCCCGGGGCCGACTGGTGCCACTTCTCGGCCCGGGTCAGCCGCTCCTCGCTGCACCGGCAGGTCAAGGGCGGCTCGCTGAGCCACGAGGACGAGAAGTTCAGTTACGTGGTCGCCACTCGCTTTCCCACCGCCCCGGCGCCCGCCCGGGTCACCCGCAGGCCGCAGATCCGCAAGGGCCAGGTGCTGCTGGAGCTGTGCACCCGCGATGACGGCCTGGCCCGCTTGACGGTCACCAAGCGCCACGGCGAGCTGTACCGGGCGGCCAGGGACGTCGCCTGGGGCGATCCCTGGCCGCCCGCCGATCCCAACGGCTAGCCGCGCAGCTCCTGGGTGCAGCACTTCACGCTGCCGCCGCCCTTGAGCAGCTCGCCCAGGTCCATCGGGACCGGCTCGAAGCCCCGGTCCCGCAGCGGGGCCAGGAGCCCTGTCGCCCCCTGCGGCAGCAGGACGTGACGCCCGTCGCTGACCGAGTTGAGGCCGAACGCCGCCGCGTCCGCCTCCCGGGCGAGCAGCGCGTCCGGGAACAGCCGGCGCAGCACCGCCCGGCTGCCGGCGGAGAAGGCGTCCGGGTAGTACATGATCTCGTCGGCCGCCGCGTCCAGCACGCACAGCGCGGTGTCCAGGTGGTAGTAGCGCGGATCCACCAGATCGAGCCCGATGACCGGCAGCCCGAAGAACTCCTGGGCCTCCATGTGCGAGAGCGGACTGGACCGGAAGCCGCGCCCGGCCAGCAGGTACGAGGCGGTGACGGCGAAGTCCCCCTCGCCCTCGTTGACGTGCTCCGGCTCATGGACCTCGGTGAAGCCGTGCTCCCGGAACCAGTCCCGGTGTGCTCCGGCCTCCTCGTACCGCTCCCGGTACGCGAACAGCGCGCCGAGCACCCGGCCGCCGATCACCGTGGCGCCGTTGGCGGCGAAGACCATGTCGGGCAGGTCGGGACGGGGGGCGATCAGCTCGACGGTGTGGCCGAGGGCGCGGTAGCGGTCGCGCAGATCCTCCCACTGGGTCCGGGCCAGTGGCAGGTCGACGGGTTTGGACGGGTCCATCCATGGGTTGATGGAGTAGGTGACCCGGAAGTGCGCCGGGGCGCACATCAGGTAGCGACGAGGGGTGGCGTCACGGTTCAACTCTGGCTCCTCGCGAACGGCGGCCGGGGCCGCGGAACGGTGGGATGCGCACGGTCTGTGCGTGAGCCCATGGTGCTCCGTGCGCGACGGATCCGCAGTCGATCGATCGAGTGGTTCACCAAACCGCCCGGTCGCGGCCACCGCCCGGATGCCCCGCGCCGGCCGTCCCTCGCGGCGGCCGGGTGTCCCGCCGCCCGTCACGCGACCCGTAGCCACTACAAGACGATACGTATCGGCTCGTTCGACGCTAGATTGGGCGTATGGCACCTACCAAGGCACCCGACTCCAGCCGCCGCAGCGACCGCTCCCGCCGCGCGATCCACGACGCCGCCCTCGCCCTCGTCGGGGAGGTGGGGTACCAGCGCACGACGATCGAGGGTATCGCCGCCCGCGCCGGGGTCGGCAAGCAGACCATCTACCGCTGGTGGCCCTCCAAGGCCGCCGTGCTGATGGAAGCCTTCCTCGACCTGGCGGGCCGGGCCGCCCAGGAGGCCGGGCCGCAGTCCGGCGACGCCGCGCAGGGCATCCCCGACACCGGCGATCTGACCGCCGACCTCAAGCTCGTCCTGCGGGCCACCGTCGACGAGCTGAACGACCCGGCGCTGGAGATCCCCACCCGCGCGCTGACCGCCGAGGGCATCGTCGATGCCCAGCTGGGCGCCGAATTCGTCACGAAGCTGCTCGAACCGCAGCTCGCGCTGTACGTCACACGCCTGCGGGCCGCCCAGGAGGCCGGGGACCTGCGCGCCGACGCCGACCCCCGGATCGCCCTGGAACTGCTCATCGGCCCGCTGATGCACCGCTGGCTGCTGCGGACCCTGCCGCTCACCCACGCGTACGCCGACGCGATCGTCGACTACGCCCTCGGCGGGCTCACCCCGCGACCTTGACCCGAGGGCCCGGCGGCAACCCCCAGGACCCACCGGCAATGGTGGGAGACGTCCGGTATGGGATGACATCGGGCGTGATGGTGCTCACTCGGTGCGGTGGTACACGGCCCCGCTGGTGAACTCTGGCCACCCGAACCGCAGGATGGTGCGACGATGGACAGGCAACGCTGAGGTGAACTGCTGAGGTGAGGGGATAGATGGGCGCCGATTCCGGCCGTTTCCGCGGCACAGAGAGCAGGATCTCCCAGTGGCTGCGGCGACGTCCCAAATCACCCGGGGCCGAGGCCGACGAGTCGGCCAGGGTCGCGCTGCTCCTGGCGGTCGCCGACGCGGGCATGCCCATCGCCCCCGCCGCCCACCCCCTCGGATACCGATGTTCGTGCGAACGCATCGGCTGTCCCACCCCCGCCCGGCATCCCATCTCCTTCGCCTGGCAGACGCAGTCGACCACCGACCGCGCCCAGATCGAGCGCTGGGCCGACAGTCAGCCGCTGGCCAACTTCATCACCGCGACCGGCATGATCCACGACGTGCTGGACGTGCCGCTCACCGCGGGCCGCAGCGCCCTGGAGCGCCTTCTCGACGCCGGTATCGACGTCGGCCCGGTCGCCCAGTCCGGCGAGGACCGGATGCTCTTCTTCACCGCCACCCGCGGCACCCCCGAGGACGAGGACGAGTGGTGGCCCTGCGAGCTGGACTGCCACCCCGAGACCATGGACGCCCACCCGGGCCTGCGCTGGCACTGCCGGGGCAGCTACGTCCTGCTGCCGCCCGCCCGGCTCCCCGGTGAGCTCGACGTCCACTGGGTGCGGGGCCCCGAGCACGAGCTGCCCGACCCGCTGACCCTGCTGGAGACGCTCACCGACGCCTGCGCGCGGTACGCGGGCAGTGCCGAGCAGAGCGAGCTGGACCACGACTCGATCGCCTGGCCCTTGAGCCGCTGAGCCGCTGGTCCACCGGTCCGGTGTGCGACCGCCCGGCCGCAGGGCCGGGCGCCGTCGGATGTCGTCGGGCCGCCCGGCGAGGCGGCGGCCCGAGCCGCTGCCTGCCTACTCGCCCTTCGCCGCGACCAGACCCGGCAGCCGGCTCAGCATCCGCACCTTGCCGCCGGATCCGGAGCCGGACTCGGAGCCGGCCGCCCCCTCGCGCGGCGGGACGTGCACCAGCTGGCTGGAGACCCGCTCCTTCGTGAGACTGCTGTTCACCTCGCCGGTGAGCAGCGCCTTCACATCCGCGTTGACCTCGGGCCGCAGCCCCTTCGCCGCGGTCTGCCGCTCGAAGTGCTTGCTGCTGAAGAAGACCAGCGCCCCGCCGTCCTCGGTGCGCAGCCCGAGCGGCGCGAACGCCGCACGCGTCAGCGGCTGGTCGATGTACTGGTACGAGAACCCCGCCCGCCGCGTGGTCCGGCGCGTCTCGCGCCAGCCCGAGGTCGCCGTGGAGGGCGTGAACACATCCGGGGTGCCACTCTGCAGATAGCCGGTGTACGAGGCGCTCAGCTCCGCGGGCGCCACGGCCAGGCCGTCGTCCTCGGGCTTCACCGGGGTGGCGAACCCGTCCTCGTCCAGGGTGAACTCCGGTACCTGGGACGACGGGACGACCGCGAGATAGGCCGCCTTCCACAGCGCGTCGGGCCCCGACCGTACGAACACCACCAGCCAGCGGGTGTCCAGCTTCCCGCCGTCCTGGTCCCGGTTGGAGTCGGTGTCCGCGAGGAACCAGCGCGGCCAGCCCGCCTTCTTGGGGACGACGTACGTCGCGTCGTCCAGCACCAGCGGCTTGTGCGCCTTGTTGCCCTCGGGGTTGTACGTCTGCCGCGCCTTCAGCCCGGCCTGGTTGATCGCGCCGAGCGAACCCGTCACCCGGTCCGCGTCCAGCGCCGGATCGAACGCCTTGTCCGCCGCGTTGTAGGCGTCGGTGAAGTCCTTGAGCGCCTGTGCGGCCTCCGGCTTCTTCGCCCCCGGCAGCACTTCCAGCTCCCCGTGCACCGTCACACAGCCGCTCGCCGTCACGCACAGCACCGTCGCCGTCGCGAGCCCCGCCGTCAGCCGGCCCAGCCCAGGGTGTCTCGTCATCCGCTGCTTCCGCGCCTTCTGATCCGTCGCCCGCACTGACCGTCGAAACCCTACCGGGGCGGCGGACGGCGTGCGGCCGGGGACCGGATACAGCGTCCACACCGTGACCCAGGCCCTGGCGTCACGGGCCGCGTCAGATCCCGCGCACCGGCACGATCAGCGGCCTGCCCGTACGGGGGTGGGGGAAGACCTCCACCGGCTGCCGGTAGACCTCCCCGAGCAGCTCACCGCTGAACACCTCGTCCGGCGGGCCCAGTTCCGCGATCCGGCCCTCGTGCAGGACGGCGGCCCGGTCCGCGTACGCCGCGGCGAGGCCGAGGTCGTGCAGCACGACCACCACCGCGTCCCCGGCGGCGGCCCGGTCCCGGCAGATCCGCAGCACCAACTCCTGGTGGCGCAGGTCCAGGGCGGCGGTCGGCTCGTCGAGCAGCATCAGCGGGGCCCGCTGCGCCAGCACCCGGGCCAGCGCCACCCGGGCCTTCTCGCCGCCCGACAGCGCCGAGAACGGGCGGCCCGCGAACCGGGCCACCTCGGTGGCCGCCATCGCCGCGGCCACCGCCGCGTCGTCCTCGTCCTCCCGTTCCGTACCGGCCCAGGGCGCCCGCCCCATCCGTACGACGTCCTCCACCGGGAACGGGAAGGACAGCGCGGCGGACTGCGGCAGCACCGAGCGGCGCAGCGCCAGTTCGGGCGCGGACCACGCGGTGGCCGGACGCCCGTCGATCCGTACCTCGCCGCTCGCGGCGGGCAGATCCGCGGCCAGCGCCGCCAGCAGCGTCGACTTGCCCGCGCCGTTCGGCCCGACCAGGGCGACCACCTCGCCCGCGTGCGCGGTCAGACCGACGGAGTCCAGCACCTGCCGCTGCCCGAGCCGGACCGAAAGCCCGAGGGCCTCGACGGCGGGGGAGCCGGGGGCCACGGGCGAGGGCAGCTCCCGGGGGCGTACCGCGAACAGGTCTCTCAGCGTCCTCATGCCCAACCACCTTGCTTACGACGGGTCCTGCGCAGCAGCCAGAAGAAGAACGGGCTGCCGAAGAGCGCGGTCAGCACCCCGAGCGGCAGCTCGGCGGGGGCCGCCACCGTACGGGCCGCGAGGTCGCCCGCCATCAGGACCAGGGCACCGCCGAGCGCGCTGCCCGGGACGAGGAAACGGTGGCCGGGGCCGTTGGCCATCCGCAGCAGATGCGGCACGAGCAGCCCGACGAAGGAGATGATCCCGGCGACGGCGACCGCGGCGGCCGTCAGCAGCGCCACCACCAGCACCAGCACGATCCGCAGCCGCTCCACGTCCACGCCCAGGTGCCGGGCCGGCCGCTCCCCGAGCGCCAGCAGGTCCAACTTGCGGGCGTAGAAGGGGGCGATGAGAAGCCCGGCCAGCGCGCACGGCAGCACGGCGAGCACCTTGGGCCAGGTGGCCTGGGAGAGCGAACCGAGCTGCCAGAAGGTGATCTGGGTGATCTGCGCGTTGTCCGCGAAGAAGATGAACAGGCCGATCAGCGCGCCCGCGAACGCGTTGACGGCGATGCCGGTGAGGATCAGCGTCACCACTTCGGTCCGGCCGCCGGACCGCGAGAGCGTGTAGACGAGCAGCACCGTGACCAGGCCGGCGATGAACGCGCAGACGGTGATGGTCCAGTTGCCGAAGAAGCTCAGGCCGAGCGCGATCGAGGCGACCGCGCCCACGGCGGCGCCCGCCGAGATGCCGATCACACCGGGCTCGGCGAGCGGGTTGCCGAACACGCCCTGCATCAGCGCGCCCGCACAGCCGAGGGACGCGCCGACGAGCAGGGCGAGGACGACCCGGGGGAGCCGTACGTTCCACAGGACGCTCTCGCCGACCCGGTCCAACTCCTGGCCGCCGAGCCCGATCCGGTGCTGCACGGAGGACAGGACGTCGCCGAGCGGGATGGAGTACGCACCGATCGCCGCGGACAGCAGACAGCCGACGAGCAGGGCGAGGGAGAGCACAGCGGTGAGCACGAAGGCCTTGCTCCGCGGCGACTTGGGAGCGACGCCGTCCGCTCCTTCGCCCGGGGCCTTCACGACGGTCCCGGTGCGTTCCTCGTACGAGGTGGTCACTGGCCCGTGCCGCCCTTCGCGTACAGCTGCTCGACGATCTCGGCGAGCACCCGGTCGGTGCGCGGCCCGTAGTTGAGCAGCACCCCGTCGTCGACGGTGACGATCCGGCGGTCCATCCCGGCCGGGGTCTCCGCGATACCGGGGATCTTCACCAGACCGTCCATGCCGCCGACCGACTCGAACCCCTTGGTCATCAGGAGGATCGCGTCCGGCGCGGCCTTGGCGAGCGCCTCGCTGGTGATGGCGGTGAAGTCCTTGTCCAGGCCCGACTCCTTGCCGGCGTCGACCGCGCCCGCCGCCTCCAGCAGCGAACCGGCCCCGGACTCCGCGCCGCCCAGCAGATAGACGGAGGCCGAGCCGCGCAGGTAGAGGAAGGCGACCCGGGGCTTCTCGCCGCCCCCGTGGTCCGGGATGGACTTCTGGACGGCGGCGATCCGGGCCTCGGTCCGCTCCTTGAGCTCCGTGCCGGCGGACGGTACGCCGAGGGCCTCGGCGACGGTGTCGATGCGGCGGCCGACGTCGGCGAGCTCCTTGGCGGGCTCGATGACGAGCAGCGGGATGCCGGCGTCGCGGATCTGGTCGATCGCCTCGGCCGGTCCGGTGGTGGTGTCGGCCAGGACGATCGTCGGCTTCAGCGAGAGCACGCTCTCCGCCGACACGTCGTGGGCGCGGGTCACCACCGGGAGCTTCTCGGCCTGTTCGAAGGTGGCGGTGATGTCCCGGGCGACCACCTGCTTCCCGAAACCGAGGGTGAAGACGATCTCGCTCAGCGACCCGGTCAGCGGAACGATCCGGTCGGTGGAACCGATCGTGACCTTCGTGCCGTCCGCCGAGTCGACCGTCACCGGCAGCTTCGGCGCGGGCGGGGCGGCCAGCGGCTCGACCCGGTCGGCGGCGGCGGCGCTCCCGGCGGACTTCGGCGCGGAGTCGCCGCCTCCGCCTCCGCTTCCGCCGCAGCCGGTCAGGACCAGGGCGAGGGTGACAGCGGCGGTGAGGGCGGCGGCCGCCCTGCCCCGGGCCGGGCGACGGCGAAACGTCCGTCCGGCGTCCGGGCCCTCGGGGCCCTGGGAGCTCCTCGTGGCGAAGGCCTGCGAGATGTGCACGGGGCACCGTCCTGTCGTTCTGCGGCGTGCGGTCGGCCGTTCGCCGGTAACGGCGTGACCGGAGGGGTTCCGGCCCAGGCTGGGAATACCTTAGGTTAGCCTTACCTGAGTATCCAGTCCTCGGAGGGGCCTCCATGCCGTCGTCCAGATCCACCCGCGCGCTCGCCGTCGCGCTTCTCGCGGTACTGCTGGGGGCCCTGCTCCCCGCCGCCACCGCGCAAGCGGCCGGCCGTACGGTGCAGGGCGGCCGACTGGACTGGGGCATCAAGTCCTCCTTCCAGAGCTATGTCACCGGCCCCATCGCGAGCGGCAGTTGGAGCCTGACCGGCGGCGCGGCCACGGTCGGCGGCAGCCAGTTCCGCTTCCACTCGGCGACCGGCTCCTACGACCCGGACACCGGAGCGCTCAACTCCGGCTTCTCCGGCGGTGTGCACTTCACCGGCCACAAGAAGCCCGACGGCGGCAACGAGCTGGACCTCACGATCAGCCGCCCCACCATCCGGATCAGCGGCGGCAGCGGCATGCTCCACGCGGACATGGTCAGCAAGGAGCGGGGGACCGGCAAGGTCTCCAACCGCTCCCAGGTGCCGCTGGCCGAGCTCGGCCTCGGCGGGATCGACATGAAGGGCGGTTCCACCCCCATCGCCCTCACCGACGTCCCCACCACGCTGACCGCCGAGGGCGCCTCCGCCTTCGCCGGTTACTACACCGCGGGCACCCCGCTCGACCCGATCAGCCTCTCCGTCGACACCCGGGGCGCGGCCGCCCAGCCGAAGCCGTCCGCCCCGGAGAAGAAGAAGGACGAGGACGAGAAGGAGCAGGAGAAGGCGGAGAAGAAGGACAAGGAGAAGGCGGGCCGCTTCGAGGAAGCCGCCGTCGACTGGGGCGTACGCCGGACCTTCCGCGAGTACGTCACCGGCTCCATCGGCCAGGGCAAGTGGACGCTCGCCGACGGCGCCCAGGACGGCGGGGCCCTGTTCCGCTTCCCGCAGGGCAAGGGGACGTACGACGCGAAGAAGCAGACGCTGGACGCGGACTTCGGCGGCAGCATCCGCTTCACCGGCGCCCACGACCTCGACCTGAAGTTCGCCGGCGTCACCGTCGCCGTCGCCAAGGGCGAGGGCACCCTGTCGGCCGACGTCACCAGCGCGGGCACGACCACCGAGGACGTCCCGCTCGTCACCTTCGCCGCCGAGGACTTCGCGCCGAAGGACGGCCTCGCCGCCCTCACCGAGGCTCCCGCCACCCTCACCGCCGACGGCGCCAAGGCGTTCGGCTCCATGTACAGGGCGGGCACCGCGATGGACCCGGTCTCGCTCGCCGTGGCCGTCGACGAGAAGGCCCGACTGCCCGCGCTGCCGGACCTCGGCAGTGAGCCGACAGCGGCCGCCGAGCCCACGAAGAAGGCCGTCGAGGAGCCCTCCGCCGCACCGGCGGCCGCCTCCTCCGACTCCGGCCCTGGCGCCGGCACCTGGGCGGCCGTCGGCGGCGGTGTGCTGCTGCTCGTCGCGGCCGGGGCGTTCTTCGCCCTGCGCCGCCGCGGGTCCGCGCAGGGTCCCGACGCCGACGCCACCACGGGCTCCGACGCCCCCAAGACCTCCTGACCCGGCACCCATGAGCGCCTTATGGGCCGTCACCCCCTCCCCCCCACGCCTCTCTTCCCCCTCCCTCTGTTCCGCTAGGAGACCCACCGACATGGCAGCAACCCGCCGCCCCATAACGCTCGCCGCGGCCGTCGCCACGGCCGCCGTCCTGGGCGCGACCTTCGCCCTTCCCGCCCTCGCCGCCGACGGCTCCTCCGAGGCCGCGCCCGCCGCCGCCCCGAAGCTGGAACTGGTGGACGGCACGTTGGCATGGGGCATTCACGCGGACTTCCGCAAGTACGTGGCCGGTCCCATCGCCCAGGGCAAGATCACTGTCACGGACGGCGCCCAGCAGGCCGCCGACAACGGTGTGTTCACCTTCACCGACGGCACGGGCACGTACGACACCGGGACGCACGCATCCGAGACCGCGTTCAAGGGCGCCGTCCGGTTCGAGGGCCACGGGGGCGTCCTCGACGTCAAGCTGAGCGACGTCAAGGTCGGCACGGGTCGCGAGACCGGCACCATCACCGCTGACTTCAGCAGCAAGAAGATGGACGGCACCGTCGTCTCCAAGGACGACGCCCCCATCGCCACGCTCGACATGACGGCCGCCGAGCGGGGCGGCGGCGCGGGCGGTGCGATGGTCTTCTCCGGCATCCCCGCCAAGCTGACCGCCGACGGCGTGGACGCTTTCGGAGGCTTCTACAAGGAAGGCTCCGCGCTCGACGCGGCGACCCTGTCGGTCAAGTCCGTCGCACCCAGCCCCGATCCGTCGAAGGATCCGAGCAAGGAGCCCTCCGAGGACCCGACCAAGGACCCGTCCAAGGAGCCCTCCGAGGACCCGAGCAAGGACCCGTCCAAGGAGCCCTCCGAGGAACCGACGACCGACCCGACGCCGACCGCCTCCGAGCCCGCCGCGCCCGTCAGCGGCCCGGTCGTCGACGGCACCCTGAACTGGGGCGTGAAGGAGAAGTTCCGCTCCTACGTCGTCGGCCCGATCGCGCACGGCAAGGTCGAGACGAGCGGCGGCGCGACCACCGTCACCGACGGGTACCGCTTCAGTAAGGCCACCGGTCACCTCGACGCCGACAAGAACACACTCGACGCCGCGTTCCAGGGCAAGGTGCGCTTCCTCGGCCACGAGAAGAGCGGCGCGTACGAGCTCGACCTCTCCCTCAGCAACCTGAAGGTCGACATCGAGGGCACCTCCGGCAAGCTCGTCGCCGACGTCTCCACCAAGGCGCTCCCGACCGAAGCGAACCCGGATCCCAAGGTCAACGAGTTGACCGGAGTGGACTTCGCCGACCTGAAGGTGCCCGCGGGCGCGCTCGCCGCCAAGAACGGCATCGTGAACCTCAAGAACATCCCGGCGACCCTCACCGAGGGCGGCGCCAAGGCGTTCGGCGGCTTCTACGACAAGGGCGAGCAGCTCGACGCCCTGAACGTCGCGGTCTCCCTCGACAAGGACGCCCAGCTTCCGGGCGGCTCCACCGGCGGCTCCACCGGCGGTTCGGGCTCCACCGGCGGCTCCACGACCGGCGGTTCCACGACCGGCGGCGGCACGGTCGGCGGCTCCACGGGTGGCACGGTCGGCGGCTCCGGCGCCCTGGCCGCCACCGGCTCCGACGTCCCGGCCGGCGCCCTGATCGCCGCCTCCGGCGTCGTCGTCGTGGCCGGCGCGGGCGTCGTGATCGCGGCGCGCCGTCGTCGTGACGTCACCGCCTGACCCACCCCGCACCATCCGAACGGCCCCGGGGCCGTACCGGCGGCAGCAGTGCTCGCCGGTACGGCCCCGCTGCCGTACCCCGCGGTTCCCGCCCCGCCGCCCCGGCAGTGCTTGAATGCCCCCGTGAGCGACTACGACGTACCCCGGGGCATCGACGTCCTGCGGGTGTTCTGCGGACCCGACGGCCGGTACGGCAACGCCCTCGGCGTCGTACGCGAGGGACGCGACCACCCCGACGAGGCCTCCCGGCAACTCCTCGCCCGGCGGCTGGGCTTCAGCGAGACCGTGTTCGTCGACGACCCGGAGCGCGGGCGGGTGGACATCCACGCCCCGGGGCTCCGGCTGCCGTTCGCCGGGCACCCGCTGGTGGGCGCCGCGTGGCTGCTGGACCTGGAGGTCCTGGAGTTGGCGGTCGGGGACGTGTTCGCGCGCCAGGACGGGGAGTTCACCTGGATCACCGCCCGCCCGGAGTGGGTCCCGCCGCGCACGCTCCAGCAGTACGGGAGCGCCGCCGAGATCGAGGCGCTGCCGGGCCCGCCGCCGGGCGATGGGTGGCTCTACGCCTGGGCCTGGGAGGACGAGGCGGCCGGGCGGGTGCGCGCACGGGCCTTCCCGAGGCGCGGGGAGGCGATCGTCGAGGACGAGGCGACGGGCGCGGCGGCCCTGCTGCTCAGCGCCCGGCTCGGCCGGGCCCTGAACATCACACAAGGACGCGGCTCCCAGATCCTCACCGCTCCCGCGCCGGACGGCACGGTGGAGGTCGGGGGCCGCGTCCTGATGGCCGTCCAGGGCTGAACCCGGGACGGGGCGTCCCGCTGCCGGTCGTCCTGCCCCGGTCACGCGGGTGGCTCCACCGGAAGCCGGTGGAGCCACCTGCTCCCGGGCGCACTCGCCCGCGCCCGGTCACGCGCTGAGCGGGAAGACCTCGCCCAGTTCGCGGAAGACCGCGGTGTTCAGCGCGAAGGCCCGCTTGCACTCCTCGATGATGCGCTGCTTCTCCAGGTCGTCCGCGTTCACCGCGTCCAGCAGCTCGTGGTAACCCCGCTTGAACGCGGCCGGGTTGGTGATCTCCTCGAAGACGTAGAAGCGCACGCCGTCGCCCTTGCGCTCGAAGCCCCAGGTCTTCTCCGCCTTGTCGCGGATGATCTGACCGCCCGAGAGGTCGCCGAGGTAGCGGGTGTAGTGGTGGGCGATGTAACCGGCGGGCCAGGTGCGCGCGCACTCCGCGACCCGGGCCGCGTACGCCGCGGTGGCGGGCAGCGGCTCGACACCCTCGCGCCAGTCGGCCCCGCGCAGGTGCGCCAGGTCGCGCTCCAGCTCGGTGGAGCGCATCAGCTCCGGCTGGATGAAGGGACCGGCCACCGGGTCCTCGCGCAGGGCCTCCGCGCCTTCCTCCAGTGCCCGGTACACGAACCACAGCTGCTCGGTGTAGCGGGTGTAGGCGTCCACTCCCAGCCGCCCGCCGAGCAGGTCACTCATGAAGGTCGAGGTCTCGGCCTCGGTGTGCTGCTCGTGCGACGCGGTGCGGATGAGCGTCGAGAAGGGAGTGACGGTGGCGGTTGCGTCCAAGGCGGGCCTCCGGGGACCGAGGGGGACGGGAAGTCCAGAAAGAGACGGATATATCGGCAGCGACCGCCGCGACGGCGCGTGCCGATACGCCCGATCCTCCTACTTAGGTTTACCTAAGTCAACTGGTTCCCGACTGTCTGTCGGTAAAAGGCTACGCGCAGAGGGAGGGGAGAGTCCTGTCATGCGAATTCCGGGGTGACCTACGGGAGGGTGAGGATCTCCGCTCCGGTCTCCGTGACCACCAGCGTGTGCTCGAACTGGGCCGTCCGCTTCCGGTCCTTCGTCACCACGGTCCAGCCGTCCTCCCACAGGTCGTACTCGTGGGTGCCCAGCGTCAGCATCGGCTCGATGGTGAACGTCATGCCCGGCTGCATCACCGTGGTGGCGTGCGGGCTGTCGTAGTGCGGGATGATCAGGCCGGAGTGGAACGAGGAGTTGATCCCGTGCCCGGTGAAGTCGCGGACGACCCCGTAGCCGAACCGCTTCGCGTACGACTCGATGACCCGGCCGATCACATTGATCTGGCGCCCGGGCCTGACCGCCTTGATGGCACGGTTCAGCGACTCCCGGGTCCGCTCGACCAGCAGCCGCGACTCCTCGTCCACGTCGCCGCAGAGGTAGGTGGCGTTGTTGTCGCCGTGCACGCCGTTGATGTACGCGGTGACGTCCAGGTTCACGATGTCGCCGTCGCGCAGCACGGTGGAGTCGGGGATGCCGTGGCAGATGACCTCGTTGAGCGAGGTGCACAGCGATTTGGGGAAGCCGCGGTAGCCGAGCGTCGAGGGGTACGCGCCGTGATCGACCATGAAGTCGTGGGCGACCCGGTCGAGCTCGTCCGTGGTGACCCCCGGGGCGATGTGCTTGGCGGCCTCCTCCATCGCCTGCGCGGCGATACGGCCCGCGACGCGCATCCGCTCCACGGTGTCGGAGTCCTGGACCTCCGGGCCGGTGTACGGCGTCGGGGCCGGCTTCCCCACGTACTCGGGACGCCGGATGTTTCCGGGGACGGAACGGACGGGAGTGATCTCCCCTGGTACGAGAAGCGACTGGCCAGACATGCCAGCGAGTCTAACCAGCGGCCCCGGGGCACCATGGCGATAAGGAAAGGAGCCGTCGATGGCCCTGTTCAAGAAGCGCACGGTAGGCAAACCGGGCGAATGGTACTACTGCCTGGAACACAAGAAGGTCGAGGAAGGCCCGGAGTGCCCTGCGCAGAACCGGTTCGGCCCCTACACCTCCCGAGAAGCGGCCCAACACGCGATGGACACGGCCCGCGACCGGAACCTGGAGTGGGACACCGACCCCAAATGGCACGACGAGAACAAGGGCCCATCAAGCCCACCCGGGGACAACCCGGGCCCGTCCGGGGGGTAACCCAAGCCCGTCCGGGGGTATCCCAAGCCCGTCCGGGGGTATCCCAAGCCCGTCCGGCGATTGAGGACATCTTTTCCAGCCCCTCCGGCGCTTGAGGAGCGGGGGGTACGGGGCGGAGCCCCGGGTCACCCCTTCGCCCGGGCCTCCCGCCTCCGCACCGCGTCCTCATCCGTCTCCGAGTCGTACCGCACCAACTTCGGCAGCGCGGCCGTCAACAGCACCACCGACGCCACGCACGCCACCCCGCCCGTCCAGATCGCCGACCGGGTCCCGGTCCAGCCCGCCATCGCCCCGGCCCGCACCTGGCCCAGCTGCGGGCCGACGCTGTACGAGAGCACCTCGATGCCCGCCAGCCGGCCCCGCAGCTCCTCCGGGATCGTCTGGTTCCAGATGGTCGCCCGCCCCAGCCCGCTCAGCATGTCGCCCGCCCCCGCGACGGCCAGGCAGAGCAGCACCACCCACACGCTGGAGAACCAGCCCGCCGCGGCGATGGCCAGCCCCCACGCCGCCGCACCGAACACCACGAACAGCCCGTGTCTGCGCACCCGGCTCGTCCAGCCGCTGGTCAGCCCCAGCGCCAGTGAGCCGACCGAGCCCGCCGCGTACATCAGGCCCAGCGACCACTCCGCGTCCAGATCGTCCGCGAGGAACGGGAAGATCGTGTTCGGGAAGGCGAAGAACATCGCCGCCATGTCGATCGCGTACGTCCCCAGCAGCACCGGCCGGCTCCAGGCGTACCGCGCCCCCTCGACGATCCCGCGCAGCGACGGCTTCTGCGCGTCCCGCGCCGGCGGGGCGGGGGAGAGCCGCAGACAGAGCACGACGGAGGCGGCGAACGTGCACACCGTCACCCCGTACGCGGTGCCGTGACCGGCGTACGCCACCACCAGACCGGCCAGCGCCGGGCCCGCGATGGCCCCGATCTGCCAGCGCAGCGAGTTCAGCGCGGCCGCCGCCGTCTGCTGGGCGTGCGGCACGATCCGGGCCATCAGGGAGTCCAGCGCGGGCCGCTGGAGCCCGGCGAGCGCGGACACCCCGCCCGCCACCACGTACAGCGGCCACAGCAGCGGCTCCGGGAGCAGGGCGTTCACCAGCAGCATCGCGGCGAGCACCCCGAGCCCCGCCTCGGTGAGCAGGATGACCCGGCGGCGGTCCACCGAGTCCGCGAGCGCCCCGCCGTACAGCCCGAAGACCACCAGCGGCACCAGCTCCACCGCGCCCATCGCCCCGACCGCGAGCGGGGAACCCGTGAGGTCCTTGATCTGGAGCGGCAGCGCGATGAGCGCCATGAAGCTGCCGAAGTACGTGATCAGGCCCTGGACCCACAGCAGCCGGAAGTCCGCCGAGGAGCGCCACGGCGAGAGGTCCGGCAGCAGGGCGCGGATCCGGGCCGACGGCGGTGAGGAGGAGGGGGAGGGGGAGGGCGAGGGAGGCGCTGAGGTCACGAAGGGCCATGATCCGCACTGCCGGGCGTTTCCGGCAAGCCGATATTCCGTGCCGCCCGCCGGACCGGCTGATGGGGTCCGCCGACGCCCGCCGACCCCTCCCTCACCCGAACGGAGGGCCGAGGGGGGAGCGGGCGGGGAGCGGGGCCGGGGGCCCGTAGCGACGGCCTCCCGGGGGCTACCTGGCAGTAGGGTCGGGCCCATGACTACACAGGACAGCGGTAGCGCGCCCAAGCCCCCCGCCAAGGACCCCTGGGACCTCCCCGACGTCTCCGCCCTGAGCGTGGGCGTGCTCGGCGGCACCGGCCCGCAGGGGCGCGGCCTCGCCTACCGGCTCGCCCGCGCCGGGCAGCGGGTCACCCTCGGCTCCCGGGACGCCGCCCGCGCCGAGCAGGCCGCGGCGGAACTGGGCTTCGGCGTCGAGGGCGCGGACAACGCGGAGTGCGCCCGGCGCAGCGACATCGTGATCGTCGCGGTGCCGTGGGACGGCCACGCGAAGACGCTTCAGTCCCTGCGCGAGGAACTCGCCGGCAAGCTCGTCATCGACTGCGTCAACCCGCTCGGCTTCGACAAGAAGGGCGCCTACGCCCTCAAGCCGGAGGAGGGCAGCGCCGCCGAACAGGCCGCCGCCCTGCTGCCGGACTCCCGGGTCACCGCCGCCTTCCACCACCTCTCGGCCGTGCTGCTCCAAGACGAGTCCATCGAGGAGATCGACACCGACGTGCTGGTCCTGGGCGAGGCCCGGGCCGACACGGACCTCGTGCAGGCGCTGGCCGGCCGGATCCCCGGCATGCGGGGCATCTTCGCGGGGCGGCTGCGCAACGCCCACCAGGTCGAGTCGCTGGTCGCCAACCTGATCTCGGTCAACCGCCGCTACAAGGCCCACGCCGGACTGCGCACCACCGACGTCTGACCGGCCCCGCGCCGGGCCCGGTCAGGGCACAACGGGGCATGGGGGACACTGGACGGGACCGCGACCCGTTCCCGACAGGAGTCGACCCCCATGCCCCGCATCGCTCTCTACGCCCTCGTCGTCTGCGTCCTCGCCGTCGTGGCGGCCGTGGTCTCCTTCGCGCAGGGCAGCCTGCTCGGGATCGTCTGGGTGCTCGTCGCGGGGCTCTCGTCGAACATGACCTGGTTCTACATCCGCAGGCACCGGCTGGCCGTCGCCGCCGACGCGGCCTGAACGCGACGGCGTGAACGAGTCGGGCTGAACGAGTCGGGCTGAACGAGCAGGCCTGAACGAGCAGGCCTGAACGAGCAGGCCTGAACGAGGCGCCGCGCGGTCAGCCCACCGCACAGCCCGGGTCCTGCTCGTCGAAGAGGCCCCGCCAGAAGCGGTACAGGTCGTAACCGCAGTACCGCTGGAACTCCTCGACGCCCAGCCCGCGCAGCAGCGCGTGGATCGCGTCGAAGAACGCGATGTTCACCTCGGGGATCCACAGGATCGCGAACACCGCGATCAGCCCGAACGGCGCGATCGGCTCCACCTGGCGGCGGATCCGGTACGAGAGCCAGGGCTCGATCACCCCGTACCCGTCAAGCCCCGGGATCGGCAGGGAGTTCAGGATCGCCGCCGTCACCTGGAGCATCGCCAGGAAAGCCAGCGCGTAGCGGAACGCGAGCGGCACCCCGTCGAGCGCGTCCAGCCAGAACGGGGCCGTGCACACGATGGCGAACGCCACGTTCGTCAGCGGGCCCGCCGCCGAGATCAGACTGTGCTTCCAGCGGCCGTGGATCCGGCCGCGCTCGATGTACACCGCGCCGCCGGGCAGCCCGATCCCGCCCATGATCACGAAGAGCACCGGCAGCACGATGCTGAGCAGCGCGTGCGTGTACTTCAGCGGGTTGAGCGTCAGATAGCCCTTGGACCCGACCGAGAGGTCCCCGCTGTGCAGCGCGGTCCGGGCGTGCGCGTACTCGTGCAGACAGAGCGAGACGATCCAGGCCCCGGTGACGAACAGGAACACCGCGAAGCCGGTGGCGTCCGCGAAACCCGTCCACACCGCCCAGCCCGCGACCGCGGTGACGGCGGCGATACCGAGGAAGACCGGGCTGATCCTCCGGTCGCCGCGGGTGGCTGCGGTGGTCATCGGCGTTCGGCTCCTGGGGTGAGGGGGCGGGGGAGGGACTGTACGGCGTGGGGGCCCGGCCGTGGGACGCGGGACGGGGGACGGGGGATCGTACGGTCCGACAGGGCTGGAACGCCGGAAACAGCTTGTGGAGTTCCACCCGGTCAACGCCGCGCCCCTCTCCGTCACGGACAATGGGCCCGTGCGCTACTGCATCCTCGGCACCACCCGGGCACTCCGCGACGACGGCACGGCCGTCCCCCTCGGCGGGGCGCGGCTGCGCGCCCTGCTCACCGTGCTCGCGCTGCGCCCCGGCCGGACCGTCCCCGCCGGGGTCCTCGTCGACGAGGTGTGGGACGGCGACCCGCCCGCCGACGCGGCCGGCGCCCTCCAGGCCCTGGTCGGGAGGGCGCGGCGGGCCCTGGGCCGGAGCGCCGTCGAGTCCGTGGAGGGCGGCTACCGGCTCGCCGCCCCGCCGGACGCCGTGGACCTGCACCGCTTCGAACGCCTGGCGGGGGAGGGAAGCCGGGCCCTGGAGGACGGCGACGCGTCGAGTGCCCTCGCCCTCCTGGGGGAGGCCCTCGCCCTGTGGCACGGGCCCGCCCTCGCCGATCTGCCCGACCGCGCGGCGGAGGCGTCCCGCTGGGAGGCCCGCAGGCTCGACGCGCGACGCGCCGGGTTCGGGGCCCTCCTCGCCCTGGGGAGAGCGGGCGAGGCACTGCCGGAGCTGGCCGTGCTCTGCGACGCCCACCCGCTCGACGAACCGCTCCAGGTCCTGCGCATCACGGCCCTGCGGGACGCCGGGCGCCCCGCCGAGGCGCTGGCCGCGTACGAGGAGGTCCGCGCCCTGCTCGACGACCGCCTCGGCACCGCCCCGGGCCCGGGCCTGCGGGCCCTGCACACCGAGCTGCTCCACCAGGAACCGGCCGCACCGCCCGCGCCGGGGCCCGCACCCCGCCCCACCACGGGCGCCCCGCCCGCCGTGGGCGCGGCCCTCTCCCCGGCGGCCCCGGCCCCGGCTCCGCCCGGGAACCTCCGGGCCCGGCTCACCAGCTTCGTCGGCCGCGACAGCGACATCGCCGCGCTCCGCGACGACCTCGCCCGGAGCCGCCTCGTCACCCTGCTCGGCCCCGGCGGCGCGGGCAAGACCCGGCTGTCCCAGGAGACCGCGGAGGCCGCCGCCGAGAGCTGGCCCGACGGCGTCTGGCTCGCCGAACTGGCGCCGGTCGACGACCCGGAGAGCGTGCCCGAAGCCGTCCTGACCGCGCTCGGCGCCCGCGAGACCGTGCTGCGCGGGGCCGGCGCCGAGGAGCTGCGGGCCACCGACCGCACCGCCGCCGACCCCCTCGTACGCCTCACCGAACACTGCGCCCCGCGCCGGATGCTCCTCCTCCTGGACAACTGCGAGCACGTCATCGGAGCGGCCGCCGCCCTCGCCGAGCGGCTGCTGACCCACTGCCCGCAGCTCACCGTCCTCGCCACCAGCCGCGAACCCCTCGGCGTGCCGGGCGAGTTCGTCCGTCCCGTCGACCCGCTGCCGGACCCGATGGCGCTGCGTCTGCTCGCCGAGCGCGGGGCGGCGGCCCGCCCCGGTTTCCGCACCGACGCGGACGGGGCGACCGCGGCCGCCTGCGCCGAGATCTGCCGCCGCCTGGACGGGCTGCCGCTCGCCATCGAACTGGCCGCCGCCCGGCTGCGGATGCTCACCCCCCGCCAGATCGCCGACCGGCTCGACGACCGCTTCCGCCTCCTCACCAACGGCAGCCGGACCGTGCTGCCCCGCCAGCAGACCCTGCGCGCCGTCGTCGACTGGTCCTGGGACCTGCTGGACGCCGCCGAACGCGCCGTGCTGCGCCGGCTCTCCGTCTTCGCCGGAGGCTGCTCCCTCGCCGCCGCCGAGGAGGTCTGCGCCCTGCCCGCACCCGACGACGGTGTCGCCGTCGACTCCCTGGACGTCGCCGCCCTGCTCGGGTCCCTGGTCGACAAGTCCCTCGTCGTCGCCGCGCCCGGCGACGACGAGGAGATGCGCTACCGGCTGCTGGAGACGGTCGGCGAATACGCCGCGGAACGCCTGGAGGAGGCCGCCGAACGGGACGCCGTCGAGCGGCGCCACCTGGTCCACTACCGGGAGCTGGCCCGGATCACCGGGCCGCGGATGCGCGGCTTCGGACAGCGGGAGGCCATCGCGGTCTTCCAGCGTGAATACGAGAACATCCGTACCGCGCTCCGCCACGCCGTCGCAGCCCGGGAGGAGCACGAGGCCCTCTGCATCGTGCTGTCGATGTCTTGGTACTGGATGCTGCGGGACCTGCGCTCTGACGCCCGCCAGTGGAGCGAGCTCGCGTCCTCGCTCGGCCCCGACCCCTTCGCCCCGCCCGGCGTCCGGGCCCCGGCGCTCCTGGAAGCGGCCACCGACCGGCCGCCGCCGATGGACGACGAACAGCTCGCGGAGGCGCGGCGCGGAGTGGCGCTGCTCCAACTGGCCGGTGCGGACGACGCGATCAGCGAATGGTCGACCCCCGAGGGCAAGGCACGCCTGCGGATCATCACGGACACCTACCGGCCCGGCATGCCGCAGACGTGTCGCATGCCCGGATCGTTCTGGCTGTTCGCGGTCATGCTCACCGGCGACATGGACCGGCTGTACTCGGTGCTCGACGAGACGGTCCGGGCCTCCCGGGTCCATGGCGGCGAGTGGGAGCTGGGCTCCGCGCTCCACACCCGCGCCAACCTGCTGTCCAACAGCCCCGAGCGGGTGGCGGACGCGCGTGCCGACGCCGACGAGAGCCTGGAGATCTACACCCGGCTGGGCGACGACTGGGGCGCTGCCGAGGCTCTTTCCGCGCGGGGGGAGGCCAACGAGCGCGCCGGGGATTTCCTGGCGGCCCTGGACGACTACCGGGCCGCCGTGGAGTACGCGCGGAAGATCGGCGCCCAGAGCCAGGCGGCGCTGCTGCGGGCCCGGTACGCCGGAGCCCTCATCGAGCTCGACCGCCTCCCGGAGGCCGAGGCCATCCTGCGTGACGTCACCGAGAACGGCCGGCAGTCCGGCCATGAGGCGACACCGATGGCCCGTATGCACCTGGGGTTCGTCCTCGGGCTCCAGGGGAGGGTCGACGAGGCCCGCCGGCAGGCGCACCTGGTCCGCGAGGACTTCAGGTCCCGCGATGTCGCCATCTTCGGCGGATTCGTCTACGGCGTGCTGGCCTGGCTGGACAACCTCGACGGCGCCCACGCCTCCGCCCTCGACAACGCGCTGATCGCGCTGGAAGGTGCTCGGGAGCCGCTGTCGATGATGGTGGCCCCGCAGATGCCCTCGGCCCACCTGACGGCCATCGCCCACGCGCTCGCCGGATTCGGCGGCCCCGGAGCGGCCGAGGACGCCGCCCGACTGCTGGCGTTCCAGGCGACCCTCCTCCCGAAGGGGCACGTGCCGAGCATGATGGAGCAGCGCAACTCGGTGCTCGCCGAGCAGGCCGCCCGGGACCGGCTCGACGACGACGCGGCGTACGCGGCGGCGTACGAGGAGGGCGGCGGCCTCACTCTCGACGAGGCCACCGCCCTGGCGGAGACGTACCGGCGCAGCCCTCCGGCGTAACGCTTCTGCGCTCGGGCCCACTTGCTCAGGCCACTTGCTCAGGCCCACTCGCTCAGGCCACTTGCTCAGGCCCACTCGCTCAGGCCACTTGCTCAGGCCCACTCGCTCAGGCTCAGGCCACTTGCTCAGGCCTGCTGGCTCAGGCCCACTCGCTCAGGCCTTCTTGCGGAACTTGGACACCGCCAGCGGAGCCATCACCAGCGTGATGCCCGCCGCCCAGGCGAGCGTCACCCAGACGGAGTTCGCGACCGGGCCGCCCATCATCAGGCCCCGCACCGCGTCGGCCAGATTGGACAGCGGGTTGTAGTCGGTGAACGTCTGGAGCCAGCCCGGCATGGTCGTGGGCGGCGCGAAGATGGAGGATCCGAACTGCAGGGGCATCAGCACCAGCATTCCCATCCCCTGGACCGCCTGGGCCGTCTTCATGGCCAGCCCGAGCACGATGAAGATCCACATGATGGCGGCGCCGAACACCGCCGACAGTGCGACCGCCGCCAGGAGTCCGAGCACGGACGTGCCGAGGCTCATGCCGAGGGCGAAGCCCATCGCGAGCAGGATGGTGATGGCGACCATCATCCGGCCCAGCTCGACCACGATCTTGGCGATCAGCACCGAGGAGCGGGCTATCGGCATCGTCCGGAACCGGTCCATGACGCCCTTGCGGAAGTCGTCGTTGACCCCGGTGCCGACGGCCATGGCGATGTTCATGCCCATCATCGCCATGAGCCCGGGAACCAGATAGTTCAGGTAGTCCTGCCGGTTCCCGCCGAGGCTGCCGCCGACCGAGCCGCCGAAGACGTACACGAACAGCAGGGTGAAGATGATCGGCATCAGAAGGACGTCGAACATCGACTCGGGGTCCTTCTTGATCTGGAGCAGATTGCGCCGCGCCAGCGCCCCGATGTGCCGCAGATTGGCCCGCAGACCGATGCGGCCCTCGTCGGCCACCGCGGGCTTCGACGGCGCGGGGCCCGCGGCCCCGGCGGGGGCGGGGGGCAGTGTCGTGGTGCTCATGCGGCGACCTCCTGGGGAGCCTGGTCGGAGAGGGGCGTGGCCTTGTCGCCGGTGATCGCGAGGAACACCTCGTCGAGGCTGGGCAGGGCGGTTGCGACATGGGCGAGGGAGAAGCCCCGGACGCCCAGCAGCCCGATGACGGCGGTCAGCTGCTCGTCGCTGAGGATCGGCACGTACAGCAGGCCCTCGTCCGGCACCGCCTGCGCACCGGCGACGCCGTCGAGGCCCGCCTCCCGGATCGCCTGCGCCATCGCGGCCAGCTCCGACGGGTCCGAGGGCCGGATCTGGAGGGTGCGTCCGCCGACCTTCGCCTTCAGTTCGTCGACCCCGCCCCGGGCGATGATCTTCCCGCGGTCGATCACGGTCAGCTCCTTGGCGAGCTGCTCCGCCTCCTCCATGTACTGGGTGGTCAGCAGGACGGTCGCGCCCTCGGCGACCATCCGCTGCACCTCGTCCCAGACCTCGTTACGGGTCCGGGGGTCGAGCCCCGTCGTCGGCTCGTCCAGGTAGAGAACGGAGGGGCTGCCGATCATGGAGGCGGCCAGGTCGAGCCGGCGGCGCATCCCGCCGGAGTACTCCATGCAGGCCCGCTTGGCGGCCTCGGTGAGCGAGAACCGCTCCAGCAGCTCGTCGGCGCGGGCCCGCGCCTTCTTGCGGGGCAGATCGAGCAGCCGCCCGATCATGTAGAGGTTCTCCCAGCCGGAGAGCTTCTCGTCGACCGAGGCGTACTGCCCGGTGAGGCCGATGGTGCGGCGGAGCTGCCGGGGCTGCCTCACCACGTCGAAGCCCGCGACGACCGCGTGGCCGGAGTCGGGGGTGATCAGGGTGGACAGGCAGCGTACGAGGGTGGTCTTGCCGGCGCCGTTGGGGCCGAGCACACCGAGGACGGTGCCTTCGCGGACGTCGAGGTCCACGCCGTCCAGTGCTTTGGTCTCGCCGTAGTGCTTGACCAGCCCCCGCACCTCGACGGCGTTCCGGCCGCTGCTGGGGTTCTTGTCGATTCGTTCCATGTCCACCAGCAGACCAGCGCCCACCGACAGCTCGCCGACAGGCCGCCGACACGGCCGGGAACCGGGCGTCGGACGGGCGACAGCCCGCCGATGGGGGATGTCGGCGGGCTGTCGGTGGTGCGGGAAATGGCTGGTGGGCGCGGGACGAAAGCGCGTCGGAAGGCCCGTGGGTCAGTGCGCGGGCATCAGTGGAAGGTGTGCTCCGGCGCCGGGAACGTGGAGCCGACGACCTCGTCCGCGAACTCCTTCGCGGCGTCGCCGAGCACCTGGCGCAGGTTCGCGTACTGCTTGGTGAAGCGCGGCACCTTGCCGCCGGTCAGTCCGACCATGTCCGTGTAGACGAGGACCTGGGCGTCGGTCGCGGAACCGGCGCCGATGCCGACGGTCGGGATGTGCAGCGTACGGGTGACCTCGGCGGCCAGCTCGGCGGGCACCAGCTCCAGCACGACGGCGAACGCGCCCGCGTCCTGCACGGCCTTGGCGTCGCGCAGCAGCTGCTGGGCGGCCTCCTCGCCGCGCCCCTGGACCCGGTAGCCCATCGCGTTGACGGACTGCGGGGTCAGGCCGATGTGGCCCATGACGGGGATGCCGGCCTCGACCAGCAGCCGGATCTGCTCGTGGGACCGCTCGCCGCCCTCCAGCTTGACCGCGCCGACGCCCGACTCCTTGACCAGCCGGGTGGCGTTGCGCAGCGCCTGGACGGGACCCTCCTGGTACGAGCCGAAGGGCAGGTCGCCGACGACGAGGGCGCGCTTGGTGCCCCGGACGACGGCGGCGGACAGCATGGCGATCTCGTCCATCGTGACGGGCACGGTGGTCTCGTAGCCGAGGTGGCAGTTGCCCATGGAGTCCCCGACGAGCATGACCGGGATGCCGACCTCGTCGAAGACGGACGCGGTCATCGCGTCGTAGGCGGTGAGCATCGGCCACTTCTCGCCGCGCTCCGTGGCGGCGGCGATGTCGTGAACGGTGATGCGGCGGGTGGACTTCCCTCCGTACAGCGCCTTGCTGCTGTCGGCGGACGCACCTGCGGGGGAGGCTGAGGTGCCCGTGGGGGAAGTGGGAGTGCCCGTGGGGGAAGACGGATTCTGTGCAGCCTGAAGCGACATGGCCGGTGGCTCCTTCGTCATCTCGAGGCGCCCTGACGGCGTCCCCGGATCCCTTCCATGGTGGCATCCCGCCCCATCACTCGGGAAGTGGGCCCGCACACGTGTCCGAGCGGTGGCCGACGGGAGAACTTTTAACAATACGAGACGGTCTCGTATCGAAATGAGGCTAGGATCCTCCCCATGTCCATACCGTCCGGCGCTCCCGCCGCCGCGCCCCGTGTTCCCGAGGCGATCCACCGCCGCCGCTGGTGGATCCTCTCCGTCCTCATGTTCAGCCTGCTCATCGTGGTGCTGGACAACTCGATCCTGAACGTCGCGGTCAAGACGATCGCGAGCCCCGCCCCCACCGGCATCGGCGCCACCCAGAGCGAGCTGGAGTGGGCGATCAACTCCTACACGCTCGTCTTCGCCGGGCTGCTGTTCACCGCGGGCCTGCTCGGCGACCGGATCGGCCGCAAGAAGGTCCTCCTCGCCGGCATCCTGGTCTTCGGCATCGGCTCGGCACTGGCCGCCTTCTCCGCCTCGCCCGGTGAGCTCATCACCTGGCGTGCGCTGATGGGCTTCGGCGCGGCCTTCGTGATGCCCGCCACCCTCGCCGTCCTGATGAACGTCTTCGAGCGCGACGAGCAGCCCAAGGCCATAGGCATCTGGGCGGGCAGCGTCGGGCTCGGCATCGCCATCGGCCCGATCACCGGCGGGCTGCTCCTGGAGCACTTCTGGTGGGGCTCGATCTTCCTGGTGAACGTCCCGGTGGTCGTGATCGCCCTCGTCGCCATGGCGATCCTGGTCCCCGACTCCCGCGACCCGAAGCCCGGCAAGGTCGACCCCGTGGGTGTCGCGCTGTCCATCGTGGGCCTGGTCCTGCTGGTGTACGGGATCATCCGGGGCGGCGAACTGGCCGACTTCACCGACACCACCGTCCTTCTCGCCATCGTGGGCGGACTGCTGGTGCTGGCCGGATTCGTCTGGCACGAGAAGCGCAGCAGCCACCCGGCCATCGACGTCACGTACTTCCGCGAGCCCGCGTTCTCCGCCGCCGTCGCCGCCATCGCGCTGGTCTTCTTCGCGCTCATGGGCGTGACCTTCTTCTCCGCCTTCTACCTCCAGAGCGTGCGCGGTTACACCGCCCTGGAGTCGGGCCTGCTGATCGTTCCGCTCGCCGCCGCCCAGATGATCTTCGCGCCCCGGGCCCGGCTGGTCGTCGACCGCTTCGGCGCCCGCGCGGTCTGCACGGTCGGCATGCTGCTCGTCGCCGCCGGACTCGCGTCGTTCGCCCTGTTCGACACGGGTACGCCGGTGTGGGTGATGTGCCTCGTCTTCTTCGTCCAGGGCACCGGGATGGCGCACATCATGCCGCCCGTCACCGTCGCCGTGATGCAGGCGCTGCCCCGCGAGAAGGCCGGTTCCGGATCCGCCGTCAACAACACCTTCCGCCAGGTCGGCGGGGCGCTCGGGATCGCGGTGCTCGGCTCGGTGCTGTCCACCGTCTACCGGGGCGACATCGAGGGTCACCTCGGCGCCGTCCCGGCCGGGGTCAGGGACGTGGCGGGCGAGTCCATCGAGGCCACCCTCGGCGTCGCCGAGAAGCTCGGCCCGGTGGCCGGAAAGCCGCTGGTCGCCGCCGCCAACGACGCGTTCATCAGCGCCATGCACGTGACCGCGCTCGGCTCGGCGGCCGTCGCCCTGATCGGCGCCGTCGTCGTCGGCCTGTTCCTGCCCGGCCGGACCCCGGCAGCGACCGGGGCCCCCGGGACCGCGGAAGCCCCGCCCGCGAAGGAGAAGCTGCACCGCTGACGCCCGGTGCGCCGGGGCGGGTCCTGTGGGCCGCGGCCGGCCCCGTGGGAACGGCCGCGGCTGTTCCCACGGGGACCGGGGCAGGCGGGCCCCGCAGGCCGCGGTCGGCCGGCGGGGCCGTCGCTCCGGGCCTCCCGGGTCGGCGAGAATCGGGGCGATGTACGTACCGGGGCGACAGCCGCGGACGTACGCGGGACGACAGCGCGGCGAGAGGCGGCTTCAGGTGCAAGGCCAGGACGGCGAGCGGGACCGGTGCGGGGCACGGGACGGCGGCGAGCCGCCGGCCGGGGCGGCGGATCCGGAGCCCCGCCGCGGACGGCCCCGCTCCGCCGCGGCGGAGCGGGCGATTCTGGACGCCGTCATCGCCCTCCTGGAGGCGGGCGAGCCACTGGCGGGCCTCTCCATCGAGCGCATCGCGCGCACCGCGGGCGTCGGCAAGGCCACCATCTACCGGCGCTGGAGCGGAAAGGAGGAGCTCTTCGTCGACGTCGTACGCGACATGGAGCCCACCGACCCGCCCGTCTCCGGCACCGCCGGACTCGCCGACGTGCGCGTGATGCTGGAATCGATGCGCACCCGGGGCCTCGCCCAGCGTTCCTCGGTGCTCCTGGTCAACATCTTCGCCCAGATGAAGAGCCATCCGAAGCTGTGGGAGGAGTACTTCGGCACGGTGATCGCCCCCCGTCGGGTCGCGATGCTGGAGGCGGTGGGGCGCGCCGTCGCCGCGGGGGAACTCCGCGACGACCTCGACGTGGAGCTGATCGACGACCTGTTCGTCGGCCCCATGCTCGTCCGCACGGTGCACCGCCCAGACGCGCCGCTCCCCGAGGACCTCGTGGACCGTGTCATCGCCGCCCTGCTGGGAGGGCTCGCCCCCGTACGAGTGTGACCGTTCTGTCACAGGAGCCCCCTGGCCGGCCCCGTACCGGAACCCGGCGTCCCGCCTCCGTCGTCCTGCTTTCCGTACGGGCACTCCGTACGGTCGTGGGGACGTCGGGCGGGTCCGGGGGCCGACGGCCGGAAAGACGCCGCTCATCGCCTAGGGTCGAGGGCGCGGCGATGTGCAGGGCAAGGCAGTGAGGACAGCGCGATGGTGCAGGCGTACGGAGCGGACACGGACCACGGCAGCACGGGGCAGCCGGAGGCCGGCGGGTCCCGCTTCCGGGGCCTGTGGGACAGGCTGAGGTCCGACCGGGGTGTCTGGCGGCGCGGGATCGTGCTGGCCCTCTGCTCGGTGCTGCTGACCCTGCTGATGGTCGTCCACGCGCAGATCCCCAACCGGCTCGGCAACCTCGGCAGCCTCGTCGAGACGTTCCTGCCGTGGGTCGCGCTCTTCATCCCGGTGCT
Organism: Streptomyces sp. NPDC091287; assembly: GCF_044768525.1. Classification (NCBI taxonomy): domain Bacteria; kingdom Bacillati; phylum Actinomycetota; class Actinomycetes; order Kitasatosporales; family Streptomycetaceae; genus Streptomyces; species Streptomyces sp. NPDC091287. Next base: position 119,486 of record NZ_JBIVUV010000006.1, read on the forward strand.
GCTGATCCTCGGCCTGCTGCGGCGCTCGGCGACCGCCGTGATCGCGCTGCTGCTGCCCGCCGTGGTCTGGCTCAACGTCTTCGGGGGCCTGCTCACCGACAAGTCCGGCGGCGGCGGCGACCTCACCGTCGCCACCCACAACGTCAACGCGGGCAACCCCGACCCCGACGGCACCGCCCAGCAGGTCGCCGGTTCCGGGGCGGACGTCGTGGCCCTCCAGGAACTCCCGGGCAGGCAGGTCTCCACGTACGAGAAGTCGCTGGCCGACCGCTACCCGTACCACTCCGTCCAGGGCACCGTGGGCCTGTGGAGCAAGTACCCGCTGGCCGACACCAAGCCCGTCGACATCAAGATGGGCTGGACCCGGGCGATGCGCTCGACGGTCAGGACCCCGCAGGGCGACGTCGCGGTGTACGTGGCCCACCTGCCGTCCGTCCGCGTGAAGCTGCACGCCGGGTTCACCGCCAACCAGCGCGACAACAGCGCCGACGCGCTCGGCGAGGCCATCGCGGACGAACGGGTGGAGCGCGTCGTCCTGCTCGGCGACCTGAACGGCACGATGAACGACCGCTCGCTGAACGCGGTCACCGCGCAGATGCGCTCCACCCAGGGCGCGGCGGGCGACGGCTTCGGATTCAGCTGGCCGGCCTCGTTCCCGATGGCCCGGATCGACCAGATCATGGTCAAGGGCGTCGAGCCGTTGGCCTCCTGGACCCTCGCGGCGACCGACAGCGACCACCTCCCGATCGCGGCCCGCGTGGAGCTGTGACGTATCCGGCGGGTCCGGTGGGCCCGGTGGGTCCGTGGGCCGGGTGGGTCCGTGGGCCGGGGTGGGTCCGGCGGGACGGCCGCAACGAGCCGTTCACCTGCCGGTAGGCGCCCCGGCATAAACATCTGCGAGAATTTGTTCCGGTAACTTACATATGGCGTGAGCCGTTGTCCGGCACCCCGCGTGCCCCGGCAACGGCTTCCTGCTGTTCCCGGCGCGCGCCCCGGGCCTCCCGCGTCCCCAGCCTCCCGTTTCGATGAAAGGTCCCCTCCCCATGCCCCTGGCTCTCCTCGCCCTGGCCGTGAGCGCCTTCGGCATAGGCACGACGGAGTTCGTCATGATGGGGCTGCTGCCCAACGTGGCGGACGACCTCGGCACGTCCGTGCCCACCGCCGGATACCTCGTGTCGGCATATGCGATCGGCGTCGTCCTCGGTGCGCCCCTGCTCACCGGCCTCGGCTCACGGGTCCCGCGCAAGCGGATGCTCCTGCTCCTGATGGCACTGTTCACCGTCGGCAACCTGGCCTCCGCGCTCGCCCCGGACTTCGGCTGGCTGATCGCGGGCCGCTTCCTCGCCGGCCTCCCGCACGGCGCGTTCTTCGGCGTCGGCGCGGTCGTCGCCGCCCGGCTGGTCTCCGAGGGCCGCCAGGCGCGGGCCGTCGCGACGATGTTCCTCGGCCTGACCGTCGCCAACATCGTCGGCGTCCCCGCGGCGACCCTGCTCGGCCAGCACCTCGGCTGGCGGGCCACCTTCCTCGTGGTCGCGGCGATCGGCCTCGCCGCGATGGCGGCCCTCACCCGTCTGGTCCCGCACATCCCCGTCGAGGCGCACCAGGACGTCCGCCGCGAACTGCGCGCCCTCGGCAACCGTCAGGTGATCCTCGGCCTGCTCACCGCCGTCTTCGGCTTCGCCGGGGTCTTCGCGGTGTACTCGTACCTCTCGGCCATGACCACGAAGGCGATGGGCTTCGGCGAATCCTCGGTCACCCTGGTCCTGGCCCTCTTCGGCATCGGGATGACCCTGGGCGCCCTGGCCGCGGGCCCCCTCACGGACCGGGCGCTGCGCCCGACCCTGTACGGATCGCTCGGCGCGCTCGCGGTGATCCTGGTGGTGTTCCCGTTCACGGTGCACGTCCAGTGGGCGGCGCTGGTGATGGTGGTGCTGCTGGGCGGAGTCGGCTTCATGACGACGACCCCGCTCCAGATGCTGGTGATGAACAAGGCGAAGGACGCCCCGACGCTGGCCTCCGCCTCCAACCACTCCGCGTTCAACCTGGCCAACGCGGGCGGCGCCTGGCTGGGCGGCGTGGCCATCGCGGCGGGCTGGGGCTGGACATCCCCGGCCCTGGTCGGCGCGGTGCTGGCCGTGATCGGCCTGGCCGTCGCGGCGACAGCGGGCTACCTGGACCGGGACGCGCCGAAGACGTCACGGGTGGTCGCCGGGGCCGGCCCGGCACCCACTCCAGCCCGTCCGGCGTTTGAGGACGGAACCGTTACGGCGGACGGGCGTGCGGCGAAGTAGGCCCGGCCCCGACGGGCCACTCGGGCCGGCCCGGCACCCACTCCAGCCCGTCCGGCGTTCGAGGGCGGAATGCCTGGGCGGGGTGGGCCCGCACGCTCGCCCCCGCTGGGCCCGCCCGGCCATTCCAGCCCGTCCGGCGATTGAGGACAGAACGAAGCGCCGGACGGGCCAGGTACACACTCAGCCCGTCCGGCGCTTGAGGACAGAGGCGGCCACCGGACGCCCCCGGTAACCGCCCGCCACCCGCTACGACGACTCGCGCCAGCGATTCGTGATCGGCAGCCGCCGGTCCTTCCCGAACCCCTTGGGCGAGATCTTCGTCCCCGGCGGATACTGCCGCCGCTTGTACTCGGCCGCGTCCACCATCCGCAGCGTCTTCGCCACCAGCTCCGCGTCGAACCCGGCCGCCACGATGGCGTCAAGACCCTGGTCCCGGTCCACGTACATCTCCAGGATCGCGTCCAGGACGTCGTAGTCCGGCAGCGAGTCCGTGTCGACCTGCCCCGGCCGCAGCTCCGCGCTCGGCGGCTTGGTGATCGAGGCCTCCGGGATCGGCGGGGTCTGCCCCCGCTCCTCGGCGGCCCGGTTGCGCCACTTCGCCAGCCGGAAGACCGACGACTTGTAGACGTCCTTGATCGGCCCGTACGCGCCGACCGCGTCCCCGTACAGCGTGGAGTAGCCGACCGCCAGCTCGGACTTGTTGCCCGGCGCCAGCACGATCTGCCCCTCCTGGTTGGACAGGGCCATCAGCATCGTGCCGCGCAGCCGCGCCTGGAGGTTCTCCTCGGCGAGCCCGGTGAGCTGGAGCGACCCCATGTACGCGTCGAACATCGGCTCGATCGGCACCGTGCGGAAGTTGAGCCCGGTCCGCCGCGCCAGCTCGGCCGCGTCGCCCTTGGAGTGGTCCGAGGAGTACTTCGACGGCATCGAGACCCCGTACACGTGCTGAGCGCCGAGCGCGTCGCAGGCGATGGCCGCGCAGATCGCCGAGTCGATGCCGCCGGAGAGCCCGATCAGCACGCTGCTGAAACCGTTCTTCGCGGCGTACGCGCGCAGCCCGACGACCAGCGCGGAGTAGATCTCCTCCTCGTCGCCCAGCCGCTCCGCGTACCCGCCCGCCAGCTCCGGCTCGTACGCGTCCAGGGGCCGGTCGGACAGCACCACATGGTCGATGCGCAGCCCGTCGTCCACCACACCGGAGGGCGCCACGGCCTCGGCGGCGGGCAGCTCCAGATCGAGGATGACGCTGCCCTCGGAGAACTGCGGGGCGCGGGCGATGACCTCGCCCTCCTTGTCGACGACGATCGAGTCGCCGTCGAAGACCAGCTCGTCCTGGCCGCCGATCATCGCCAGATAGGCCGTCGTGCAGCCGGCCTCCTGGGCCCGCTTGCGGACCAGCTCCAGCCGGGTGTCGTCCTTGTCCCGCTCGTACGGCGAGGCGTTGATCGACAGCAGCAGCCCGGCCCCGGCGGACCGGGCGGCCGGGACGCGCCCGCCGTCCTGCCACAGGTCCTCGCAGATCGCGAGGGCCACGTCGATGCCGTGGATCCGGACGACGGGCATCGAGTCGCCCGGCACGAAGTACCGGAACTCGTCGAACACCCCGTAGTTCGGCAGGTGGTGCTTGGCGAAGTTGAGCGCGATCCCGCCGCGGTGCAGCACGGCGGCGGCGTTGCGCGGGGAGCCGGCGGGCTGCCCGTAGCGCGCCGCGGCGTGCTCGGAGCGGTCCAGGTAGCCGACGACGACCGGCAGTTCGCCGAAGCCCTCCGCGTCGAGCCGGGCGGCCAGCGCGCGGAGCGCCTGACGCGAGGCCTCGACGAAGGACGACCGCAGGGCCAGGTCCTCGACGGGGTATCCGGTCAGCACCATCTCGGGGAACGCCACCAGGTGAGCGCCCTGCTCGGCGGCGTGCCGGGTCCAGTGGACGATCGCCTCAGCGTTGCCGGCGAGGTCGCCGACGGTGGAGTCGATCTGATTCAGTGCGAGGCGTAGTTGAGGCACGCCGCCCAGTGTAATCGTCTTTCTGACGCGATGTCCCGGTGGGCCGGGCAAAATCTGCTCCGGCCCACCGAAACCGCAGGTCGAAGCGGCTATCAGCCCCGACCCGCCAAGAATCGCAGGGTCAGCCGCGATACCCGATGACCGTCATCATCCCCGCCTCCGCGTGGTAGACGTTGTGGCAGTGGACCATCCACAGCCCCGGGTTGTCCGCGTCGAACTCCACGGTCAGCGACCGGTGCGGCAGCACGATCGCGGTGTCCTTGCGGGCCCCGGCGGCGTTCCCGCCGAGCGCGAAGGTGTGCCCGTGCAGATGGAGGGGATGCCACATGGCCGTCCCGTTGTCGAAGACACCCGCACCCGCTCGCCCGCCTCCACCGGCCGCCGGTGCTTCGCGCTGTACGGCTGCCCGTCGAAGGCCCAGTCGTACTTCGCCATCCCGCCGGTGAGCCGCATCCGGATCGTCCGGTCCGGCGCCCGGGCGGGCAGCGCCACCGACGGGTCCGGCGCCAGCCGCCCCGCCTCCACCAGCTTCCCGTCCAGCTCCTTCGGCCGTACGGAGGCGGCGGGCGCGGCCCCGCTGCCGGTCCGCAGCAAGGCCAGCGCCGACGCCTCCTTCTTCCCGGCCTTCTTCCCCTCGGCCAGCGCGGTCAGAGGGAAGACCCCGTCGCCGGCGGTGACGAGGACGTCGTACCGCTCACCCATCCCCAGCAGCAGCGCGTCACCCGTGGTGTGCCGGACCGGGAACCCGTCGGTGTGCGTCACGGTCATCCGGTGCCCGCCGAGCGCGACCCGGAAGGCGGTGTCGCCACCGGCGTTGATGATCCGCAGCCGGATACGGTCGCCGGGCCGCGCGGAGAAGGAGGACGGGTCCTGCGGCACCCGCCCGTTGACCAGGTAGTGCGGGTAGGCCACATCACCGGCGTCCCCGCCGAGCAGGTCACTGGTGGCCCCCATCATCATCCGCGAGGGCCCGTCACCGCTCCCGGCCGCCGCGTCCGTCTCGTCCCCCTCGCCCGACATGGTGTGCGCGCCGTGATCCATCCCGCCGCCCATGCCCCCGGACAGCTCCTTGAGGACGGCGTCCGGAGTGGACCCGTCCACCCCGTCGACCCAGTCGTCGAGGACGACGACCCACTCCTTGTCGTACGCCAACGGCTCCTTCGGGTCCTCGACGATCAGCGGCGCGTACAGCCCCCGGTCCTGCTGGACGCCGGAGTGCGGGTGGAACCAGTACGTCCCCGGGTGCGGCACGGCGAACCGGTAGGCGAAGTCGGCCCCCGGCGCGATGTCCCGCTGGGTCAGCCCGGGGACCCCGTCCATGTCGTTGCGCAGGGCGAGGCCGTGCCAGTGCAGGGAGGTGGGCTCCGGCAGATGGTTGGCGAGGGTGAGGGCGAGCGTGTCGCCGGCCGTCACTCGCACCTCGCGCCCGGGAAGCCGGTCCCCGTACGCCCAGGAGGCGACGGTCCGCCCGCCGCCGAGGTCGAGCCGGGCACGGGTGGCGGTGAGGGAGACCTTGCGCACGGGTCCGGAGCCGCGCGCCGCCTCGGCCGCCTCGACTTCCTTGCCGCCGGGCGAGACGTACCTCTGGGAGTCCTGCGCTCCGCCGGGGGAGTGGCCTCCGCCGTGATCGCCGCCGCCGTCGGAACAGGCGGCGAGGGCTCCCGTGCCGGCGACGGCGAGAGCGGCGCCGAGCACGGCGCGTCGAGTGGGTTGCGTGGGCATGCTGAATACACCTCGGAAGAACTGAAGAACTGAAGGACTGTTGTGACGGAGATGTCACGTGTCAAGGAGGGAGGGCGGAGGTGAAACGCCCACTCCTAAATACGCAGCACCGAGACGCTGGCCAGCACCGATATCCGGGGCGGCGGAACCGGCCGCAGGGCCCGCAGCAGCCCCGCACCCACCGGCGTACCGAGAGGCCGTCCGTCGGCGCGCAGCCCGAGCAGCCAGGAACCGAGGAGAGCGAGGCCCCAGGCACCGAGGACGGCGAGGCAGACGGAGAGCGGATCCATGCCGCTCATGGGCGCGCCGGAGCCGGGGGAGTCGTGCGGCGGCTGCTGCTGCTGAGCGTCGGCGACGCCCGAAGGCAGGGCGTGGGCCGGGCCCTGGGCCGGGCTTTGAGCCGGGATCAGGGCCCGGTCCTGAGCCGGGTTCATGACCGGGTTCATGACCGGGTTCATGACCGGGTTCTGCGCCGGGCCGGGGGCCTGGGCCATGTGCTCGCTCAAGGCGGGGGGCGAGGGCGTCGAGCCGCCGTGCTCCGCCGGATGCCCGACCGTATGCATGGTGACGATGCCGAACAGCAGAGCGGCGAACAGCATCAGCTGCCCGTACGTCACGCTCCTGCTCCGCGTCCTGCCCGCCATGCGGGCCACCCTACCCCCGGCGGGTATGCGGCCCCGGGGTGGGGGCGGCCCGGCATCTTCCCATCACACTTCCGTCACTCCGCCGGAGCGGGGTGGGCGCCGGGCCGTAGTCGTACGGGCGCTCAGCTGCGGGAGTAGACCTTCTCCGCCCAGCCCGCGATCTGCTCCTCGGAGAGGTGCTGCGCGAGGTCGGCCTCGCTGATCATGCCGACGAGCTTCTTGTTCTCGACGACGGGCAGCCGGCGGATGCGATGGGTCTGCATCTCCTCCAGGACCGCGTTCACATCGGCCTCCGCCTCGATCCAGCGGGGCGTGCCCTGCGCGAGATCGCCCGCCGTGACCTTCGCCGGGTCGTGGCCCTTGGCCACACAGCCGACGACGATGTCGCGGTCGGTGATGATGCCGACCATCCGGTCGGAGTCACCGTTGGCGGACACCGGGAGCGCGCCCACGTTGTGCTCGCGCATCAGCTGCGCCGCACGGTCGAGCGTCTCGTGGGCCGGGATCCAGCGGGCCCCGCTGTGCATGATGTCTTTGGCGGTCGTCATGGGGGATTTCCTCCTGCGTGCCGATGGCACTGCCGTACGGCCCCGAGCGCAACCCATCGTCACCGGCCCGCCGGGGCCGCGCGACCGCAATCACCCGTTCGGGTGCGCCGACGCAAGGACGAAAGCTGACACACCCGTCGTCCGGCGGGCTCAGGGTCGTCCGGGCCGCGGCCCGGACGACGGGCTCCAGGGCCCGGGGCTCGGGGTCGAGGCTCGTCTCAGGGCCGCGGGCTCAGGGCGCAGGGCCGCAGGCTCAGGCTCCCGGAGCCCCAGCCCCCGGGCTCCGGCTCAGGACCGAGGCGTGGCACCCCGCTCGGCCAGCATGTCCCGCATCAGCCCCAGCTCGGACTGCTGGCCCTCGACCATGCCCCGGGCGAGCCGCCGCTCGGCCGGGACCGCGCACAGGGACGCACAGGCCTCGGCCATGTTGACACCGCCCTTGTGGTGATCCGTCATCAACTGGAGGAAGAACACCTCGGCCTGCTCACCGTCGAGGCGGTTGAGCCGCGCCAGCTCCGAGCGGCTCGCCATGCCCGCCATGAGCACCCCGTCCGCACCGGAACCCGCTTCGGCGCCGCCCGAGCCGTGCCCACCGTGCCCGTGCCCGCCCGTATCGGTCCCACCGTGCTCGTGCCCACCCGTACCGGCCATCCACGCCATGGGCTGCTCCCCGCCCGGGGCGACCTTCGGCAGCTCCCACAGGTCGAGCCAGCCCAGCAGCATGCCGCGCTGGTTGGCCTGGGTGTTGGCGATGTCGTAGGCGAGACGGCGTACGTCCTCGTCGTCCGTGCGGTCGCGGACGATGAACGACATCTCGACGGCCTGCTGATGGTGGACGGCCATGTCCCGGGCGAACCCGGCGTCGGCGGACGAGGCCCCCGGAACGCGAACAGGGTCGGCTCCCACCCCCGCTCCCGCTCCCGAGCCGTCCCCGTCGCCCCGCGCGGAGGCGACGGTGGCCGCCCCCGCGAAGAGCAGGGCGAGGGCCACGGCGGCACCGGCCGCCCGGCGGACACGCCGGGTCTTCCGCCGCTCCACGAGGGAGTGAGAATCCTCGGTGGCGTCGCTCTCGTCCGTCCGTTCCCCGGCCGTCACCGCGGCACCGTCGCCAGCCCGCCGGTGCAGGGTGCGCCGGGCTCGGGGGTCTGCGCGCCCTGGACGTACTGGGCGAGGAACTGGTCCACCCGCTTGTCGTCGGCGGAGTCGACGGCGACCTGCTTGCCCCAGGCGCTGAGCATGATCGCGCCCTCCTGACCCGCGTACGGGCTCATCAGCGTGAACGGGGTCTTCTTGACGCGCTCGGCCAGCGCGGCGACATCGGCGTCGGCGGCCTTGCCGTTGTAGGTGACCCAGACCGCGCCGTGCTCCAGGGAGTGCACGGCGTTCACGTCCGGGAGGGCCTTTTCGTATACGTCGCCGTCGCAGTTCATCCAGGACTGGTTGTGGTCGCCGCCGACCGGAGGCTTCATCGGGTAGTCCACCGAGCCCGCGACGTGCTCGCGGCCGAGCTTCGCCGCGTCCCAGGACTTCAGCCCCTCGATGGCCCCGCCCGTGGCGTTGCCGTGGGAGTCGCCGTGACCGCCCGGGTGCTTGCCGTCCTGCGCCGCCGAGGCGTCGTCGGACTTCTCGTTCGCCTCGGAGTTCTCCAGCAGCAGGTACGAGCCGAAGGCGACGAGACCGGCCACGACGGCAGCGCTCAGCCCTATGGCGATGGCCCGGTTGCGGGTGGCGCGGGCGCGCGGGTCGGGGGCCTGCGGCTGGGGGGACCGGGGGTCGATGCTCATGTCGTCGAGTCCTTCTGCGAAGGGGCCGGGAGGAGGGGGGACGGTCCGTGAACCGATGCGGGCGCACGGGCGGAAAGCCGGGAGAGAAGCCGGGCGGAAAGCCGGCCACTGCTCGGCTGCCGCCCCCGTGCGCCACGGTCGCCGATCGTAGTGGGTGGCCGAGTGCTCTCTCTCACACCGTGTGCGTAATCTGGGGGAAATCCCGGGTCGCGATACTGAAGTGTCCCCCTACCCCGGGCGGTGGTGCACGGACCGTCTGAACTGCAAGGATGTGGCAATGGACAAGCAGCAGGAATTCGTCCTCAGGACCCTTGAGGAGCGCGACATCCGCTTCGTGCGGCTGTGGTTCACCGACGTCCTCGGGTTCCTCAAGTCCGTCGCCGTGGCTCCGGCCGAGCTGGAGCAGGCGTTCGACGAGGGCATCGGCTTCGACGGCTCGGCGATCGAGGGCTTCGCCCGCGTGTACGAATCGGACATGATCGCCAAGCCGGACCCGGGCACCTTCCAGATCCTGCCCTGGCGCGCGGAGGCCCCCGGAACGGCGCGGATGTTCTGCGACATCCTGATGCCGGACGGCTCCCCGTCCTTCGCGGACCCGCGCTACGTCCTCAAGCGCATCCTCGCCAAGACGTCCGACCTCGGCTTCACCTTCTACACCCACCCCGAGATCGAGTTCTTCCTGCTGAAGAACAAGCCGGTCGACGGCACCCGTCCGACCCCGGCGGACAGCTCGGGCTACTTCGACCACACGCCGCAGAACGTCGGCATGGACTTCCGCCGCCAGGCGATCACCATGCTCGAATCGATGGGCATCTCGGTCGAGTTCAGCCACCACGAGGGCGCCCCCGGCCAGCAGGAGATCGACCTGCGGTACGCGGACGCGCTCTCCACGGCGGACAACATCATGACGTTCCGTCTGGTGATGAAGCAGGTGGCGCTGGAGCAGGGCGTCCAGGCCACGTTCATGCCGAAGCCGTTCTCGGAGTACCCGGGTTCGGGCATGCACACCCACCTCTCCCTCTTCGAGGGCGACCGCAACGCCTTCTACGAGTCGGGCGCGGAGTACCAGCTTTCGAAGGTGGGCCGCTCCTTCATCGCGGGCCTGCTGACGCACGCGGCGGAGATCTCGGCCGTCACCAACCAGTGGGTCAACTCCTACAAGCGCATCTGGGGCGGCTCGTCCCGCGCGGCCGGCGCGGGCGGCGAGGCCCCCTCGTACATCTGCTGGGGCCACAACAACCGCTCCGCCCTCATCCGCGTCCCGATGTACAAGCCCGGCAAGACCGGCTCGGCCCGGGTCGAGGTCCGCTCCATCGACTCCGGCGCCAACCCGTACCTCACCTACGCGGTCCTGCTCGCCGCGGGCCTCAAGGGCATCGAGGAGGGCTACGAACTCCCGGCCGGCGCCGACGACGACGTCTGGGCCCTCTCCGACGCCGAACGCCGCGCGATGGGCATCGAGCCCCTCCCGCAGAACCTGGGCGAGGCGATCTCGCTGATGGAGAAGAGCGAACTGGTCGCCGAGACGCTGGGCGAGCACGTCTTCGACTTCTTCCTCCGCAACAAGAAGCAGGAGTGGGAGGAGTACCGCAGCGAGGTCACGGCCTTCGAGCTGAAGAACCTGCTGCCGGTGCTGTAGCCGCGGGGCAGCGGCTCGGAGAACGCACTGCGGGCGGGGCGCCTCGGTTCAACCGAGGCGCCCCGCCCGCAGTCATGAGCAACTCTGGTCCGCCCAGGGGCCGTCAGGCCCGGACGGGCGGCCAAGTACATGCAGGAACCGGGGAACATGCCGCATCGACCAGCGCGGATTGCCGTTCAGCCAGCTCTGCGGAGTGTGTGCCAGGCGCTGGAGGCAGTCGCGAGGCGCAGGGTCCACGGGGTGGGGTCGGTTTTGCTGATCTCGGACCAGAGAGTGGCGTTGGCGGTGGCGAAGGCGGTGATGCCTTCGGCGGGGGCGGTGTGCCAGGAGGGGATCTCGGCGGCCCACTGCTCGGCGGATGCGGGGGTGTGGCCGGTGGCGATGAGCCAGATGATCCAGTAGCCGGCGTCGAGCCAGGCTGCTCCGCGGGTTGCCCAGGCCCAGTCGACCAGGCGGGCTCGAATGCCTTGGGGGGCATGGTCGTCGACGAGGGCGTTGGCGTTGTTCAGGTCGGTGTGCAGGAGATGGGTTCCGGCGAAGAAGCGGAGGTCGTCGGGGTGGGCGGCGTAGTGCTCCAGGCGCTGTTCGGCATGGCGCAGTTCGATGCCGGGGCAGGGGGTCTCGCCGAGGCGGCGCAGGAGGGCAGCGACTTCGGGGAGGTCCGGTGAGCCGGGGGCGTAGTCGGCGTGGTGGCCGCCGAGGGCTTCGAAGCCGAGGAGGTTCCACCCGGCGGTTTCGACTTGCCAGCGGAGGACGGGGGCCAGGCCGGCGAGGAAGGGGGCGACGGCGGCCTCCCGGCGCTGGGTCCAGGCGCGGGGGTGGTCGGTGCGCAGGCCCTTGATGTGCCAGGTGCCCGTGGCGGAGCTGATGCGGGCCGCGATCTCGCTGTTGAAACCCTCGTCTGCCTCCTCGACCGAGAGAAGGGGGCCGGTGTGCTCTTCGACGGCGGCGCGGGCGGCGGACGGCAGCCGGCCGAGGCCGATGCGGGCGGTGGCCATGGGGCTTCACTCTTCCTCGGGTGCGGGCATGTGGGTGCGCGGTGGTGCGGGGGCTTCGGGTGGAAGAACGTCCCGAAGCCCCCGCGGTTCTTCCGGCCGGGTGTCTACCGGTACGGGTTGTCGTCGTTGCAGCCCGGGATGGCGCCTTCGGTCAGCACCTCCAGGTCGTCCAGGAGGATCACTCCCTCGGGCTCTTCCGGAGCCGGCGGCCGGGGGCTGATCTTCACCATGACAGCGGTCATGACGCTTCCTCGCTTCCGTGTTGGCAGTAGGTGTTCAGTGGTGCCTTCGCCTCCTGGTAGGCCTTGGCGAGCGGTCGGCAGACCCGGCAGGTGCCGGAGAGCTGACAGCCGCCGCAGCCACCGGTGCGAAGCATCTGGACATCGGCGATGCCGGGCAGACGGAGGAGCCCGTCCAGGCCCTCGGTCATGAGGTCGATGGGGTTCTCGCGGCCGACCTTGCACATGGTCGCCAGGCCATGCGGGTCGACGTGGAAGAAGGTATGGCCGGCCGGGCAGCCCTTGAAGACGCTGTTCTTGTCCAGGAAGCCGGGTGCCTGCGCGGCCAGCGGTTCGGGCGTGCCGGTGTACGTGGGGGAGATCGTGCCGTACTCCTGGCGGTCCGCCCCGTACTGATCGGCGAGGGCGCGCATGGCGTCCAGCTCGTGAGCGTTGTGCCGGGTGATGATCAGCGCCAGTTCCAGCGCGATGCCGGCCTCGCGCGCCGCGACGAGCCCCTTCTCGACCAGCTTGAACGCTCCCGGCTTGCGGGTGAGCGAGTCGAAGCTGTCCGGGGTCGCCCCGTAGAGGGAGACGGTCACCTTGTGCGGCGGCAGGTCGCGCAGCAGGTCGATGATCTCGGGACGGTGGAGCCGGGAGCCGTTGGTCAGGATCTCGATCAGCATCCCGGATCCGTGAGCGAGCGTGTACGCGTCCACGAAGTCTCGGTCGATCAGCGGCTCACCGCCGGTGAACTGGAGCCACAGCACCCCGGCATCCCGCAGCAGGTGCAGGAGTCGGACCTTGTCCGGCCAGGGCAGCCCCTCGAACTTCCGCTCCGCTAGGTAGCAGTGCTCGCAGTTGAAGTTGCAGCCCTTGTTGATCTCGTACGTGGCGCGGCCATAGCCGAGACGGGTCTCAGGGCGTACGAGAACAGCGTCGCGCATCACCGCGTCGGCCAGGCTCAGGCCCCAGACCGTACGGGCGTGGGTGAGGAGCCAGATGGGCAGAGGGCTATTGCTCTCGGCGGTCGAGGCCAGTTCTTCGTACAGTGCCCGGGGGATACGCATGCCGCCCTTGGAGCCGGGGCGGGCGATCAGGAACGTTCCGTTGTACGGGGTCGCGATCAGCTGGTGCACAGGACCTCCTCCGAGGTGTCGTCCCAGCTGTGCTGTTCGGTGTGGCCGGCGAACAGACAGCAGCCGTCACCGTCGGGACCCGGCCCGGCCACCGGGCAGTCCCGCAGTACGACCAGGTCCGCGTGGGCCCCGCGCCAGCGGAGCCAGAGGGCGGTGCCGTACGTGTCGAGTTCGGCCAGGAGGCCGTAGTGCTCGTCGCCCTCATGGGCCGACAGCTGGCACTGGGCAGCCCGGTCGACGCATCCGGTCGGGGCCTTCTGCCGAGCCTCCTGCGCCAGTCGGCGCCAGTGCTTGCACCGCATCACGACACCATCCGCAGGCAGCTAGCGAAGTTCCGCTCCGCGCACCGAGTGCATGCGCAGGGCGGGAAGCCGCCGGGGTTGTCGGGGAGCACGGGGTGGTCGCCCACGCGTACCTCCGTGAGAGATCCCCACGTCCGGCCCGAGTCACGCGAGACCCGCAGCGTCATCCGTACCTCAGCAACCTTGATCGACTGCATGAGCACCTCATATGCAAGAGACAATCTCCTTCACTCATGTACATGAGTGATAGCCGAAAGAGTGCCTCACTCCTGTATATGAGTCAAGTGGTAGTCAACGGCGCTGCCGTCGGGTCCGCGGCCTCTGATGTCGCCTCAGTCTTCGGCTGCGAAGCGGTAGTCCAGGACGAACTGGTCGGCAGCCATGATGGTGTCGCACACCTCCACGACACGTCCGGACTCCGTTTCCGCGTTCCGCACGAGGTGGATCACGGGGGAGCCCGGGCTCAGTGCGAGTGCGGAGGCCTCGGCCTTGGTCGCGAGGCGCGCCCGGACGGTTTCGCTGAACTCTGCGAGGATTTGGCCGTGCTCTTCGAGGCGGGCGTAGATCCCGCCGCCACCCGGGTTCTCGGCGAACATCTCCGGGATGTTCTTTGCGACGTCCCACGGGATGTACGAGGTGGCCTCCTCCGTGGGTACGCCTTCCCGGAAGTAGCGGCGCTTGCGGGCGAGTACCTGGGAGCCGGCGGGAACGCCCAACCGCTCAGCGATCTCCGCAGGTGCCTCGGTGGGGCCGATGAAGAGGACGGTCACGGACGGCTTGCCGCCGGACTGCTCCGCTTCCGCGAGGTAGGCCGCCTTGCCCGCCTTTCGGTGCGTACGACGGAACCGGTCGGATGACTTCCGCTGCACGGGTGGCCGGGAGCGGACGAACGAGCCCCGCCCGTGGTGAGTCTCGATCAGCTGGGTCGCCCGTAGTTCGGCAACTGCCTTGCGTACGGTGCCCGAGGCGACGCCGTAGCGTTCCATGAGCGCCGTCTCGCTCGGCACGGAGTCCCCGGCTCCCAGGACGCCGGACCGAATCTGTGCGGCGAGATCGTCGGCGATCTGGAGATACTTCGCCTTGGCCGAAGAGGTCACATCGCTACTCGCCATAGTCCTTCTGAGTCTCCTATTCTCATGTACATGAGTAGCATCAGCCCCGAGTCCCCGTCAACGCCGCTCCACTCCGTGTCCGTAGCCGGAATCGTCGTCCGGGAGGACGGCCGCGTGCTCACGATCAAGCGGGCCGACAATGGGACCTGGGAGCCGCCTGGAGGCGTGCTTGAACTGGCCGAGGCTCCTGAGGACGGCGTCCGACGCGAGGTCTACGAGGAGACCGGCATCAAGGTCCAGGTGGACCGGCTTACCGGGGTCTACAAGAACACCTCCCGCGGCATCGTTGCTCTGGTCTTCCGCTGCCGCGTCGAAGGCGGTCATGAGCAGCTGTCCGACGAATCCGCGGCAGTCGAGTGGCTCACCCCCGACGAGGTGACCAGCCGCATGGCCGAGGTCTATGCGGTCCGGGTCACCGACGCCCTGCTGGACGGCGCGCCCCGGGTGCGCGCGCATGACGGCCGGAAGCTCGCCCGGAACCTGTGAGCTGGTCCAGAACTACGGCTCTGCCCCGCTCGCGTGTGTCTCGTCGCCAACTCACCCGATCCGTGACGAGCGTGCTGCCCACTCCGATGACCGCACCCACCACTGCGGCCACTAACGCTGTCCACTCCATGGCTCGGAGACCAGGAGTTCGCCGGGTCGGTGGCCAGAGGCTGTGAGTTCTCTGCCATCTCCCGATCGAGCGATCTCGGGGCGTCGGCCGGGAGTAGCCCCACGTGGGTGCTGGGCAGTGCGCGCAGTTGGTAGTCGCCCAGGGTCGGCGAGGGTTGCTCAGTAGATGCCGGTCCGTTGTCAGTGCTCGTTCGTATGCTCCTGCTATGACGGAGGCGGAGACCGCAGAGACCGCAGCACCACGCGAACAGGGCAGGGCCTGGTCGTTCCTTGTTGCAGGGGACGACCGTCAATTCCAGGGGAATGCCGGCTATGAGGACATCGTCGAGGAGTCCTACAGCTACGACTCGACCGTGAGCAACCATCAACACGTGGCGGTCGGCGACCTGGTGGTGGTGCGGAACGGCAAGGAGGCCCTCGGGGCGGGATACGTGGAAGCGTTGCAGGTGCTGCCCCACCAGGAGAAGGTGCGCAGCCGGTGTCGCTTCTGCGGAAGTACGGGTTTCAAGGAGAGAGCCACGATGCTGCCCCGCTTCTGGTGCAGCCGTTGCAAGAAGGCCTTCGACGACCCCGTGGTCGAAACGCTTCCGATCACTGCGTTCCGAGCGCACTACGGAGGGACCTGGCAGCCGCTGGACGGCTGCCTGGACAAGGTGCAGTTGAGCGAGCTCAGCCCGAGCCGCTCCCACCAGCAGTCGATCAGGAAGATGCACCGGCACCGGACCTTGGAGGCCATCAAGGCCCGGGGCGTCCGGTTTCCGGGCCAACGCGAAGTGGATGGTGAGGGAGGACATCGACCACAGGAGCTGCCGGGTGGAAGCCGACGGGCGACCGCATCGGTACGGCGTGGCCAGGATGCCTTCCGCAAGGCGTTGGTCCGTCAGTACGGATTGATCTGTGCCGTTACGGGTGCGGCGCCCGCGGAGGTGCTGGAAGCGGCTCACTTGCGGCCGTTCTCGAACACGCAGCATCACCGCCTTGAAGAGGGGCTGATGTTGCGGTCGGACGTGCACCGCCTGTTCGACAGCGGCCTGCTGGCCATCGACTCCCGTTTGGTGGTGCACGTCGCGCCGAGCCTGGCGGGGCACGAGCTGTACAGCGCGCTGGAGGGAACGCCTCTGCGCATTGCGCATGACGCACCGGTAGACCGCGCAGTCATCGCGGATCACCACGCGGCGACCGTCGCCACTTGGTGAGGTCTGGCGTGGCCGTGACGCGATCTCCGCGCCTGTCGGCCCGCACCCGTGCTGCGGAGGGTACGGGCCCACGGGCGGGCCTGGGCGCTACACCGGCGGTGTTCCTCGCGGCGACGGCGCGGGTGGCGGGTTCGGCAGGGGAGGGCCCGGGTTCGGCGGGGTTTTCGGGGGGCCGCTGCCGTGTTTGCCGTCGTTCAGGAGCTTGCGGGTCGTCAGGCCGTAGATGCCGAACGGCGGGAAGAGGTCGACGCGGCGCGGGTAGTCGCCCGCCGCGCACTCCTCGCAGAGCAGGTCGCGGCCGGTGGGGGTGTGGCGGGCGGCGGTGACCGGGGCGTTCCAGCATGCCTCGCAGTCGAGGACGTCCGCCGTGGAGAGGGCGATCATCCGGGCCTCCCGGGTGGTGCCGGTAACGCCTGGTGGGTCCTGCGCATCAGGTGCCTCCGTCTCTGGTGAGGGGGTGGCGATCCGGCCCGGCCGTTGTTCTGCCGAGGAAGGGACGGCCGAAGGATGGACGGCCGGGGGCGGGTCGGATCGGGGGTTCGCCCGGGCGTGCGCCGTCGGGTCGCCGTGGCCGCGGCCCGTTCCCGTCGGCGCACCGCACCGCGTCTCATCGGCGGGTCTCCCGCCAGACGCGGACGAGCTTCGCCGCGGCGGGGCAGATCGCGCCGGTCCGGCACGCGGTGCAGGTCATGGTGTGGCCGAGCAGGGCGCGGTACGCCGTGTCCGGGGATTCGGTCGTGGTCACGTTCGCCTCTCTGCTGATCTCGGCCCACACGTATTCGGCGGTGCGGTTGAGCGTGTGGCCGTAGCGATCCGCCGTGGCCAGGGCGGCCAGGACGGCCGAGTGCGCGGTCGCGCTCAACTCGGAGGGGAGGTCGGCCTCGACACGGAACGTGTCCAGGCCGGTGGTGACGCGCGGTTCGGTGCCCGTGGCGGCGGCGAGCATGCCGGTCAGCGCCGCGACCCGCGCTTGTGCAGAGCGCACACTTCTCCCCTGATGACCCGAATGTCACTCCATGTAATGCTGAATACTCAGCTTCAACCTGATGGGTTAGCTTTGTCAACAGCGACGCCCCTATCGACGCCGAACACACGGAGCTGCTCAAATGCCACGTGATACGCCGTACTTGCAGGTGGCGGATGCTCTGCGGGCTCGTGTCCGGGCCGGTGAATGGGCAGTGGGGGACAAGCTGCCGTCCCGGGCCCGGTTCGCGGAGGAGTACGGCGTCGGTCAGTCCGTGGCGCAGCGGGCCATGGAGCGCCTGATCATCGAGGGCATCCTCGAAGGTCGCGCCGGCTCCGGCACCTACGTTCGCCGGGCCCGCGAGCGCCGGCGCATGGTCCGCTCGCGCCACCGTGAGCAGCGCGGCAACAGCCCCTTCGCCTCGGACATGAGCGAGCTCGACCACGAGGCCGACTGGGAGTGCACCAGCACGGCACGCGTTCCCGCGCCGGAGGACATCGCCGAACGGCTGGCGATCGAGCCCGGCGACCTCTGTGTCGTGACCGACTACGAGTTCCTCGCCGACGGCCTGCCCGTACAACTCGCCAAGAGCTGGGAGCCGATGGCCATCACCGACGGCACCCCGGTCCTGCTCCCCGAGATGGGTCCGCACGGCAAGATCGGTGTCGTGGAGCGGATGCGGTCGATCGGCGTGAACATCGCCACCGGCATCGAGCTTCCCCGCCCGGCCCGCGCGACGCGGGAGCAGGCGAATCTGCTCGGGATCACCATCGGTGACCTGGTCATCGAGGTGGAGCGCACGTACTTCGACCGCGAGGGGCGCCCCGTGGAGACGGCCGACATCATCGTGCCGGACATCCGCTGGGAGATCGCCTATGAGATCCGCGTGGACCAGCCTGATTCCTGAGCCGGGGGCTGAAGGCTGGGCTCCCGGTGGAGCCCGGTGCGGCGCGCCGACGGGTCGCTGAGTTGTTGGTCGTGAGCGGGGAGGCCGGGGGCTGCCCCGGCCCCTCTCTCACGCGAACCCCCGCCCCATCTCGTCCAGGATCTCGTCGATCACCGCCGCCGGCTCCCGTGCCAGGTCCTCCTCGATCCACATGCGCATCGCGATCCGCAGTGAGGAGAGGAAGCCCGCCGCCAGGACGATCGGGCGGACCGGGGCCGACGGGCCGGGGCGGGCGGCCACCGCTTCGGCCAGGTCGCGTTCCAGGGTCGCGTGGTTGGCCAACTGGCGGGCCAACAGCGAGGGGTGACGCATTGCCAGACGTGTGCGCACCGCCCACTCGCGCTCCGGGGGCGCCACGCGTTCCGCGAACTGGGCCACCGCCGCGCGCAGGGCCGGCCAGGCGGGTTCGTCGGCGGGCCGGTCCCTCACCGTGCGGACCAGGGCCCTGATCTGCTGCTCCTCGCCGTAGAGGAGGGCGTCCTCCTTGTTGGTGAAGTAGTTGGAGAACGTCCTGCGGGAGATCCCGGCCGCGTCCGCCACCGCCTCGACCGTGACCTGGTCGAAACCGTGCTCCACCGTCAGGCGCAGGGTCGCCTCGTGCACGGCCTGCCGGGTGGCTTCCTTCTTGCGTTCCCGGAGTCCCGGTCCCGCGGTGCTGCTGTCCATGGGGGCATTATCCCCCGAGCGTGAGATTGTTGCGCAGTGGGCAAAATTGCCCAGTGTGCATGTATGGTGAAGCCTTCTTCCTCCCGTACCCGGCGCGCGGAAATCGTGACGACCGCCCCGTACGGGCCTCTCGTACGAACCTTCCGGAGGTTGCGCGTGAGCGCAGCAGACACCGCCACCGCCCCGGCCGGGGCCCCCGCCGCC
Organism: Streptomyces sp. NPDC091287; assembly: GCF_044768525.1. Taxonomy (NCBI): domain Bacteria; kingdom Bacillati; phylum Actinomycetota; class Actinomycetes; order Kitasatosporales; family Streptomycetaceae; genus Streptomyces; species Streptomyces sp. NPDC091287. The sequence continues at coordinate 138,475 of NZ_JBIVUV010000006.1, forward strand.
GCACCCATGGATCACCGGCACGTCCTGCGGGCCCTGAGCGGACTGCTCATCGTGCTGTTCGTGGCGATGATCAGCAGCACCGTGGTCTCGGTCGCGCTCCCGCAGATCATCGGGTCCCTCGACGGCACGCAGTCGCAGTACACCTGGGTCGTCACCGCGACCCTGCTCGCCTCCACGGCCTCCACCCCGATCTGGGGCAAGCTCGCCGACCTGTTCAGCAAGAAGCTGCTGCTCCAGATAGCCATCGGGCTCTTCGTCGTCTCGTCGGTCGCCTGCGGATTCGCCCAGTCCACCGAGCAGTTGATCGCCTTCCGCGCCGTACAGGGGCTCGGTATGGGCGCGCTCCAGGTGCTCGTCCAGGTGATCATCGCCGCGATGATCAGCCCGAAGGAGCGCGGCCGCTACAACGGCTACCTCGGCGGTGTCATGGCCGTCGCCACCGTCGGCGGGCCGCTGCTCGGCGGGTTCATCACCGACGCCTCCTGGCTCGGCTGGCGCTGGTGCTTCTTCATCGCCGTGCCCTTCACGCTGGTCGCCTCCGTGATCCTCGCCCGCACCCTGCACCTCGCCGAGGTCCGCAGGCCCGACACCAAGGTCGACTACCTCGGCGCGTCGCTGATCGCCGCCGGGGTCAGCCTCCTGCTCCTCTGGGTCACCTTCGTCGGCACCGACTTCGACTGGATCTCCTGGCAGAGCGGCCTCATGGTCGGCGGAAGCGCACTCATCCTCGGTGCGGCCGTTCTCGTCGAGACCCGGGTCAAGGAGCCCGTCGTCCCGATGCACGTCGTCCGCCGCCGGGACCCCGCCCTCGCCATCGTCGCCAGCCTCGCCGTCGGCATGGCCATGTTCGGCGGCGCGGTCTTCCTCGGCCAGTACTTCCAGATCGGCCGCGGCTACTCACCCACCGAGGCCGGACTGCTCACCATCCCGCTGATGGCCGGCGTACTCGTCTCCTCGACCGTCGCCGGACGCCTCGTGTCGAAGACCGGCAAGGTCAAGCCGTTCATCGTCGCGGGTGTGATCGTTCTCGCCCTCGGCTTCCTCGGGCTGTCCTTCATCGACCACCGGACCTCGCTCGTCCTGGTGTCGCTGGGGATGCTGGGCGTGGGTGCCGGTGTCGGTCTGTCGATGCAGAACCTGGTGCTCGTCCTCCAGAACACCGTCCCGCTCAGCGAGATCGGGGCGGCCAGCGGGGCGATCACCTTCTTCCGTTCCCTCGGCGGCACCATGGGCGTCTCGGTGCTCGGCGCGGTCCTCGCCCACCAGGTCGCCACCAGGATCACCGACGGGCTGACGAAGCTCGGCGTCGACCCGGCCGCGTCCGGCTCCAGCGGCTCCACCCTCAATGTCGCCGCCATGCCGCCCCAGGTCCAGGGCGTCGTGCGGGCCGCGTACGGGGAGGCGACCGGCCACATCTTCCTCATCTCGGCCGGCATCGCCGTGATCGGTGTGATCGCCTCCCTGTTCCTGACGCCCACCAAGCTGCGGGACAGCGTCGATCTGTAGGACAGCGACACCGGATCCGGGCCAACAGCCCGTTCTCGCGCCCCGTACGGGCGCGGGAGCGGGCTGTTGTAGTGTTACCACCCCCGTACGCCACGGGGATCGACGAGATCGACCGAGGAGGTGAGACCCATTACCGCTGGATCAGGCTGGGTGCTCACCCGCGCGATCGCGTCGTACGACCGGCAGTAGCCGACCGGACGGTATAAGTCGATCGCGGAGCGCCCATCGGTTTTCCCGAAAGGCTTCGCTCGTATGCCGGTTCACCCGCTGAGCTCCCTCTCCTCCACCGTCCACGCCCTCCGCCGCGCCGGCTGCGTCTTCGCCGAGGACGAGGCCCGTCTCCTCCACGAGGCCGCCGCCTCCGTCGACGAACTGTCCTCCCTCGTCGAGCGCCGCGCCGCCGGGCTGCCGCTCGAACACGTCCTGGGCTGGGCGGATTTCCACGGCCGCCGCTTCGCCGTGGACGCGGGTGTCTTCGTGCCCCGCCGCCGTACGGAGTTCCTGGTCGCGCAGGCCGCCGCCCTCGCACCCCGCCGGGCCGTCGTCGTCGACCTCTGCTGCGGTTCCGGTGCGCTCGGCGTCGCCCTCGCCTCCGCTTCGGACGCGGCCGAACTGCACGCCTGTGACGTCGAACCCGCCGCCGTGCGCTGCGCCCGGCGCAACATCGGCGACCTGGGGCACGTCTACGAGGGCGACCTGTTCGCCCCGCTGCCCGCCACCCTGCGCGGCCGGGTCGACGTACTGCTGGCCAACGTCCCCTACGTCCCCACCGACGACGTCGAGCTGCTGCCCGCCGAGGCCCGCATCCATGAACCCCGCGTCGCCCTGGACGGGGGCGGCGACGGGCTCGACGTCATGCGCCGGGTCGCCGCCGAGGCGCCCCGGTGGCTCGCGCCCGGCGGCAGCCTGCTCGTGGAGGCGAGCGAGCGGCAGCGGGACACGGCGGTCGAGGTCCTGCGCGCCGCCGGGCTGACCCCCCGGGTCCTGGTCTCCGAGGAGTTGTACGCCACCGTCCTCGTCGGGACGGTCCCCGCCGGGGAGGCGGAACACCTGGGGTTTTCTCCGTGGGGCGACCCCGCCACCGCCCCGAATCCGCCGGCACAGGACTAGGCTCGGAGGGCCCCTGGGCGGCGACGGAGCCGCGCCGGGGCGACGCACGGGGACAGGGTTCGGTTCGGCTGGCGGGAGAGCACGGAATGACGACGGTGCCGGGGCGCAGAAGCAGTACGTTCACCAGACTGCTGCGGCACGGATTCACCGACCCGTCCGCAGCGGACCAGCTCCTCAACCTGGACGCGCTGGCCTCCGTACGGTCCGATCCCGTCCTCCTGGAGGCGCTCGGGGCCACCGCCGACCCGGACCTGGCCCTGCGCGGCCTGGTCCGGATCGCCGAGGCCGAGGAGGAGAACGAGCGCCAGGTGCTGCTCGACACCCTCGTCACCGCCAAGCCCCTGCGCGACCGGCTCCTCGGCGTCCTCGGCGCATCGGAGGCGCTCGGGGACCATCTGGCCCGGCACCCGCGCGACTGGCAGGCGCTCGTGACCTACGAGGCGGTCGACCTGCACCCCGGGGTCGCCGACTTCGAGCGCGGGCTCGCCGCCGCCGTCGACCCGGACTCGCTGCGGGTCGCCTACCGCCGGTGTCTGCTCACCCTCGCCGCCCGGGACGTGTGCGGTACGACCGACCTCGCGCAGACCGCCGCCGAACTGGCCGACCTCGCCACCGCCACCCTGCGCGCCGCTCTCGCCATCGCCCGGACGGCCGCACCCGAGGACGCGGCCCGGTGCCGGCTCGCCGTCGTCGCGATGGGCAAGTGCGGCGGGCGCGAGCTGAACTACGTCTCCGACGTCGACGTGATCTTCGTCGGGGAGGCGCGCGACGGGGTCGACGAGACCAAGGCCATGCAGGCCGCCACCCGGCTGGCCGCCCACATGATGAGGATCTGCTCCGAGACCACCGCCGAGGGCACCATCTGGGAGGTCGACGCCAACCTCCGCCCCGAGGGCCGCAACGGGCCGCTCGTGCGCACCCTCACCTCCCACCTCGCCTACTACCAGCGCTGGGCCAAGACCTGGGAGTTCCAGGCCCTGCTGAAGGCCCGCGCGGTGGCCGGCGACCCCGAGCTGGGCGCGGCGTACGTCGAGGCGGTGTCGCCGCTCGTCTGGGGGGCCGCCGACCGGGAGAACTTCGTCCCCGACGTGCAGAGGATGCGCCGTCGAGTCGTCGACAACATCCCCGTCGACCGGATCGAGCGGGAGCTGAAGCTCGGCCCCGGCGGACTGCGCGACGTCGAGTTCGCGGTGCAGCTCCTCCAGCTGGTGCACGGGCGCAGCGACGCCTCCCTGCACAGCGGCTCCACCCTCAAGGCGCTGGGGGCGCTCGCCGAGGGCGGGTACGTGGGGCGCGCGGACGCCGCCCAGCTCGACGAGGCGTACCGCTTCCTGCGCTCCATGGAGCACCGCATCCAGCTGTACCGGCTGCGCCGCACCCACCTCGTCCCCGACGACGAGGCGGATCTGCGGCGGCTCGGCCGGTCGCTCGGGATGCGTACCGATCCGGTGACCGAGCTGAACAAGGCCTGGAAGCGGCACGCCTCCGTCGTGCGGCGGCTGCACGAGAAGATCTTCTACCGGCCGCTGCTGGACGCCGTCGCCCAGCTGGCCCCCGCCGAGTCCCGGCTCAGCGCGAAGGCCGCCGCGATCCGCCTGGAGGCCCTCGGGTACGCCGACCCGGCGGCCGCCCTGCGGCACCTGGAGGCCCTCTCCTCGGGGGTCTCCCGCAAGGCCGCCATCCAGCGCACCCTGCTGCCGGTGCTGCTCGGCTGGTTCGCGGACTCCGCCGACCCGGACGCCGGGCTCCTCGGCTTCCGCAAGGTGTCCGACGCGCTCGGCAAGACCCCGTGGTATCTACGGCTCCTGCGCGACGAGGGTGCCGCCGCGGAGAACCTCGCCCGGGTCCTCTCCGCCGGCCGCCTCGCCCCGGACCTGCTGATGCGGGCCCCGGAAGCGGTGGCGATCCTCGGCGACCCGGAGGGGCTCAGGCCCCGCACCCGGGCCCACCTGGAGCAGGAGGTGCTGGCCGCGGTGGGGCGTGCCGGGGACGCGGAGTCGGCCGTCGCGGTGGTACGCGGGGTGCGCCGCCGCGAGCTTTTCCGCACGACGGCCGCCGACCTCATCGGCTCGTACGGTACCGAGGACAACCCCGCCGAGCAGGATCACGGGGCCCTCGTCGACCGCGTCGGCTCGGCCGTCAGCGACCTCAACGCCGTCACCGTCGCGGGCGCGCTGCGGGCCGCCGTCCGCGCGCAGTGGGGCGACACCCTGCCGACCCGGTTCGCCGTCATCGGCATGGGCCGCTTCGGCGGGCACGAGCTGAGTTACGGCTCCGACGCCGACGTCCTCTTCGTCCACCGGCCGCGCGAGGGCGTGAGCGATGAGGAGGCGGCCCGGGCCGCCAACACGGTCATCGCGGAGATGCGCCGGCTGCTTCAGCTGCCGACCGCCGATCCGCCGCTGCTGATCGACGCCGACCTGCGCCCGGAGGGCAAGAGCGGGCCGCTGGTCCGCACGCTGAAGTCGTACGGGGCCTACTACCGGCGCTGGTCGCTGGTCTGGGAGAGCCAGGCGCTGCTGCGGGCCGAACCGGTGGCGGGCGACGAGGAGCTGGGGCGCGACTTCATCGAGCTGGTCGCTCCGCTGCGGTATCCGATGGAAGGGCTCGGCGAGGACGCCGTACGGGAGATCCGCAGGCTCAAGGCGCGGATGGAGTCCGAGCGGATGCCGCGCGGCGCGGACCCCACGCTCCACACGAAGCTGGGGCGGGGCGGGCTGAGCGACGTCGAGTGGACCGTGCAGCTGATGCAGATGCAGCACGGCTGGGCGGAGCCGGGGCTGCGCACGACGCGTACGCGTGAGGCGCTGGCCGCCGCGTGTGCGGCGGAGCTGATTCCGGCGGAGGACGCGCAGACGCTGGACGAGGCGTGGGTCCTGGCGACACGGGTCCGCAACGCGGTGATGCTGGTGCGGGGGCGGCCGGGCGACACGTTTCCGTCCGACCCGCGGGAGATGGCGGCGGTCGGGCGGTACCTGGGGTACGAACCGGGGCATGTCGGGGACATGCTGGACGACTACCGGCGGATCACGCGGCGGGCGCGGGCGGTGATGGAGGAGCGGTTCTACGGGGCGGCTTCATAAGGGCTGTCCGGATCGAGCCCGGCATGATCCGAACGAAAGGCCCCGGGCGCCCCGCAGTCCTGCGCCGCCTGCTCACGCGCTCCGTCACGACCTGCGCGTTCTTCGACCGCCACCCCGACCGCCGACCACGCCTCCGCCCACGACTGTGACGTTGTGGACCCCGCCCTCGAAGCGGTGTCGGCGGTCCTCGCCCGGGAGTACCCGGGCCTCTGTGCTGAGCACACCGAGGGGCTGTGAGGCCGGCGCCCTGTGAGGAACCCGGGGTTCCCCGCTGTCGATCCGGTGATCCCGCTGACCCGCCCCCGGCCCGGCTGCCATCATCGGAAGCCGGTCGGCGAGGCGTCCTGCCCGTGGACCGTGGGCACGGGTGACGACGGGGCGGCGAAGTTGAACACCATCGCGTGCGCCACGGCCGACGGCCGGTCGTTCGCGGTCACCGGCTATTTCGGCGGGGCCGTCAGCGGGCGCGCGCGGGTCGAGCCCGTGCCGCGGATCTGGGACCTGACCCGCCGCCGCCCGGAGCCGGTGCCGCTCCTCGGGCACACCGGATGGGTGACAGCCACGGCGTTCACGGTGCGCGGCGGGCGTCCGGTGGCCGTGACGGGCGGCCAGGACGCATCGGTGAAACTGTGGGACGTCGACGGCACCTGTCTCGCCACGCTGGAGATGCCCGCGTCCGTGTCGCGCCTCGCGGTGGCCGAGTCCGGCGAACTGGCCGTGGTGGTCCGCTCTGGAGACCTGATCGTCATGGAACCTGCCTGGGAGAAGCTGTGACCCGAGTCGTCGGCGTACACGGGATCGGGAACTACCGGCCGGGCGAGTCCGCGCGGGAGGCGGCCGTGCGTCTGGCCGCGATCTGGGACACGGCGCTCGACCGGGGGCACACAGCCGCGGGCCACGACGGCCCCGCCCGCCGGGCGCCCCGCGACATGCGCGTGGCGTACTACGCCGACCTGCTGCACGCCGCCGGGCGGCAGAGCGGCCCGGCGGACCTGGAGAGCCTGGACGGTTTCGAGCGGGAACTGCTCGACGCCTGGCTGGCGGAGCTCCCGCTGCCCGGCAACACCGCTGCCGGGCGGGCCACCTGGGCTCCCCGGCAGGCCGTGTCCTGGCTGGCCCGCACCCGCTTCCCCGGCAGAACGGTCACCGAGTGGTTCGTGGCGACCTTCGTGCGCGAGGTCGCCACGTACCTGCGGGCCGACGCGGGCGTGCGCGACGCGGTGCGCGACCACGTGGCCCGGGTCATCGACGAACATCGGGCGGACGTGGTGATCGCGCACTCGTTGGGCTCGGTCGTGGCCTACGAAGCGCTCTGGAGGCACCAGCACCTCACGGTCCCCTCGCTGATCACCCTGGGCTCCCCGTTGGCCCTTCCGCACGCGGTCCTCCACCGGCTGGACCCGGCGCCCGTGCCCTCCGGAGCCCCCGGGTCCTCCGGGCTCCCGCAAGGCGCACGCCCGCCCGGGGTGCGGCACTGGACCAACCTCGCCGACCCCGGGGACATCGTGGCCATTCCGCCGCGCGGGGTGGGCCGCCACTTCGACCGGGTCGATGTGGACGAGCACACGGTGATCAACGCCTTCGACTTCCACACCGTCCGGAACTACCTCGCCTCCCCGCTGGTGGCCCGCGCGCTGCTGTGGGAGACCGGCTGAGGGGCTCCGGCCCGAGCCCCTACGCCCTTCGTGCCCCGGCCGTCTCCGGCTCGGGCTCCGGCTTCCGTTCCGAAGCCGGACGTGGCAGCCGGGCGGCGCGCAGGCCGGTCAGCCGCCCCCGCCCGGACCCGGCGGGCACCCACTTCGGCAGCCGGTGCGGCAGTGAGCCGTACCAGACGCGGGAGACCGTGTAGCCGAACGCGAGGCAGGCCATGCCGCCCACCGCGTCCAGCCAGAAGTGGTTGGCGGTGGCCACGATGACGACCAGGGTGAGCGTCGGGTAGAGCAGGCCCAGGATGCGGGCCCAGGGCGCCGAGGCCAGGGCGAAGATCGTCAGGCCGCACCAGAGCGACCAGCCGATGTGCATCGACGGCATCGCCGCGTACTGGTTCGACATGTTCTTGAAGTTGCCCGAGGCCATCGAGCCCCACGTCTCGTGCAGGAGCACGGTGTCGATGAAGTTCGCGCCGTTCATCAGACGGGGTGGCGCCAGCGGGTAGAGGTAGTAGCCGAGCAGGGCCACGCCCGTCGTCGCGAAGAGGACCAGCCGCGTCGCCGCGTAACGACCCGGGTGTCGGCGGAACAGCCAGACGAGGACGCCGATGGTCACGACGAAATGCAGCGTCGCGTAGTAGTAGTTCATCGACACGATCAGCCATGTCACGGAGTTGACCGCGTGGTTGACCGTTTCCTCGAAGGCGAGGCCCAGGGACTTCTCCGCCGACCAGATCCAGTCCGCGTTGCGCAGCGCCTGGGCCTTCTGCTCCGGAACGGCATTGCGCACGAGTGAGTACAGCCAGTAACTGACCGCGATGAGCAGGATCTCGAACCAGAGCCGGGGGCGGCGGGGCATTCGCAGGGAGCGGAGCCGGGCGAGCAGCCGGCCGGTCTTCCCGGAAGCGGGGGGAGGGGTGGACGCGGTGGCGGCCTCGGGGGCCGTCCGGGCCGCGATGGGTGAAGGATCGGCCGTTGACCGGCCTTCGTGCGTGCTCACCTGTGTTTCACCCATAGGCAGAGAGTCTTCCATAGTGGTTCCCCTGCCCCCGATCATCCTCCGGTCGGGTTCCGGTCGCACATTCTGCGTCTCAAGGACGAGAGGCCGACCCTGAGCCGCCTGCGGGGCCCGAGGCCGTCGAGCCGCGAACCACCAGCTCAGGCATGAAGACGAACTCGCTGTGCGGTGCCGGGGTTCCGCCGATCTCCTCCAGGAGCGTGCGGACGGCGGCCTGGCCCATCGCCGTCACCGGCTGCCGGATCGTCGTCAGCGGCGGGTCCGTGAACGCTATGAGCGGCGAGTCGTCGTAGCCCACGACCGAGAGATCGCGCGGCACGTCCTTCAACAGCCGACGGGCCGCCCGGATCGCCCCGAGCGCCATCATGTCGCTCGCGCACACCACCGCCGTGCAGCCGCGCTCCATCAGGGCGGAGGCGGCGGCCTGGCCGCCCTCCAGCGTGTACAGGGAGTGCTGGATCAACTCCTCCACCTCGTCCGGGGCGAGGCCGAGCTGCTCCCGCATCGTCGAGTGGAAGCCCTCGATCTTGCGGAGCACCGGCACGAAGCGCTTGGGGCCGACCGCCAGGCCGATACGGGTGTGGCCCAGGGCCACCAGATGCGTCACCGCGAGGCGCATCGCCGCCCGGTCGTCCGGTGAGATGAACGGCGCCTGCACCTTGGCGGAGAAGCCGTTCACCAGGACGAACGGGACGCCCTGGCCGCGCAGTTGCTCGTAGCGTTGCATGTCGGCGGAGGTGTCCGCGTGCAGCCCGGAGACGAAGATGATGCCGGAAACGCCTCGGTCCACCAGCATTTCGGTGAGTTCGTCCTCGGTGGAGCCGCCGGGTGTCTGGGTCGCCAGCACCGGGGTGTAGCCCTGCCGGGTCAGCGCCTGGCCGATGACCTGCGCCAGCGCCGGGAAGATCGGGTTCTCCAACTCCGGGGTGATCAGGCCGACCAGTCCCGCGCTGCGCCTGCGCAGCCGCACCGGGCGTTCGTACCCCAGTACGTCGAGCGCCGCGAGGACGGATTCGCGGGTGGTCGCCGCGACTCCGGGCTTGCCGTTCAGGACCCGGCTGACCGTTGCTTCGCTGACCCCCGCCTGAGTTGCGATATCGGCAAGCCGTGCGGTCATGGGATGGGACTGTACCGGGCCCGTGTCGGATTGCCCACCGTGCGCGAGGTGGCGCGGGGGAGGGCGCCGGAGCGTTCTCCGGCAACACCTTGCAAGGACTTGCGGCCCCGGATCGCGGGCTGCGGTCGGATCGTCGCACTGCGGATATGCCGTGCCCCGCCTGCCCCTGCCAGGGGTGAGTGCCCCTCGTCAAGGGGCTTGACGGCAACCTTGAGGACACGCGAATGTAACGATCACCAAGGCTTGCAGAAATCTTCCGCAAGGTCTTTCGGTCGTCTTTCATCCTTGTTACGTTCACGTCGACCCGGCGCCGCGACGGAGCGGTACGGCAGTTGAAGGAGTTCAGATGCGACGTGGCATAACGGCCACCGCCCTGGTCGCGGCCCTGGCGCTCGCGGCGACCGCCTGCGGCAGCGACGACGAGTCCGCCGGCGGCAAGAGCTCGGGCGAGCTCTCCGGCACGGTGACCTGGTGGGACACCTCCAGCGTCGGCAGTGAGGACAAGGTCTTCAAGAAGCTGGCCGAGGGCTTCGAGAAGAAGCACCCGAAGGTCGACGTCAAGTACGTCAACGTGCCCTTCGGCGACGCCCAGAACAAGTTCAAGAACGCCGCCCAGGCCGGCGACGGCGCCCCCGACGTGATCCGCTCCGAGGTCGCCTGGACGCCGGACTTCGCCAACCTCGGCTACCTGGCCCCGCTGGACGGCACCGCCGCCCTGAAGAACCAGGACGACTTCCTCAAGCAGGCCGTCGCCTCCACCAAGTACGACGGCAAGACCTTCGCCGTCCCGCAGGTCATCGACTCCATGGGCGTCTTCTACAACAAGAAGCTGTTCAAGGAGGCCGGCGTCGAGGCGCCCGCCAACCTGGACGACCTCAAGACCGTGGCCAAGAAGATCAAGGACAAGACCGGCAAGACCGGCCTCTACCTCCGCGGCGACGACCCGTACTACTTCCTCTCCTTCCTGTACGGCGAGGGCGGCGACATGGTCGACGCCGGCTCCAAGAGCGTCACCATCGACAAGCCCGAGGGCGTCAAGGCGTTCAAGGCGGTCAAGGCACTGGTCGACGACGGCACCGCGAAGACGGACGCCTCGGACGGCTGGGAGAACATGATGCAGTCGTTCAAGAACGGCGACGTCGCGATGATGATCAACGGCCCCTGGGCCGTCGCCGACACCCTGACCGGCAAGGAGTTCACGGACAAGGACAACCTGGGCGTCGCCCCGGTCCCGGCCGGCTCCGCCGCCCAGGGCGCCCCGCAGGGCGGCCACAACCTGGCCGTCTACGCCGGCTCCAAGAACCTCGAAGCCTCCTACGCCTTCGTCGAGTACATGACGTCCGTGGACAGCCAGGCCACCGCCGCCGGCGAGCTGAACCTGCTGCCCACCCGCACCTCCGCGTACGCCAAGCAGGAGGCCGTGGACAGCGAGATCGTCGGCTTCTTCAAGCCGGTCGTCGAGACCGCCGTCGAGCGCCCCTGGATCCCCGAGGGCGGCAGCCTCTTCGAGCCGCTGCGCATCGAGTACACCAAGGTCCTCACCGGCCAGACCACGCCGGAGAAGGCCGCCAAGGCCACCGGCGACTCCTACCGCAAGCTCCTCGAGGGCTGGAAGTAACAGGAAGGTTGGCCGACTGATGGCTGTCCACACCAGCCAGTCGGTGGTGAAGGCCGCGGGCGAGAACGTCGCCCGCGGCCGGAGCCGCGGTACTGGCACCCCACCACCGAAGCCCGGCCGTCTGAGGCGGGCGCTGTCGGTCCACTGGTACGCCTGGGCCATGGTCGCCCCGGTCGTCGTCGTGATCGGCGTGATCATCGGCTATCCGCTGGTCCGTGGCATCTACCTCTCGATGACCGACGCGGACGAGCGCAACGTCGCCCGCTCCATCGGCGTCAACGAGATCCCCGCCACCTACGAGTTCGTCGGCGCGGACAACTACATCGACGCGCTGACCGGCTCGCAGTTCCTCGGCACGCTCGGCTGGACGCTGGTGTGGACCGTCTCCTGCGTGAGCGTCACGTTCGTCCTCGGCATGGCCCTGGCGAACATCCTCAACCGCCGCATCGCCGGACGCTCCGCCTACCGCATGGCCCTCATCCTGCCCTGGGCCATCCCCGGCTTCGTCTCCGTCTTCGCCTGGCGCTTCCTCTACAACGAGGAGCGCGGTCTGCTCAACAAGGTCCTCGGCGGCGCCGGCATCGACGCCGTGCCGTGGCTGAACGACCCGACCTGGGCCAAGTTCGCGGTCATCGCCGTCAACGTCTGGCTCGGCATCCCGTTCATGATGGTCGCCCTCCTCGGCGGACTCCAGTCCATCCCCTCCGAGCAGTACGAGGCGGCCGAGATGGACGGCGCCACCGCCTGGCAGCGCTTCCGCCACATCACGCTGCCCGGACTGCGCCCGGTCTCCACCACGGTGGTCCTGCTCTCCACCATCTGGACCTTCAACATGTTCCCGGTGATCTTCCTGCTGACCCGCGGCGGACCCGGCGAGGCCACCCAGATCCTCGTGACCCAGGCGTACAAGTTCTCCTTCGAGATCAGCCCGCGCGACTACGCGCAGTCCTCCACCTGGGGCGTGCTGATCCTCGTACTCCTGATGCTCTTCGCCGTCGTCTACCGGCGAGTCCTGCGCTCCCAGGGAGACAACTGGTGACCACCGCGACCGACACCCCCGCCCGGCACGGCGCCCCCAAGGTCCGGCTGCGCGGCGAGCGCTCCCCGCTCGCCTCCGTCGCCCTGCACCTCACCCTGATCATCGCCTCGGTGATCGCGGTCTTCCCGGTGCTGTGGGTCCTGCTGACCTCGCTCAAGCCCGCCAAGTTCGCGACCACCACGGACTTCTTCCGCGAGACGACGTTCGTCAACTACACGAACCTGATCCGCGACACGGAGTTCCTCAACTGGTTCGCCAACTCCGTGATCATCTCCGCGCTCTCCACCGTGATCGGCGTCTTCGTCGCCGCCACCACCGGATACGCGGTGAGCCGCTTCCGCTTCCCCGGCAAGCGCGGGCTGATGTGGACGCTGCTGATCACCCAGATGTTCCCGGTCGCCGTCCTCATCGTGCCGATCTACAACATCATGTCGAGCCTGGGGCTGCTCAACCAGCCCATGGGACTCGTCATCACCTACCTCACCATCTCGGTGCCGTTCTGCGCCTGGATGATGAAGGGCTTCTTCGACACCATCCCGCGCGAGATCGACGAGTCGGGCGAGGTCGACGGCCTCACCCCGTTCGGCACCTTCTTCCGGCTGATCCTGCCGCTGGCCAAGCCGGGCCTCGCGGTCACCGCGTTCTACTCCTTCATCACCGCCTGGGGTGAGGTGGCGTACGCCTCCGCCTTCCTGGTCGGCGACGAGAACCTCACGCTGGCCGGCGGACTCCAGAAGTTCGTCAACCAGTACGGAGCCCAGTGGGGCCCCATGACCGCGGCCTCCGTGCTCATCGCCATCCCGGCCGCCCTGGTGTTCCTCTTCGCCCAGAAGCACCTGGTCACCGGAATGTCCGCCGGAGCCGTCAAGGGCTGACCCCCCCTGGCCACCCGCACCAGCACCCGCACGCACCACCGCACCCGTCACGGCGGCGCCGGAAACCCCGACCCGGTCCCCGGCGCCGCTCCCCACCCAGACACCCCAGGGACGACATGACCCAGCACCTCGCTGCCCCCTCCACCGGCACGTCCGACGACGCCCCGGGCCACCGCACCGGCTGGTGGCAGGACGCGGTGATCTACCAGGTCTATCCGCGGAGCTTCGCCGACGGCAACGGAGACGGCATGGGCGACCTCGCCGGCGTCACCGCCCGCCTGCCCCACCTGAAGGACCTGGGCGTCGACGCGGTCTGGCTCAGCCCCTTCTACGCCTCCCCGCAGGCCGACGCGGGCTACGACGTCGCCGACTACCGGGCCATCGACCCGATGTTCGGCAACCTGCTGGACGCCGACGCGCTGATCCGCGAGGCCCACGGCCTGGGCCTGCGCATCATCGTCGACCTGGTCCCCAACCACTCCTCCGACCAGCACGAGTGGTTCAAGCGCGCCCTGGCCGAGGGCCCCGGCTCCGCCCTGCGCGAGCGCTACCACTTCCGCCCCGGAAAGGGCGCCGACGGCGAACTCCCGCCCAACGACTGGGAGTCCATCTTCGGCGGCCCCGCCTGGACCCGTACGGTGAACCCGGGCGGCACCCCCGGCGACTGGTACCTCCACCTCTTCGCCCCCGAGCAGCCGGACTTCAACTGGGAGCACCCGGCCGTCGCCGACGAGTTCCGCTCCATCCTGCGCTTCTGGCTCGACATGGGCGTCGACGGCTTCCGCGTCGACGTCGCCCACGGCCTCGTCAAGGCCGAGGGGCTGCCCGACCTCGGCTCCCACGACCAGCTCAGGCTGCTCGGCAACGACATCATGCCGTTCTTCGACCAGGACGGCGTGCACGCGATCTACCGCAGCTGGCGCACCATCCTCGACGAGTACCCGGGCGAGAGGATCGCCGTCGCCGAGGCCTGGACCCCGACCGTCGAGCGCACCGCCAACTACGTGCGCCCCGACGAGATGCACCAGGCGTTCAACTTCCAGTACCTCGCCACCGCCTGGGACGCCGCCGAACTGCGCGAGGTCATCGACGTCTCGCTCGCCGCGATGCGCCCGGTCGGCGCGCCCGCCACCTGGGTGCTCTCCAACCACGACGTCACCCGGCACGCCACCCGCTTCGCCAACCCGGCGGGCCTCGGCACCCAGATCCGCACCCCCGGCGACCGTGAGCTGGGCCTGCGCCGGGCCCGCGCCGCCTCCCTGCTGATGCTCGCCCTGCCCGGCTCCGCCTACGTCTACCAGGGCGAGGAGCTCGGCCTGCCCGACGTCACCGACCTGCCCGACGAGGCCCGCCAGGACCCCTCGTTCTTCCGCGCCGACGGCCAGGACGGCTTCCGCGACGGCTGCCGCGTCCCGATCCCGTGGACCCGCGAGGGCAGTTCGTACGGCTTCGGCGAGGGCGGCAGCTGGCTCCCGCAGCCCGCCGGCTGGGGCGAGCTGTCCGTCGAGGCGCAGACCGGCGTGGAGGGCTCCACCCTGGAGCTGTACCGGGCCGCCATCGCCGCCCGCCGGGAGCACCCGGGCCTCGGCGCGGGCACGGACGTCGAGTGGCTGGAGGGCCCCGAGGGCGTCCTCGTCTTCTCCCGCCCGGGCTTCGTCTGCACCGTCAACACCACCGGCGCCCCCGTCCGCATCGCCGCCCGCGGCCGGGTGCTGCTCGCCAGCTCCCCGGTCACCGTGGACGGCGCCGAGGCCGAGCTGCCCGCCGACACCACGGTGTGGTGGACGGTGTGACACTGCCCGCGCCCAGGGCCGCGGCCGCGCCCCGCCTCTCCGACATCGCCGCTCAGGCGACGGTCAGCGAGGCGACGGTCAGCCGGGTCCTGAACGGGAAGCAGGGCGTCGCGGACTCCACGCGTCAGCGGGTGCTCGCGGCGCTCGACATCCTGGGCTACGAACGGCCCGTACGGCTGCGGCAGCGCAGCGCCGGACTGATCGGTCTGGTGACGCCCGAACTCACCAACCCGATCTTCCCGGCGTTCGCACAGTCCGTCGAACAGGTGCTGGCCGGCCACGGCTACACCCCCGTGCTCTGCACTCAACTGCCGGGCGGTGCGACGGAGGACGAACTCGTCGAGCAGCTCGTCGAGCGCGGCGTCGGCGGCATCGTCTTCCTCTCCGGGCTGCACGCGGACACCTCCGCCGACCCGGGCCGGTACGCCGCGCTCACCGAGCGCGGCGTACCGTTCGTCCTGATCAACGGCTACAACGAGCGCATCAGCGCCCCGTTCGTCTCGCCCGATGACAACGCTGCCGTACGGATGGCCCTGGGGCACCTCGCCGACCTCGGCCACCGCCGGATCGGCCTGGCCATCGGCCCGCAGCGCTACGTCCCCTCCCGCCGCAAGCGCGACGGCTTCGTGGAGGCGGCGGTCTCGGTGCTCGGCATGGACCGGTCCGAGGCCGAACTGCTCGTCTGCTCCACGCTGTTCAGCGTCGAGGGCGGCCAGGTGGCGGCCGGCGCCCTGCTGGACGCGGGCTGCACGGGCATCGTCTGCGGCAGTGACCTGATGGCCCTCGGCGTGGTCCGCGCCGCCCGGGGGAGGGGCCTCGACGTGCCCCGTGACGTCTCGGTCGTCGGCTTCGACGACTCGCAGCTCATCGCGTTCACCGACCCGCCGCTGACCACGGTGCGTCAGCCCGTGCAGGCGATGGCGGCGGCGGCCGTGGGCGCGCTGCTGGAGGAGATCGGCGGGAGCCCGGTGCAGCGCACCGAGTACGTCTTCCAGCCGGAGCTGGTGGTACGGGGCTCGACGGCGGCGGTACGCAACAGCTGACCGCGACGCGGAAGCGGGCCCGTACGGGAACGGAAAGCGGAAGCGGGCACGTCCGGAAACGGGAACGGCCACGTACGGCAACGGACACGTGCAGGAGAGGCACCAGGAGTCGGCCCAGGGAGGGCCGGCGGGGAGTTGTAGCGACTCCGGGTGCCTCTCTTGCCGTGACCGGCCCGGCCGGCCGGGCGCGTGGGGTCCGACGACGTGAAGCGGTGCCGGATCCCCCGGCCGACCGGACCGGAGTCGGGATGAAACGTAACAGGCCCGCAATATCTTGCGAAAGACCTTGCAGCGAGAAATCGCGGAGAAGTCAGGAAGAAAACTCCGCTGTTTCGCGGATGTGAGCGGGAGATGTCCAAAGGGTTGACCGGTGACGGGAGGGCTCGTACGGTCTGCTCCGCAGCAAGGTTTGCATTCTTGCAGCAAGAACCTTCAGGAGCCTTGAGGGCACGGCGCGTTGCCGACCGAGGCTGCACCGTCATCCCCGTTTTCCCCCACCCGCAGGAGGAAAGACATGGCACGCAGACCCCTGTCTGCCGCGCTCGCCCTCGTGGCCGCCGCAGCAGCCGCCCTGGTCGTCCCCACCGGATTCGGCGCCGCGGGCACCGCGCGGGCCGCCGCTCCGGGCGACAAGGACGTCACCGCCGTGATGTTCGAGTGGAAGTTCTCCTCCATAGCCAAGGCCTGCACGGACACCCTCGGTCCGGCGGGCTACGGCTACGTCCAGGTCTCGCCGCCCCAGGAGCACATCCAGGGCGGCCAGTGGTGGACGTCCTACCAGCCCGTCAGCTACAGGATCGCCGGCCGGCTCGGCGACCGGGCCGCCTTCTCCGCCATGGTGAACACGTGTCACTCGGCCGGGGTCAAGGTCATCGCCGACTCGGTCATCAACCACATGTCGGCGGGCAGCGGCACCGGCACCGGAGGCTCCGCGTACTCCAAGTACGACTACCCGGGCATCTACTCCGGCAACGACATGGACGACTGCCGGGCCCAGATCAACAACTACAACGACCGAGGCAACGTCCAGAACTGCGAACTGGTCGGCCTGGCCGACCTGGACACCGGCGAGGACTACGTACGCGGCAGGATCGCCGGCTATCTCAACGACCTGCTGTCGCTCGGCGTCGACGGCTTCCGGATCGACGCCGCCAAGCACATGCCCGCCGGCGACCTCGCCAACATCAAGTCCCGGCTGAGCAACCCGAACGTCTACTGGAAGCACGAGGCGATCTTCGGGGCCGGTGAGGCCGTCTCGCCCTCCGAGTACCTCGGCAGCGGAGACGTCCAGGAGTTCCGGTACGGACGGAGCCTCAAGCAGGTCTTCCTCAACGAGAACCTCGCCCACCTGAAGAACTTCGGCGAGGGCTGGGGCTTCATGGAGTCCGGCAAGTCCGCCGTCTTCGTCGACAACCACGACACCGAGCGCGGCGGCGACACCCTCAACTACAAGAACGGCTCCGCCTACACCCTGGCCGGCGTCTTCATGCTGGCCTACCCCTATGGCTCCCCGGACGTCCACTCCGGCTACGAGTTCAGCAACCATGACGCCGGACCGCCGAACGGCGGCCAGGTGAACGCCTGCTACAGCGACGGCTGGAAGTGCCAGCACGCCTGGCGCGAGATCTCCTCCATGGTCGGCTTCCGCAACACCGCACGCGGTCAGGGAGTCACCAACTGGTGGGACAACGGCGGCGACCAGATCGCCTTCGGCCGGGGGAACAAGGCGTACGTCGCCATCAACCACGAGGGCTCCGCACTGAACCGGACCTTCCAGACCTCGCTGCCCGCCGGTGACTACTGCGACGTCCAGTCCGGCAGGGGCGTCCAGGTCAACGGCTCCGGCCAGTTCACCGCCACCGTCCCGGCCGGTACCGCCGTCGCTCTGCACACCGGCGCCCGGACGTGCGGGGGCGGCGGCACGAACCCCGACCCGGACCCCGGCAACGGCACCTCCGGCGCCTCCTTCGGCGTCAACGCCACCACCCAGCTCGGCCAGAACATCCACGTCACCGGCGACCAGGCCGCCCTCGGCAACTGGAACCCGGCGAACGCGCCGAAGCTCGACCCGGCGGCGTACCCCGTCTGGAAGCTGGACGTGAACCTGCCCGCCGGGACCACGTTCGCCTACAAGTACGTCCGCAAGGACGCGAACGGCAGCGTCACCTGGGAGAGCGGCGCCAACCGCACCGCCACCGTCCCGGCCTCCGGGAAGGTCACGCTGACCGCCGACGTCTGGCGCAGCTGACCCCCCCAGCGGGCCGGTGGCACCGCCACCGGCCCGCTTCCCCGCTGATCGACCCAGCGCTCGACCCACCGATGGACCGACCGATCAAGCCCTGAGGAGCACCCTCCGTGTCCCGAACCATCCTCGGACGATGGACGGTGGCCGCCCTGTGCGCGGCGCTGCTGCCCGTCGTCCCGGCGGCCACCGCCGCCGCGTCGCCCCGGCCGCCGGCCCCGCCCTCGGACGCGAAACTCGCCCGTGAGGCGGACCGGCACGACCTCACGCGCGAGCAGTTCTACTTCGTGCTGCCCGACCGGTTCGCCAACGGCGACACCTCCAACGACCGGGGCGGGCTGACCGGATCGCGGCTGGAGCACGGCTACGACCCCACCGACAAGGGGTTCTATCAGGGCGGCGACCTCAAGGGCCTCACCCGGAAACTCGACTACATCAAGGAGCTCGGCACCACCGCCATCTGGATGGCGCCGATCTTCAAGAACCGGCCCGTGCAGGGCACCGGCAAGGACGCCTCGGCGGGCTACCACGGCTACTGGATCACCGACTTCACCCAGGTCGACCCGCACTTCGGCACCAACGCCGACCTGGAGAAGCTGATCGACAAGGCCCACGCCAAGGGCATGAAGGTCTTCTTCGACGTCATCACCAACCACACCGCCGACACCGTCGACCACGCGGAGAAGGCCTACGGCTACAAGCCCAAGGGCGCCTTCCCCTACCTCGACGAGGACGGCCGCCCCTTCGACGACCGCGACGGCGTCGAAGAGGTCGACGAGGACTCCTTCCCGTACACCCCGGTGCGGACGCCCGGCACCGGCGAGAAGGTCCCCTCCTGGCTCAACGACCCGACGATGTACCACAACCGGGGCGACTCGACGTGGGCCGGCGAGTCCAATGAGTACGGCGACTTCTCCGGGCTCGACGACCTGTGGACCGAGCGTCCCGAGGTCGTGAAGGGCATGGCGAAGATCTACGAGAAGTGGGTCCGCGACTTCGACATCGACGGCTTCCGCATCGACACGGTCAAACACGTCGACCTGGACTTCTGGACCCAGTGGGCCACCGCCCTCGACACGTACGCGGCGAAGCGCGGCCGGGACGACTTCTTCATGTTCGGCGAGGTCTACTCCGCCGACACCGAGGTGACCTCCCCGTACGTCACCCGGGGCCGCCTGGACTCCACGCTGGACTTCCCGTTCCAGGACGCCGCCCGGCAGTTCGCCTCCCAGGGCGCGCCCGCCGACCGGCTCGCCTCGGTGTACGGCAACGACTACCGCTACACCACCGACAAGGCCAACGCCTACGAGCAGGTCACCTTCCTCGGCAACCACGACATGGGCCGCATCGGGACCTTCCTGAAGCAGGACAACCCGAAGGCCGACGACGCCGAGCTGCTGAAGCGGGCCCGGCTCGCCAACGAGCTGATGTTCCTCGGCCGGGGCAACCCGGTGATCTACTACGGCGACGAACAGGGCTTCACCGGAGCCGGCGGCGACAAGGACTCCCGCCAGACGCTCTTCGCCTCGAAGACCGCCGACTACCTCGACGACGACCAGCTCGGCACCGATCGGACGCACGCCTCGGACGCGTACGACACGGAGCACCCGGTCTACCGCTCCATCGCCGCCCTCTCCAAGCTCACCAAGGCCCACGCGGCGCTGCGCGACGGCACCCAGATCGAGCGGTTCGCGGAAGGCTCGGTGTATGCCACCTCGCGCATCGACACCGAGCGGCCCTACGAGTACCTCGTCGCCTCCAACAACGGCACGAGCCCGAGGAAGGTCCAGCTGGCCACCGAGTCGGCCGGCATGAACTTCCGTACCCTGTACGGCGGTTCCGGCTCGGCCCGCAGCGGCGAGGACAAGAAGGTCACCGTCACCGTGCCCGCCCTCTCCAGCATCGTGCTGAAGGCGGACCGGATCGTGGCCGCTCCCGCCGCCAAGCCCACGATCGCGCTGAAGGCCCCGGCCGCCGGCGCCACCGGCACCGTCGAGATCACCGCCGACGTGGACGGCGGACAGCTCAACCGGGTCGTCTTCGCCGCCCAGGTGGGCAACGGGAAGTGGAAGACGCTCGGTTCGGCCGACCACGCCCCGTACAAGGTCACCCAGTACCTCGACGAGACGGTGAAGGCGGGAACGCCGCTGCGCTACAAGGCCGTCGTCGTCGACCGGGCGGGCCGCACCGCCGGCGCCCTCGCCGCGACCACCGCGGGAGCGACCCCGCCGAAGCCGAAGCCCGTCGCCGTCGAGCGCGACCGGGCGGTCGTCCACTACCAGCGCCCCGACGGCGACTACGAGGGCTGGCAGCTGAAGTCCGGCGGGAGGACCGCCGAGTTCATCGGCCGTGACGCCTACGGCGCGTTCGCCTGGCTCGACCTGGAGAAGGGCACCGACTCCGTCCCGTACACCGTCGAGAAGAACGGCACGGCCGACGGCCCGCAGCGGACCGTCGACCTCGGCGTGACCGGACAGGTCTGGATCGAGCAGGGCAAGGACGGGCAGCGGGCCGAAGCCCCCGAGACCCCGCCGCAGGACACCGGCAAGGCGGTCCTCAACTACCACCGCCCGGACGGGAACTACGACGGCTGGGGGCTGCACACCTGGGCCGGGGCCAAGGAACCCACCGACTGGTCCAAGCCGCTGATGCCGGTGAAGAAGAACGCCTACGGGGTCACCTTCGAGGTGCCGCTCGTGGACGGGGCCACCACACTCAGCTACATCCTGCACAAGGGCGACGAGAAGGACCTGCCCAGCGACCAGTCCCTCGACCTCGCCACCTACGGCCACGAGGTCTGGATGCTCGGCGGCAAGCCCGGCTACCTCCTGCCGCAGACCGGCGGCGGCGCGGCCCCCGACCTGTCCAAGGCCGAGGCGCAGTGGATCGACACGGACACCGTCGTGTGGAAGGTGAAGGCCACCGACGCCACCAGCCAGCAGCTCGTGTACGCGGAGAAGGGCGGCATCTCCGTCGTCGACGGGGCGCTCTCCGACGAGGGCCAGTGGCTGCGGCTGACACAGTCCGCGCTGAGTGACGCGCAGAAGGCCGAGTACCCGCACCTGAAGGACTACCCGGCGTTCACCGTGGACGCCCGCGACCGGGACCGCGTCCGCGCGTCCCTGCGCGGCCAGATCGTCGCCACCCAGCGCGCCGCCAACGGCGCTCTGCTCGCCGCCACCGGCGTACAGACCGCCGGCATCCTGGACGACCTGTACGGGAAGAAGGCGGCCTCCTCCGAACTCGGCCCGGTCTTCCGCAAGTCGACGCCCACGCTCTCCGTGTGGGCCCCCACCGCCCGGACCGTCTCGCTCGAACTCGACGGCCGCACCCACCCGATGAAACGCGACGACCGCACCGGCGTCTGGTCGGTAACCGGAAAGAAGAGCTGGCGGGGCAAGCCCTACCGGTACGCCGTGACCGTCTGGGCTCCCACCGTCCAGAAGATGGTCACCAACAAGGTCACCGACCCCTACTCCACGGCCCTGACCGCCGACTCCGCCCACAGCCTCGTCGTCGACCTCACCGACCCCAAGCTCGCCCCGCGCGGCTGGTCCGGTCTGAGGAAGCCCGCCGCCACCCCGCTGCGGGACGCCCAGATCCAGGAGCTGCACGTCCGCGACTTCTCCGTCACGGACCGCACGGCGACCCACCCCGGTGAATACCTCGCCTTCACCGACACCCGCTCCCAGGGCATGAAGCACCTCAAGAAGCTCGCCGACTCCGGCACCAGCTACGTCCACCTGCTGCCCGTCTTCGACATCGGGACGATCCCGGAGAAGAAGAAGGACCAGCAGAAGCCCGCCTGCGATCTCGATGTCCACGCCCCCGACTCCGAGGAGCAGCAGGCCTGCGTCAGCAAGGCCGCCGCCAAGGACGGCTTCAACTGGGGCTACGACCCGCTGCACTACACCGTCCCCGAGGGCTCCTACGCCTCCGACCCGGACGGCACCGAGCGCACGGTCGAGTTCCGGCAGATGGTCCAGGGCCTCAACCAGGCCGGACTGCGCACCGTCATGGACGTCGTCTACAACCACACCGTCGCCTCCGGGCAGGACGACAAGTCGGTCCTCGACAAGGTCGTGCCCGGCTACTACCAGCGGCTCCTGGAGGACGGCAGCGTCGCCACCTCCACATGCTGCGCCAACACCGCGCCCGAGAACACCATGATGGGCAAGCTCGTCGTCGACTCGATCGTCACCTGGGCGAAGGAGTACAAGGTCGACGGCTTCCGCTTCGACCTGATGGGCCACCACCCCAAGGACAACATCCTCGCCGTCCGCGCGGCGCTGGACGGGCTGACCCTCGCGAAGGACGGCGTCGACGGCAAGAAGATCATCCTGTACGGCGAGGGCTGGAACTTCGGCGAGATCGCGGACGACGCCCGCTTCGTCCAGGCCACCCAGAAGAACATGGCCGGCACCGGCATCGCCACCTTCTCCGACCGGGCCCGCGACGCCGTGCGCGGCGGCGGCCCCTTCGACGAGGACCCCGGCGTCCAGGGCTTCGCCACCGGCCTCTACACCGATCCCAACTCCTCCCCGGCCAACGGCACCCGCGCCGAGCAGAAGGCCCGGCTGCTGCACTACCAGGACCTGATCAAGGTCGGCCTCACCGGCAACCTCGCCGACTACACCTTCACCGACACCTCCGGCCGCACGGTCAAGGGCTCCGAGGTCGACTACAACGGGGCGCCCGCCGGATACGCGGCCGCACCCGGCGACGCGCTGGCCTACTCCGACGCCCACGACAACGAGACCCTCTTCGACACCCTCGCCTTCAAACTCCCGGCCTCCACCACGGCCGCCGAACGGGCCAGGGCCCAGGTGGTGGCGATGGCCGCCTCCGTCCTCTCCCAGGGGCCCTCGCTCTCCCAGGCCGGCACCGACCTGCTGCGCTCCAAGTCCCTGGACCGCAACTCCTACGACAGCGGCGACTGGTTCAACGCCCTGCACTGGGACTGCCGCGACGGCAACGGCTTCGGCCGGGGCCTGCCGCCCGCCGCCGACAACCAGGACAAGTGGGCGTACGCGAAGCCGCTCCTGGCCGCCACCGGCACCATCGCCCCGAAGTGCGCGCAGATCGACGGAGCCTCGGCCGCCTACCGCGACCTGCTCACCATCCGCTCCACCGAGAAGGAGTTCTCCCTGCGCACCGCCGGCCAAGTGCGGTCCGCCCTGTCCTTCCCGCTCTCCGGCACGACCGAGACCCCCGGCGTGATCACCATGCGCCTCGGCGAGCTGGTCGTCGTCCTCAACGCCGGGCCGACCACCGCCGACCAGCGGCTCGCCGCGCCGGAGGGGAAGACGTACGCACTGCACCCCGTCCAGGCCAAGGGTGCGGACCCTACTGTCAAACGAGCCAGGTACGACGGGAAATCGGCCACTTTCACCGTCCCGGGACGCACGGCGGCCGTCTTCACGCTGCGCTGACCTCCGGCAGCACTACGGTGACGGCAGACGTCGGCAATGGAGCCGCGACAGCCGTCCTGGTTCACCGGGCCGGTCCCGCTCTCCCCCCTCGGGGAGGCGGGGCCGGCCCGGTGCGTGCGGCAGGAGCCCCACCCGGGGCGGTCGGCTCGCCGGCGCACCCTGCCCCAGCGCCCGGACGGTGATGATGACCAAGGTGGGATACCTTCCCGACGAGACGAGCAGCTTCGTCGGGAGGCGGGCCGAACTGGCCCGGCTGGGGACCGCGTTGACCACCCGGCGGATGACCACCCTGATCGGCCCCGGCGGCGTCGGCAAGACCCGGCTCGCGCTCCGGGCCGCCCGCGCCGCCGCCGACCGTTACCCGGACGGCGCCTGGTGGGCCGACCTCTCCCCGCTCTACGACGACGGGCTGCTGCTCCCCACCGTCTCGGACGCGGTCGGACTCGCCGACCACACCCTGCGGATGCCCGTCGAGGCGCTCTGCGAATGGCTCGGCGACAAACGCCTCCTGCTGGTCCTCGACTCCGCCGAACACCTCCGCGCCGCCTGCTCCCATCTGCTGGCCGAGATCCTGACCACCTCGTCCGGCCTGACCGTCCTGGTCACCAGCAGACAGCCGCTCGGCACCCGGGGCGAGTACGTCGTCGAGGTGCCGCCGCTCCCGGTCGACGGCGCGCCCGACGCCCTCCAGCTCTTCGCCGACCGGCTGCGCGCGGCCGACCCCCGGGCCGGTCTCGACGCCCCCGGCGACGAGGCGGCCGCCGCCGAGATCTGCCGCCGCCTCGAAGGCATCCCCCTCGCCATCGAACTGGCCGCCGCGGGCATCGGCCGGCACAGCGTGGCCCAGCTCGCCACCCGGATCGGCAGCCGCTTCGACGCCCGGAGCACCGGCCTCGCCCTTGCCCCGGGCTTCGGAGCCCCCGGCTTCGGAGCCCCCGGCCACGGCGCACCGGGCGCGATCGGGCCGGACGGGGCCGACGAGAGCCCGGACACGGCCCGCCTCGACCTCCTCGCCGACGCGACGGTGTGGCCCCGCCGCCACCGCACCCTGCGCACCGCCATCGGCTGGTCCCACGAGCTGTGCACCCCGCTGGAGCGCCTCCTGTGGGCCCGCCTCACCCCGCTGCGGACCGACTTCGACGAGGCGGTCGCCCGCGAGGTCTGCGCGGGCGGCCCGCTCACCCCGGACGAGGTGGACCGGGCGCTCCAGGGCCTCGTCGCCCAGTCCGTCGTCCAGCGCGACGGCGACCGCTACCGGATGCTCGACACCCTCCGCGAGTACGGCCGGATGTGGCTCACCGAGCTGGGCGAGGCCCGCGACGCCGCCGACCGGCACGCGAGAAGCTTCCTCGGCCTCGCCCGCCGCGCCCACGACGGCTGGACCGGCCCGGACCAGGTGTCCTGGTACCACAAGGTGTCCGACACCCACCTCGACCTGTGCGCCGCCCTGGAGCACCTGCTCGTCCACGACGTCGGCGGGGCCCAGGAGATGGCGGGTCGCGTCGGCTTCTTCTGGGCCTGCTGCGGCCACCTCTCCGAGGCCCGGAGCTACGCCCAGCGCGCCCTGGACGCGGGCCCCGTCGACGGACCCCACCGGACCAGGCTGCAATGGGTCCTCGGCGTCGCGGCCCTGCTCCAGGGCGACTTCGCGACCGCCGAGAAGTACGGCGCGCTCTGCACGGCCATCGCCCTGTACGACCGGGACGACGAGGGCATGCTCGGCGCGGCCTATCTCTCCGGCCTCACCCAGCTGATGACCGGGGAGCCCGAGGCGGCGCTGGAAGCGGCCGGGCGGGTGCTGCGGATGACCGAGGGCGTCCCGGTGGACTCTGCCCACCGGCTGCGCTGCCACCTCATCACCGTCTTCGCGCTCACCGCGCTCGGCCGGCTCACGGAGTCCGAGGCGGCGGCCACCACCCTGCGCCGGGCCTGCGAACGCGGCGGCGAATACTGGACCCGCTCCTACGCGGACTACCAACTCGCCCTGATCGCCCTGTTCCAGGACCGCCCGGCCGCCTCCGCCGCGCACGCCCGGTCGATGCTCGCGGGCAAGCACCGGCTCGGCGACAGCTTCGGCATCGCGCTGGGACTGGACATCCTGGCCGCCGCCATCGCCGCCCAGGGCGCCGGCGCGCAGGCCGCCCGGGTCTACGGCACCGGACACGCGTACTGGCGCATGGTCGGCCATCCCCAGCGCGGTACGCCCGAGCTGGGGCCGGTCCGCGAGAGATGCGAGCTCCAGGCGCGGGCGGCCGTCGGCGACGAGGCCTACCAGCGCGCCTTCGAGCGCGGCCAGTCGGACAACGCGGAGGTCGGCCTCGCCGCCGCGCTCCGCACCGAGCTACAGCTCTGACCCGGGCGGGAGCGGGGGCCGGAGCACGGATGGCGTCCCCGGACTACCCACACCCGGACCATGTGAGTAAGGTTAGGCATACCTAAGTAGCTGCTTGGGTTCCGCTGCCCCCTCCTGGAGAACTCGGATGCGTCTTTCCCGCCCCCGCGCCACGCGGCCGACCCGCGCCGAGCGCGTCCGGTCGATCCTGACCGTCGCCCACTCCATGACGGTGGTCAGCGACGGACTGCACACCGAAGTCCGCCGCCTCGACGGCACGGGCGCGATGGGCCACATCCACCTGCACGCCCCGAACGACGGCGGCCACGCGCCGAGCGCCGAACGCGTCCCGGCCCGCCTGGAGTTCACGGACATCGCCCCCACCCCCGTACGCGACCGGCTGCGCGCCCGCGTCACCGTCACCGGACTGCTCGCCGCCCCGTACGCCACCGACACCGAGCAGAGCACCTGCATGGAGTTCGGGCAGGCCGTCCTGGAGGACGCCGAGGGACGCACCTTCATCACCCTGGAGGAGCTCGAAGAGGTGGAGACCGACCCGATCGCCGCCTGCGAGGCGGGCATGCTCACCCATCTCGTGGACGACCACGCCGAACTCGTCCCGCTGCTCCTGCGCCTCGTCCACCCCCGCCCCGAGCGCGGCATGACGCGGGCCGTGCCGCTGGCGATGGACCGCTTCGGGCTGACCCTGCGGCTCGAATACCCCAACACCCACGAGGACGTCACGCTGCCGTTCCCGCGCCCGGTCACCGAGATCGACCAGGCGGGCCCGCAGATCCACGCCCTGCTGGCCGCCGCCCGCCGCGTCTCCCACCGCAACGGCCTGCCGGCCTGACCCCGCTTCCCGCCCGGGGTGCTCAGTGCGGCAGTCGCTGCGCGGGCACGGCGGGCACGTCCGGGGCGAACGCGGAGAGCCGGGCGAGCAGGTCCCCGAACGGGCCGTCCGCCGGCTCCTGGGACAGCACCCGCAGCACGATGCCCGCCATCTCCTGGTCGTACGCGGCGCTGACCGCGGCGAGCGCCGCGAAGTCGTGCACCAGCTGTGTCTCCAGCTCGGCGCGCGGGATGCGCCGCCCGTCCAGCCAGATCAGCGCCGTCGACTCGGCGAGCGAGACCCAGGAGCGGACCACCAGTTCCAGCCGGGCAGGTGGTTCGGTCACTCCGAGGTGCGTGATGATCTGCTCGTACGCCGCCTGCCGCACCCCGTCGATCATGGCGTTCGCCGTCGAGGAACCGACCGCAGGCCCGCCCCGCATCAGCGCCGAGAAGCCGGGGCCGTGCTCGTCGACGAAGTCGAAGAACCGCCCCATCACCCGGAGCAGCCGCGCGCCCAGGGGCCCCTCCAGAGGCTCCAGGAAGCGGGCCGCCAGCTCGTCCGCGGCCCGCCGCAGCGCCGCCTCGTACAGGCTCTGCTTCCCGGGGAAGTAGTGGTAGACCAGCGGACGGGAGATACCCGCGGCCGCGGCGATCTCGTCGATCGACACATCCTCGGGCGAGCGACGGCTGAACAAGTCCAGCGCCACGCCGATCAGTTGCTGTCTGCGCTCGTCGACGCCCATCCTGCGCCGCACCCCGGTCGTCATACGGACAGCCTATCCGGGAGCGCGTGCGGGCGTCGCGGGGCCGACGCCCGGCCCCGAGGGCCCTACAGATCCAGAACGAGACGCCCGCGGCACCGCGAGACGCAGATCAGCATCGAGTCGCCCCGCTCGTCGTCGGTCAGCAGATCGTCCCGGTGGTCGATCTCGCCCTCCAGGACTCGCTGTTGGCAGGTCCCGCAGAACCCCTGCTCGCAGGAGTACGCGACATGGGGCGCCGCCGTGCGGACAGCGGCCAGCACCGACTGCCCGGCCGCGACCTGCACCGTGCGCCCGCTGCGCCGCAACTCCACCTCGAACGCCCCGGAACCGGGGTCGGCCGCGTCCCCCGTCGCGGCCGAGAACCGCTCCAGGTGCAGGGGGTGTTCCTCCGGGAGGGCCGCGGCCACGGCGTCCATCAGCGGCTCGGGCCCGCAGCAGTAGACCGCCGTGCCCGGGGCGAGTTCGGCCAGCGCCGCCGCGACGTCCGGGTGGCCCGCCTCGTCCTGGGCGACGACCGTGACCCGGTCCCCGTCCGCGCCGAGCTTCTCGATCTCCTCCAGGAACGGCATCGACCCGCGCGACCGGCCCCCGTACAGCAGCCGCCAGTCGGCCCCCGACGCGGACAGCGACCGCAGCATCGGCAGGACCGGGGTGATCCCGATGCCGCCGACGACGAAGACGTAAGCCCTGGCCCCGGTCAGCGGGAAGCGGTTGCGCGGCCCGCGCACCTCGACCTCCAGTCCCTCCTGGAGCTGTTCGTGCACCTCCCGCGACCCGCCCCGGCCGTCCTCCACCAGCCGGGTCGCCACGGTGTACGCACCGGAGTCCTCCGGGTCGCCGCACAGCGAGTACTGCCGCACCAGACCGGACGGCAGCACCAGGTCCAGATGGGCCCCCGGCTCCCAGCGCGGCAGTCCGGCGCCCTCCAGCCGGAGCTGGACGACACCGTCGGCGACCTCGCTCCGTCCGGTGATCAGCAGTCGGCGGACCGAGGTCGCGCGCCGCTTCGAGTGGCCCGATATCGGCTCGGGCAGGGCGGGCAGCGGCCACAGCGGGGACCGGGCGATCCGGCGTTTCAGGGCGCGCCGGGTGAGCAGGGCGGCGCCGGAGACGAGCACGACGGTACGCAGACGGGGCAGCGCCATGGGTCAGGCCCCTCCCGTCGTGGCGGCCTCGGCGGCGAGCGCCGCGGGGGAGTGGGCGAGGTAGTCGACGGCCTGGGCCGTACTGCCCTCCCGCGACGGGTGGTACGACCGGCTGAGGTAGCTCGGCACGGACCGCAGGATCGCGCCCGTGCTGGGCAGCGTGCCCTGCTTCCCGCTCGCGTGGAACGCCTTGAGCGAGGCCTTGCCGCCCAGCAGTGTGGGGTCGTTCTCCATGAAGAAGCGGGTGCCGCGCTGCCAGAGGAACACCAGCGCGGAGAACGCCGCCGCCCAGGTG
The DNA here is from genome assembly GCF_044768525.1 of Streptomyces sp. NPDC091287. NCBI lineage: Bacteria > Bacillati > Actinomycetota > Actinomycetes > Kitasatosporales > Streptomycetaceae > Streptomyces > Streptomyces sp. NPDC091287. Next base: position 167,370 of record NZ_JBIVUV010000006.1, read on the forward strand.
CGCACCCGCCGCCGGTAGCCGCCGTCCACGTGCATGAAGACGTCGAAGGCCACCGACCGGTGCTCGACCTCCTCCGCCCCGTGCCAGCGCAGCAGATCGAGCATCGTCGGATCCGCGCCCCGGCGGTCCAGGGCATCGGCGTTGAGGATCCAGTCGCCGAGGAACGCGGTGTAGTGCTCGATCGCCGCGATCGTCGCCACCCGCTCCATCAGCCACCACTTCGAGGCCCGCCCCGGCGGCAGTGTCCGGTCCCCGAGCAGCTTCTCGAAGAACCAGTCGACCTGCGCGGTGTACGGGGTCGGGTCGAGGCCCAACTCCCGCAGATGCGGCAGCACATCGTCGTGGGCCTGCGAGTGCACGGCCTCCTGGCCGATGAACCCGATGACGTCCTCGCGCAGTTGGTCGTCGTGTATGTACGGGAGTATCTGCCGGTAAACGTGGATGAACCAGCGTTCCCCGGCCGGGAGCAGCAGGTGGAGCACGTTGATGGTGTGCGTGGTGAACGGGTCGCCCGGCACCCAGTGCAGGGGGGTCTTCTCCCAGGCGAAGGACACCTTGCGGGCCTTGAGGGGCGTCCGCTCCGACGCGACCGCCGCTGGCTGCGTGTTAGACATGGTGTCAATGTACTGACGGGTATGCGGCGGGACCAGAGGCGTGCGGAGATTTCCGTGCCGTTCCCGGAGGTCCCGCGCGATGATCGCTTGCATGACGAAACCTGTGCAGGCCCGCTCCTTCGACGCCATCGCCGCCGCCTATGACGCGCACCGCCCCTCCTACCCGCCCGCCCTGTTCGACGCCGTCGAGGAGCTGGCCGGACTGCCGCTCGCCGGAGCCCGGGTCGCGGACGTCGGAGCGGGGACCGGACTCGGCACGGCACGGCTGTACGAGCGCGGGGCCCGGGTCACGGCGGTGGAGCCGGGCGACGGGATGGCCGAGCAGTTCCGCCGGGGGCTGCCGGACGTGCCGCTGGTCCGGGGCGACGGGAACAACCTTCCGCTGCGGACCGGTTCCATGGACCTGATCACGTACGCCCAGGCCTGGCACTGGACCGACCCGGCACGCTCGATACCCGAGGCCCGCCGGGTACTGCGCCCGGGCGGGGCGCTGGCGCTCTGGTGGAACGACGGCGACCCGTCCGTGGAGTGGCTCGTCGACCAGGAGAACCGGATGCGGGTCTTCTTCGGGGTGGAGGTCCCCGCCGTCCCGTCCCACCGGGCCCGCTTCCGGGCCGCACTGCCCGACGGGCTCGACTTCCGCACCCGGCAGGTGGCATGGAGCCGTCGCGTACCGGTCGACGCCCATGTCGCCAACCTGGCCACCCACTCCGACTTCCTGATCGGCGACCCGGTCGAGGTCCGCGACTTCTTCGACCGCGAACGGGCCCTGCTGGCCGCCCTGTTCCCGGACGGCGAGGTCGTGGAGGCCTATGTCGTGAGTCTCGCCGTAGCCCACCCCTGAGCCCGGATCCGGGTGCAGGATGGGCCGATGGCGATACAACCGGAAGGGCGAGGCACACGGCACGGCGGTGCCGTCGCGGCCGTCCTGGCAGGGCTTCTGCTCCTGGCCGGGTGCAGCACGGAACCGGCCGACGACGGCGACGGTGGCCGGGAGCGGCCCACGCCGAAGCCGGCCGCGACGGGCACGCTGGAACAGCTCGCGGAGAAGGCCGGCTGCGACCCGAACGTGCAGACCGACGCCGCCGAGCTGCGTCAGGCCAACTGCACGACGGGCGAAGGCCGTTACGTACTGACCACCTTCGCCACCGACCGCGGCCAGCGCGAGTGGATCAACGAGGCCAAGGATTACGGCGGCACCTACCTCGTCGGACGGCAGTGGGTGGCCGTCGGTGATCCGGACGTGGTCGCGGCGCTGCGCGGCCGGCTCGGGGGGACGGTGGAGACCGCCTCGCCGCACCACTCGGGGGACAGTGGTGGAGGGGGGAGCGAGGACGGGCACTCCGGTCACCGCGGGAGCTGACCGCGCAGGTTCACGGGGGCCGTGCGCGCCGCGTCAGCGGCAGCGGCGGCCGTCGTTGATGCACCGCACCACGTTCCTCATCAGCCGTTCGTCGAAGACGTTGATGAAGTCACCGTGGTCGGTGATCGGCTTGTGCAGCTGCTCGGGGAAGGAGTCGACGGCGAAGCCCGGCCCCGGCGGAACGTCGTAGACGATGCGCTGCACCAGCTGCGGCACCGCCCGGAACCCGCTCGGGCACCGCCCGTCGTCCTGGGCGAACGCCACATGGGTGCGGTGGTTGGCGCTGTCGGTGTTCTGCCCGTCCCAGCAGTTCTGGAAGGCGAACGTACGCACCACCTGACTGCCCTCGGGACAGATCGGATACTTGTCCTTCACCTGCCGGTCCTCGAAGCCGGTGCAACTCCATGAGGCGTTGGCGTTCGCGTCGCCGTTGGTGAACGCCTTCGCGTCCCCGGTGATGATCCGCAGGAAACGCGGCATCGCCGTGACCCTGCCGACGGGCGAGCCGACGAACTTCAGCGTCACCCGGGACGGGGTCTGGATCTCCCCGACGTTCTGGTCCCGGCCGCCGCCGTCGGCGTCCACGTCGTTCTCGTCCTGCCCGTTCTGCAGGCGCAGGACCGGCCAGTAGTAGGTCGACCGGTCGCCCTGGTTGCGGCAGGTGGTCGCGCCGTCCGCCAGATCGTCGTCGCTCGCGAAGGCGTCGTTGGCCTGGTTGCCGACGTAATCGTGCATATGGTGCGCGCCGTTGCTCACGCCGGGCGCGACGATGACGTTGTCCGGGTTGAACTTCCCGTTCTCGTTACGGCCGCAGTCGGTGGTGAAGGTGCCCCGGGACGCGCCGCGGCGCTTGCGGGGCCGGTCGGCGTCGGGCTGGACGGACCGGATGTCGACGAAGTCGGCGGCCTCGGGCCCATTGCCGCCCTGTCCCCGGCCGGGATCCTCGCCCTGGCCGGGGTCCTGATCGCCCGGGTCCTGATCGCCGGGGTCCTGGCCAGGGTCTTCCCCTTGACCGGGGTCCTGATCGCCGGGGTCCTGATCGTCCGGGTCCGGACCCTGTCCCGCGCTCTGCCCCTGCCCGTCGTCGGCGCGCAGGCTGCACCCGGCGAGGCTCTCCAGTCCTTCCGGCCGCTGCGCCACGCGGCCGATGGCGATGCCGATGCGGTCGAGGCTCGCGGCCCGCTTGCCGCGCAGCGGGCCCAGGACCGCGTTCTCCGCCAGCCCGGGGTCCCGGGCGAGCTGCTCCTTCCGGTCCGCGAACTGCCGGTAGGCGTCGGTGATCTGGGTATCCATCGCCGCGAGTTCGCGGTCGACCTCCTCGCGTGCCTGATCCGGCACCTCGGGCAGTCCGTTGACGGCTTCGGGGCAGTCGATGGTGGACAACTGGCGGCCGGCGTTCTGCGCCCGGGTGGGCGGAGAACCGGACGGTCCTTCCCCCGCGGAGGCGTGGACGTTGACCGCGACCAGCCCGCCTCCCCCCAGGATCAGGGCCGCGGAGGCGGCGATGGCCCGGTTGGCGAGCGTGGAACGTTTCTTGCGCGATGTGCGTCGCATGGGACTCCTCTGCTTCGAGGGAGAAGCGTGACGTCCCATACGTGAGGGCCGGGCGTCCCGTTCAGCGTCCCGGCCGATTCGTGGGAAGCTCCGGCCCGAAAGCGGACCGGACCACCGACTCTCAGGCGAAGGCGGCCAAGGGGGCGTCCACGGGGGCTCCGGTGAGCCGGTTGGCCAGGGTCGACAGGGTGTACGCGCCGATCCCCAGGACCACTTCGAGGGCGTTCTGCTCGGTGTAGCCGTACGCCAGGAAGTCCCGCAGGGTCGCGTCGTCCACCGCGCCCGCCGAGGCGAGCACCGCCAGGGTGAACCGCCGCACGGCTTCCAGGCGTTCGTCCGGAAGCGGAGCCCCGGCGCGGTCGCGCAGGGCGGTGACGAGCGCCGGATCGGCGTCCAGGGCGGTCAGCTTCGCGGTGTGCATCGCGACGCACAGGTGACAGCCGTTGCGGGTGGCCATCGTCATGATCAGGATCTCGCGGGAGAGCGGGTCCAGGGTGCAGGCCTCGAAGATCGCGCTGATCTTCAGGAAGCCGTCCAGGGCATGGGGCGAGGCGGCGAGCCGGGCGATGGCGGCGGGCCGGTAGCCCAGCCGCTCGGTCACCGCCTCCATGGCACGCCGGGAACCGGGCGGGGCGGTCTCGGGGGTGAGATCGGGAAAGGGCATGGCGGGGCCTCTCTACGCAGGGCGGATCGGGCAGGGCCAGCTACGATCGACAACATGGTTGACGAAAAAAAGGTAAACCAGGTTGTCGAATCTGGCAATGGCTTCGAGCTGCCGCTGCTGCTCCTCGCCGGCTTCCGCTCGATCATCGATGCCCTGCACCGGGACCTGGCCGAGCACGGACACCCCGAGACCCGGCCCGCGTACGGCTTCGCCCTCCAGGCGGTGGGACGCGACGGCGCGGCCATCAGCGAGATCGGACGGCGGCTCGGGGTCTCCAAACAGGCCGCCGGAAAGACCGTCGAGAAGCTGGAGGCGCTCGGTTACGTGGAGCGCGCCCCGGACCCCGCCGACGGCCGGCGCACCCTGATCCGCCTCACCCCGCACGGCGACGACCTGCTGGCCCGCTCCGCCGACGGCTTCGACCGGCTGCGGGCGGACTGGGCCCGGACGCTCGGCGAGGAGCGGCTGGCCGCCCTGGAGCGGGACCTGCGCGCGATGGCCCCCACCGGCGCGTTCCGGCTGGACGCGGCGGGCTGGTTCACGGGCTGATCAACGCCCTGCGCACCCCGGCCGCGTACGACGGATCAGCCGTGGTCCAGATAGGCCAGCACCGCCAGCACCCGGCGGTTGTCGTCGTCCGACGGCGGCAGGTCGAGCTTGCCGAAGATGTTCGACGTGTGCTTGGCCACCGCCCGCTCCGTGATCACCAGTTGCGAGGCGATGGCGGCGTTCGAGCGGCCCTGGGCCACCAGCTCCATCACCTCCCGCTCGCGCGGGGTGAGGCCGCCCATCGGCCTGTCCTGCGAACGGCGCGACAGGAGCTGGGAGATGACCTGCGGGTCCATCGCCGTGCCGCCCGCCGCCACCCGCCGTACCGCGTCGATGAACTGGTCCGCGTCGAAGACCCGGTCCTTCAGCAGATAGCCGATGCCGCCGTCGCCGTCCGCCAGCAACTCCCGTGCGTACAACTGCTCCACGTGCTGCGAGAGCACCAGCACCGGAAGCCCCGGCCGGGCCCGGCGGGCGGCCAGGGCACACTGGAGGCCCTCGTCCGTGTGGGACGGCGGGAGCCGGACGTCGACGACGGCGACGTCCGGCTTCAACTCGGCCAGGGCCTTGGTCAGTTCGGGCCCGGTCTCCACAGCCGCGGCGATCTCGAAGTCGTACGCCTCCAGCATGCGCACCAGGCCGTCGCGCAGCAGGAAGAGATCTTCGGCTAGGACAACTCGCAAGGAATCTCCATGGTCACCATGGTGGGACCGCCCGCGGGACTGCTGACGGCCAGTACGCCGTCGAATGTACCCAGTCGCCGTTCGATTCCGCTCAGCCCCGAGCCGGACCCGACGACCGCACCACCCCTGCCGTCGTCCGTCACGGAGATCCGCAGCATTCCCTCCGCGTGGTGCAGGTCCACATAGATCCGCTCCGCCTCCGCGTGCTTCACCGTGTTCGTCAGGGCCTCGCTGACCGCGAAGTACGCCGCCGACTCCACCGGGGCCTGCGCCCGCCCCGGCAGCTCCACCGTCACCTCGGAGGCGACCGGCAGCCGCAGGGCCAGCGCCCGGACCGCGTCGCCGAGGCCCCGCTCCGCGAGGACCGGCGGGTGGATGCCCCGGACCAGGTCCCGCAGCTCGGTGAGAGCCTCCGCGGACGACTCCCGGGCCATCGCCAGCATCTTCTTCGCCTGCGCCGGGTCCTTCTCGATCAGCGCCTCGATCGTGCCCAGGTTCATACCCATCGCGACCAGCCGGGCCTGCGCCCCGTCGTGCAGGTCCCGCTCGATGCGGCGCAGCTCGGACGCGGCGGTGTCCACCGCCTCGTGCCGGGTCTCGGTGAGCCGCTGGACGCGCTGCGCCAGCTTCTCGTCCCGGCTCGGCCCCAGCAGCGTACGGGCGAGCAGGAAGTGCGCCCGGAGCACCGGCTCGGTACCGCGCAGGCCGAAGTGGAAGAGCACGATCCCCAGCGCCAGGGCGGCCAGACCGGTCAGCTGGCTGCTCACCGGCACGAACATGTACCAGTACGGCTCGTCCTGGAACACCCGCCACAGCCCCGCCGCCAGGACCACCGATTCGATCGGGTAGAGCATCAGCCCGGCGGCCACCACGGCCAGCACCGTGCCTGCCGTCATGTCCATCAGCAGCCACAGCAGGTCCCGCCAGGTCGCCGGGTCCTTCAGCATCAGCGTGGTGCGCTCCACCTGACCGGTGACGCCCGGCCGCAGATCCTTCGGGAACGGCCGGTACGGGACCGGAATCCGCACGTACGACCACGTCGCCGCCCACAGCCGCCGCTGGTTGGCGTGCTTGCGCACCGCCTCCAGCACCACCGGGGTGGTGAACACGCCGATGCCCAGCAGGATGAAGGCGATCGAGAGCACCGCGAGCACGAACAGGGTGATGGACCCCGCCAGACCGACCACCGACAGGAACAGCCCCCGCCCCGCCGCCAGCATCGACGACCGTAGCCGCCCCGAGAACACCTTCATCGCGATCCCTCTCCCCTCACCGGAACCAGGACGGTTCTCCCGGGCCCCACTCCCCGTCGGAGCCGGGCGGTCCCCGGTCCGGAGCCAGTCTCACCCGGCCCCGCCCCGCCGCGTCAGCCGGTCCGCCACCCGGAGGGGGTGTACCTGGCACCACCCCCGCACCCGCCCCCTACGCCTCCGCGACCGGGGACTCCGACGGCTGGGGCGGACCGCGTCCGGTTCCTAGATTCGAAGCGTCCCGATCACTTACCTGACGCTTACCTCCGGGGGAGAACCGCATGAGGCGCAATCTCGCCGCACGCATCGGCGTGTGGAGCACCCACCATCGCAAGACGGCCGTTCTCGGCTGGCTGCTCTTCGTCGTGCTCGCCACAAGCATCGGCGGGGCGACCGGCATGGTCGAGATGACCAATGCGGAGAGCGGCGCGGGCGAGTCCGCCCGCGCCGAGCAGATCCTCCTCGACGCCGGACTCGACAAGCCCGCGGGCGAACTCGTCATGGTCTCCGCCCCAGCCGCGGGGGACTGGAAGCCGGCCGCCGAAGCCCTCGCCGACGCCGTACGGCAGACCGGCGAAGCACAGAACATCGCCCCGCCCGTCGCCTCCGAGGACGGCAAGGAGGCCCTGATCGCCTTCGAAATGAAGGGTGAGGCCGCCACCTCCTCCGACCGGATCCAGCCCGTCCTGGACGCGGTCGCCGCCGTGGGCGAGGACCACCGGGACGCCGAGATCCACCAGTTCGGCGAGGCCAGCGCGGGCAAGTGGCTCGGCGACCTGCTGGCCGAGGACTTCAAGAAGGCCGAGTTCACCGCCGTACCCCTGGCCCTCGGCATCCTCCTCGTCGCCTTCGGCGCGGTGGTCGCGGCCCTGCTCCCGGTCGGGCTCGCCCTCACCGCGTGCATGGCCGCCTTCGGCCTCCTGTCCATCGCCAGCCACCAGCTGCACCTGTTCCAGACCACCTACTCGGTGATGTTCCTGATGGGCTTCGCCGTCGGCGTCGACTACTGCCTTTTCTATCTGCGTCGCGAACGCGACGAACGCGCCGCCGGACGGGACGCCGAGACCGCGTTGCGCATCGCGGCCGCCACCAGCGGCCGGGCGGTGCTCGTCTCCGGCCTCACCGTGATGGTCGCGATGGGCGGCATGTTCCTCTCCGGGCTCCTGCTGTTCAAGGGGTTCGCGCTCGCCACGATCATCGTCGTGTTCATCGCCATGCTCGGCTCGGTCACCGTCCTGCCCGCCCTGCTCTCCTGGCTCGGCGACCGGATCGACGCGGGCCGCATCCCGCTGCTCAACCGCCGCGCCAAGCACGGCCAGGCCGGCAGCGGCCGGATCGTCGGCCGGGTGCTGGGCCCCGTACTCGCCCGGCCCCGCGCCTTCGCCGTCGCCGCCGTCGTCCTGCTCCTCGCGCTCGCCGCGCCCGCCCTCGGCATGAAGACCGAATCCCTCGGCCTGGAGAAGCAGTTCGGCTCCGACTCGCAGCTCTCCATCGCCCACAGCCGGATCACCGAGAGCTTCCCCGGCGGCCCGGCCCCCGCCCTCGTCGTCGTCACCGCGCCCGACATCACCGCCCCGGAGGTCACCAAGGCCCTCGGCGGCTTCAAGGACGTCACCGTCCACCAGGACAAGAACGTCGCCGAGATCGAGATCCCCCTCCCGGACGGCACCGCCGGCCTCACCGAACTGCGCGAGAAGATCCTGCCCACCGCGTTCGACGGCACCGGGGCGAAGGCTCACGTCACCGGCGAGACCGCGGGCTCCGTCGACTTCAACGACCAGCTGCGGCGCGGCATCGTCCCGGTCTTCGCCTTCATCACGGCGGTCACCTTCCTGCTGATGCTGTTCTGCTTCCGCAGCTACGTCATCGCCGTGACGTCCATCGCCCTCAACCTGCTCTCGGTGGCCGCCTCCTACGGCGTGATGACCGCCGTCTTCCAGCACGGCTGGGGCGCGTCGCTCATCGGCTCGGAGGGAGTCGGGGCGATCGAGGCCTGGATGCCGCTGTTCGTCCTCGTCGTCCTGTTCGGCCTGTCCATGGACTACCACGTGTTCGTCGTCTCCCGGATCCGGGAGGCGCGCGGCGGTGGCCTGGACAACCGGGCCGCGATCGAGACCGGCATCCGGCGCACGGCCGGGGCGGTCACCGGAGCGGCGGCCATCATGGTCGCGGTGTTCGCGGTGTTCGGCACCCTGTCCATGCAGGACATGCAGCAGATGGGCGTCGGCCTGGCCGTCGCGGTGCTGCTGGACGCCACCGTCGTACGGATGGTGCTGCTGCCCTCCGTGATGCTGCTTCTGGGCGAGCGCAACTGGCGTACTCCGCGCGGACTTTCGCGCCTGCCGAGCCTGGAGGACGACGGCTACGACAGCCATGACGGCTACGACGGCTACGACAGCCATGACGGCCATGCCGGCCACGGAGATCCGACCGGGCCGGTGCACGCGCCCGCCCCGGCGGCCCCGCAGCTCTGAGACGCCCGTACGGCCCCGGACCACGGTGAGGAGGAACCGTGGTCCGGGGCCGCCGGACGTGCCGGGTGGACCGAGCGGGTCAGGGTGTGTACTTGTACCCGACCCGCCGGACCGTCTGGATCGAACGGCGGTACTCCGCACCGAGCTTGCGGCGGAGCCGGGCGACATGGACGTCGACGGTGCGCCCGTCGCCCACATGCCCGTAACCCCACACCGTCGTCACCAACTGGTCGCGGGTGTGCACCCGGTGCGGGTGCGCCACCAGATGCGACAGCAGCTCGAACTCCAGGTACGTGAGGTCGAGGGCGACGCCGTCGACCGAAGCCGTACGCCGGGTGGCGTCGATCCGGACCGGGCCGCCGGGCGCCCCCTCGTCGGCCGCCCGGTCGGGCTCCGGCTGCTGGGTGAAGGGCGTGCCGCCGGGTCGGAGCCGGGAGGCCGCGACGGCCCCCGCGAGCGCCGGCTGCTGATCGGCCGGCACGAGCACCAGGTAACCGATCATCGGCGGCTGACCGGGCAGGGCGGGCAGGGTGTGCTGCGGGGCGGGCAGCCAGGTGGCCCCGGGCGGGAGGAAGTCCGCCACGTCGGCCGGCCCGGCGACCTCGTCACGGTCGACCGCGCGCAGCCGGTGCCGGTTCGGGTGGGCGGGGAGGGAGCGGGCGGTGGGACGGGCCGCAGCGGGCGCCGGGGACGCCGCGGTGGCGGCGGACGCGGCGGAGAAAGTACGGGTGTTCGCCATGAGGGTCAGCTCTTTCGCGCGAGGAGTCGTCAGGGACGGACTTACGTCGTGCGCGCGGACCGAAGGCCGGGGTGAGCGGCTTTAGTGGGCCTGCGCGTTCCACGCGCGGCAACACACCCGGTCGAAATCATGGTGCTGACGGGAAGGCCAGAACGGTTCGAGGTCGCTGCGACCCGACGCGATGTGCTGGTAGCTGGCCATGTGCACCATTGAAGCAGACATCGCGGCCGTGCATCAGACTCCTCTCACCCGTCGATACGGACCCTTTGCGTTACGTTCCTCACGCCCGGCCCACACCACACGTGCCGGAGGGGCCCGCCGAACCGGCGGGCCCCTCCTTGCGTGAACGGCGTCGGGATCAGACCTGGCCGGCCTTCTCCAGCGCGGCGCAGCAGGTGTCGACGATCAGCCGTGTGACGACGTACGGGTCGACGTTGGCGTTGGGACGGCGGTCCTCGATGTAGCCCTTCCGGTCCTGCTCGACCTGCCACGGGATACGGACCGAGGCGCCGCGGTTGGAGACGCCGTAGCTGTACTCGTTCCACGGGGCGGTCTCGTGCAGGCCGGTGAGCCGGTCGTCGATGCCCGCACCGTAGTTCTTCACGTGGTCCATCGGCTTCGAGCCCTCGCCCAGCGACTCGCAGGCGGTGATGATCGCGTCGTAGCCCTCACGCATCGCCCCGGTGGAGAAGTTGGTGTGCGCGCCCGCGCCGTTCCAGTCGCCCTTGACCGGCTTCGGGTCCAGGGTGGCGGAGACGTTGAAGTCCTCGGCGGTGCGGTAGAGCAGCCAACGGGCCACCCACAGCTGGTCGGAGACCTCCAGCGGGGACAGCGGGCCCACCTGGAACTCCCACTGGCCGGGCATGACCTCGGCGTTGATGCCGGAGATGCCGAGCCCCGCCACCAGGCAGTTGTCGAGGTGCTTCTCCACGATGTCCCGGCCGAAGATCTCGTCCGCGCCGACACCGCAGTAGTAGCCGCCCTGCGCGGCCGGGAAGCCGCCCTCGGGGAAGCCGAGCGGCCGGTGGCCGTCGAAGAAGGTGTACTCCTGCTCGATGCCGAAGATCGGGGCCTGGCCCGCGAACCGCTCGGCGACCGGACGCAGCGCGGCACGGGTGTTGGACTCGTGCGGCGTCATGTCGATGTTGAAGACCTCGCACAGGACCAGGATGTCCGCGCCACCGCGGATCGGGTCCGGACAGGTGAAGACGGGCTTCAGCACCCGGTCGGACGCGTGGCCCTCGGCCTGGTTGGTGCTGGAGCCGTCAAATCCCCAGATGGGCAGATCCGCCACGTCCCCCGACGGCGCGCCGTCCATGATCTTCGTCTTGGAACGGAGCTTGGCGGTCGGCTCGGTGCCGTCTATCCAGATGTACTCAGCCTTGAACGTCACGGACGCCATCCTTTGCGGGTGCAGCGGTCTATGCGCCGCAGCTTGGCAAGACGCGATTTCCCGTCCGTTGCCCGGATGTGAACCCCGTGTTACCGAGGTTTCCTGCGATACGGAAGAGCCGCATCCGGACCGTCGCCCGCTGCCCGGGGGCTCGGGGGGCTGCCTCGGACGCTACGGGGGTACGCCTCGGAGGCTGCGGGGGCACGCCTCAGACACCGCCCTTGAGCAGGGCCGAGAACCCGGCCGCCCGCATCCGGCGGATCAGCTCCTCCCGGCTCGACCCCAGCGCGGCGGCAGCCCTGTCCAGCTCCCAGCCGGCCCCGGCCAGGGTCCGCAGGAGGTGGCCCCGGCGGATCTGGGCGTCGGAGAGCCGGAACGTCTTGAGGTAGGCGACCCGCCCCCGGTGATCGGTGATCGTCTCCCCGATGTGCTGCCCGCCCCCGTCCCGGACGAACGGCGGCAGGAAGCGCCACAGGGTGAAGGACTTCATCCGGTACACCCGGTCGAACGCGTACGAGGTGTCCAGCAGCTCCCGCGCGAACAAGGTCTCGTGCGCCTCCTCCCACGCCCGCTCCTGCGCCCGCGCCGCCGACCGCAGCTCGCCGAGGTCACGGATGTGCTCCTCGCCCCCGATCCGCACCGGCACCCGGGGCACCGGCGCCCCGTACAGCGCGTACTGGTGCACCAGCTCCCCGTAGAGGTCCTCCACCAGCGAGGCGTGCAGGAGGCGGTAGTCGTCCGGGTGCGGGACGACGAAGGCGGCGGCGAGCGCGTCGGAGACGTACACCATCACCCCGCACTGGCCCGGGTGGATCTCGAAGATCCGCAGCGCGTCCGCGAGCCCGCGCACCGACCGCCCGAGGTAGGCGTCCTCGGCGCGCGGCGACAGCCCGTCGCGCAGGGCCGTCCGCGACCACTCCTCCCAGGCGGTCGACGGGCCGCCGAAGTGCAGTGCGAGATACCCCTCCAGCGCCAGATGCAACGGCAGGAACCGCAGCCGGTCGCCGGGGCGCCGCTTGGCCGGCCGGTGATGCGGCAGCGGCGGCAGTGGGACGGCCCGGGGCGCGCCGCCCCCGCCGAACTGGGTGCCGTACGCGGCCGACCGGCGGCCCGCCTCCGGGGCCTGGCCGTCCTCGCCCGACCAGTCGGCGACCAGACCGTGCGGGATGTACGAGACATAGCGGGCCCGGGGCCCGAGTTCGACGATCCCCGCGCCGAGACCCTCGTACACCTCGCGGTGCAGCCGCAGCCCCTCCACCGGCGTCCCGCGGACCAGCGGGACGAGACGGACACCGCCCCACACCTGCGAGGGCCGGGCGGTGAGCCCGGTCAGCTCCAGCCGGTTCACGGGGCCACCCCTTCTTCTTCGTCTTCTCCGGTGAACTCTTCTTCGCCTTCTCCGGTGAACCGGGCCACCTGCCGGTCCAGATACGCGTACAGCTCCGCCGGCCCCGTGCGCCCCTCCGCGAACCGGGCGATCTCCACCAGCGCGGGCAGATCCTCCGCGTCCCTGATCCCGGCCGTCGCGACCCCCGCCGCCAGCCGCCGCACGTCGAAACCCTCCGCGTCGTATACGGGGTTGACGTGCACCACCGCCGTCCGCCGCTCCGGATCCAGCCGACGCCGCCACACCCGCAACACCTCGCCGGCCAGGCCCGCCGGAGCGTTGTCCCAGCCGTCCGACACGATCACCAGCCGGTCCGGCCCCGCGCCACCTGGGCCCGGCTCCAGCGCGTCCAGGACCCGCATTCCCAGCGGGGTCGGCCCCCACGGGCGTACGAGCAACGCGTCGCCCGCGCCCGAGGTCCACAGCCCCCGGTAGGCGCCCGGCGCGGCGAGCGCCTCCAGCAGGTGGTGGCAGGCCAGCGCCACGGCGAGCGGCCGCCGCCGCTTCTGCCCCGAACCGGACGAGGAGAAGCTGTCGTCCAGCACCGCGTGCACCCGCCCCCAGCTCCCCGCGTGCCCGCCCGCCGCCCGACGGGCCGCCGCGCGCAGGGTGCCGGTCAGCTCGGCGCGCCGCTCGGCACGCTGCTCGAAGCCGAGCGACAGCACGTACAGGGCGAGCCGGGTCAGCGGCATCACGGTCAGATCCACCCGCGCCGTCGCCGGGGCGTCTCGCCGCCGGACCGCCGCCCGCTGCTCCTGGGTGCGCAGCCGCTCCAGCCGGGTCATCCGGGGCGCGGCCCGCTTCAGGAGCACCTCGCGCTTCATCCCGTGCTTGGCGGCGAACCCCTCCGCCACCGTGAACGGCAGCTCGGCCAGAGCCCCCTGCTCGTAGTGGGCGCGCCGCCAGGCATCGAGCATCCCGTGCTCGTAGCGCGGCAGCCGGCCGGGCCGGAACAGGAACGCCCCGACCTCGGCGAGCGGTTCGCCCCCGTCCGGGCAGGGCAGGTGGATGTGGCGGGCGGCCGTCTTCAGACCGGCCCGGTACTTCACCGCGTCATGGCCCAGGTCCGGCCGGGCCGCCAGCCAGTCCCGCATGATCGCCCGGGTGCGCCGGTTGTTGACCTTGCCGCGGCGCAGCTCGCCGAAGAGCCGGTAGACGCGCGGCGGCGGCAGCAGCGCCAGCCGGGCGGCGATGAGCCGCCCTTCGGTACGCCGCTCGTCGGGGCTCGCCTCGCCCGCCGTCTCCAGCAGCCGGCGCACGATGAGGGCCGCGTTGTGGTGGTTGATGTCCAGGGCCAGCGAAGCGGCGTACACCCGGCGGTAGTTGACCCGTACGTAGGTGTGCAGGAAGTCCAGGGACAGCTGCTGGTCGGCGGCGCCCGAGCGGAACTCGCGCTGCCCGGTCGCGGTGATCGCCGCGTTCACGAAGAGCAGGACGTCCTCGGCGGCGACGAGGTCGGCGACGGTCGCGGCCGCGCCTACGACCGCGGCCGCGCCTACGGACTCGGACGCGCGTACGGACTCGGACGCGCGTACGGACTCGGACGCGCGTACGGACTCGGGCGTGTTCATGGAATCCCCCGGGAGAAACAGAGAGGCCGGCCGGGGAATGGAGGCACGAACAACGAAATCATCGCTTCATAGGCACGTCTCGGAAGTCGCGCCGGAGTCCCGCGGCCGGCCCCGGAAACGTAACGGGGCGGGGCCGCTCCGCGCCACCGCATTCGGTGCCCGGCGACGTCCCGCGCGAAGAGCCGGCTCCCCGTGCCCGGGCGGGCCCGTTCGCGGGCGGCGGACGCCCCGGCCCCGCGCACGGCCGGCCGGCGCACCCGGCACACTGGCCCCATGGACTCACCTGCCGGCATCACCGCCCCCCTCCGCATCGGCCTCCTGGGCACCGGCCCCTGGGCGCACAACACCCAGGCCCCCGCGCTGGCCGCCCATCCCGGCGTCGAACTGAGCGGGGTGTGGGGCCGCAGGGCCGAGGCGGCGGATGCCCTCGCCGCCGCCCACGGGACCCGCGCGTACACCGGGGAGGAGGGCATCGACGCGCTTCTGGAGGCGAGCGACGCGGTGGCCTTCGCGCTGCCGCCGGACGTGCAGGCCCCGCTCGCGGTCCGCGCCGCCGAGGCGGGCTGCCACCTCCTGATGGACAAGCCGGTGGCCACGACGGTGGAAGGGGCCCGTGCGGTGGCCGGGGCGGCGGAGAAGGCGGGGGTCGCCTCGGTCGTCTTCTGCACGCTCCGGTTCGCGCCCGAGACCTCCGCGTGGATCGCCGAACAGGCCGCGGTGGGCGGCTGGTTCACGGCTCGCGCCCAGTGGCTGGGATCGCTCTACGCGGCGGGTTCGACCAGCGCGTACGCGGACTCCCCGTGGCGGCGCGAGAAGGGCGGCCTGTGGGACGTCGGCCCGCACGCGCTCTCCGTGCTGATCCCGATCCTGGGCGACGTGGAGCACCTGACCGCAGCCCGGGGACCGGCCGACACCACACACCTGATCCTGCGCCACACCTCCGGCGCGTCCAGCACGGTGACCCTCGGGCTGAGCGCCCCGCCCGGCGCGGCGGGCGTCGAGATCGAGTTCCGGGGCGAGCGGGGCACGGCGTCGGTCCCCGGCTGGGACGGCGCGGAGACCGCGTTCCGGGGCGCGGTGGACGCCCTGGCCGAAGCGGTACGCACGGGGGTGCCGCACGCCTGCGACGCGCGCTTCGGCCTCCACCTCACGGAGCTGCTGGTGGCGGCGGAGACGCAGGCACAGGCGGGCTGACCGGCGGGATCGAGGGGCGTGGGCGTGCGGCACCCACGGGGCGCGGGCGTGCGGCACCCACGGGGCGTGGGCGTGCGGCACCCACCGGCGTGGGCGTGCGGCACCCACGGGGCGCGGGCGTGCGGCGCCCACGGGGCTCCTGGGCTCCGGGACTCCAAGGCCTCCAACGCCTCCAGGCACGCGGGCGCGCGCTCCGCGGCCCCCGGCCGGCTCACCCCGGCGGCAGGGCCCGGCACAGGGCCTCCAACGCCTCCGGGTAGGCGGGCTCGGCGGGCGTCGCGTATCCGATGACCAGCCCGTCCCGGGAGCCCTCCGCCTGCCCCGCGCCCGGATGCAGGTAGTCGGCGAGGCCCTCGACCGCCAGCCCCTGCCAGGCCGCCGCCCGGACCGCCGAGCGCTCGGAGCCGGGCGGCAGTTCCAGCACCGCGTGCAGGCCGGCCGCGATCCCGGTGACCCGGACGTGCGGGGCGCGCCGCTCCAGGGCCGCCACCAGTTGGTCCCGGCGGCGGCGGTGGCGCTGCCGCATCCGGCGTACCTGCCGGTCGTACGCGCCCGACTCGACGAAGTCCGCGAGCGTCAACTGCTCGGTGGCGCTGGAGAACTGCTCCCGCTCGCCCTTCGCCGCGACGACGGGGCCCACGAGCCGCTGGGGCAGCACCATCCACCCGATCCGCAGGGTGGGGGAGAGACTCTTGCTCACCGACCCGACCAACACCACATGCTCGGGATCGAGCCCTTGAACAGCACCCACGGGCTGCCGGTCGTAGCGGAACTCCCCGTCGTAGTCGTCCTCCACGACGAGCCCGCCGGTGGCCCGGGCCCAGTCGACGACGGCTGCCCGCCGCGCGGGGTGCAGTGGTCCGCCGGTGGGGAACTGGTGGGCGGGTGTGAGGAGTACGGCACGGTCGTGGCGGGTGAGCCCGTCGACCCGGGCGCCGTCCGCGTCCACGCCGAGCGGCCGGGTGCCGACCCCGTGGGAGGCGAGCAGCGCGCGGTGGAAGGGCAGGCCGTACTCCTCCGCCGCCCACGGACCGCCCACCACCTCCGCCAACAGCCGCAGCCCGTGCGCGGCCCCCGAGCACAGCACGATCCGCTCCGGCGCGGCCCGCACCCCGCGCACCCGGGCCAGATAGCCGGCGAGGGCCCGCCGCAACTCGGGCCGCCCGTGCGGATCGCCGGGCCCGAACGCGTCGTCGGGGGCGGCGGCGAGAGCACGCCGCGCCGAGGCCAGCCAGGCGGTGCGCGGGAAGACCGAGGGGTCCGGCTGCCCCTGGACCAGGTCATGGACCGGGCGGGCGGCGCGCTCGGGGGTGCGCGGCCGGTGCACGGGGGTGACCGGGACGGCCCGCTCGGCGACCCGGGTCCCCGAGCCCTGCCGGGCGGCCAGCCACCCCTCCGCGACCAGCTCGGCGTACGCGTCGGCGACGGTGTTGCGGGCCAGGCCGAGATCGGCGGCGAGGGAACGGTAGGGCGGCAGCCGGGTACCGGGGGCGAGCCGTCCGCTGCGCACGGCCTCGCGCAGCGCCGCCATCAGCAGGGCCCGGCGGTTGCCCGTGCCGGAGAGTTCCAGCGGCAGATCGCTGCCCAGGATCTCCGCGGAATTGACCCATGAATCCGTCATAGAAATGCACCCCACACCCAGTCGCCCGTCGCTCTAGATTCGTACCCATGACGACGACGCAGATCAAGACGAACGACCGCACCACCACCCCGGCCACCACCGTCCGGAGCAACACCGCCACAGGCAGGCTCGACTTCGCGAGGAGCGCCCCGAAGGTCTTCCGGGCCGTGATCGGCCTGGACGCGGCGGCCCGCGCGGGCCTGGACCCGACGCTGGTCGAACTGGTCCAGATCCGCGCCTCGCACCTGAACCGCTGCGCGTACTGCCTGCACATGCACACCACGGACGCGCGGAAGGCGGGCGAGAGCGAGGAGCGCCTGCACATGGTCGCGGTGTGGCACGAGGCGGACCACTTCTTCACCGAGCAGGAACAGGCCGCCCTGGCCCTGACGGACGCGGTCACCCGGATCGGGGACGCCGGCGTCCCGGACGAGGTCTACGACCGGGCGGCGGCCCACTTCGACGAGGAGGAGCTGGCCCACCTGCTGGCCCTGATCTTCACGATCAACACCTGGAACCGCATAGCCCTGTCCACCGCCAAGCGCGCGGGCACGGACGAACGCTGAGGGCCCCCGCGGGGGGCCGCCCCGGGCGGCCGGGCCCGGATCGGCGCCGGGCGCCGAGGTCACTTCCAGCGGGGCCGGGGACCGCTACCGCGCCAGCGCGTCCCGCACCGCTTCCTCGCTCCGCGCCACCACGGCCGTGCCGTCCTCGGCGGTGATGATCGGCCGCTGGATCAGCTTCGGGTGCTCCGACAGCGCGACGATCCACCGCTCCCGCGAACCGGCCTCCCGCGGCCACTCCTTCAGCCCCAGCTCCTTCGCCGCCGCCTCCTGCGTCCGCGTGATGTCCCACGGCTCCAGACCGAGCCGCTCCAGCACGGCCCGGATCTCCTCGGGCGAGGGCACGTCCTCCAGGTAACGGCGGACGGTGTAGTCGGCCCCTTCGGCGTCCAGCAGAGTCACCGCGCTGCGGCACTTGGAACAGGCGGGATTGATCCAGATCTCCATGGGGCCAAGGGTACGCGAGGGACTGCCGAAAACGCCTCTGGCCAGGGGCGATTGTCAGTGGGGGGCAGTAAAATGGAGGGAGTTCGTGAGGGTTCCACCACGCTGCCAGGAGGATGCCGAATGGCTGTTGCCACAGTCACGACCGAGCCGCTCGACCGACAGCTCCCGATGCCCTTCCACCCGCCGCTTCCCACCCCGCCGACGAAGAAGCGACTGCCCGCGGGCCGCCCCCGCGAGTGGTACGTCTCCCACAACCGCCGCCTCAAGGCCATGCGCCTGGCCATCGCCCTGCTCGACAGCGGGGTCTACCAGCCCTCCAGCGCCGGTAACCACCGGATACGGGTCACCGCCGAGCGCCTGGGCATCCACCCGCCGTCCGACACCACCTGCCGCATGGTCCGCGCCCTGATCCGTTACGGCCGCTGACCGGAGCGGATCAGCCCGGCCCGTCGATCGCCCTGTGCCCCCGGCCCGCTCGTCCGGCCGGGGGCACAGGCCTGCCCCCCACCCGCCCCCGGTAGGCTCCCGAACCCATGAAGGCACTCATCTCGGTCGACATGGAAGGCATCTCGGGGATCGTCCACTCCTCCGAGACGAACCCCGAGCGCTACGACTACCAGCGCGGCCGGGAGTTGATGACGGCAGAAGCGAACGCGGTGATCGCGGGCGTCCTGGACGCCGAACCCACGGCCGAGGTGCTGGTCGCCGACGCGCACGGCACCTTCCGCAACCTCCTGCCGGAACGGCTCGACCGCCGGGCCCGCCTGGTCCGGGGCAAGCCGCGCGCGCTGAACATGCTCGCCGGGCTCGACGAGGGGACCGACGCGGCGCTGTTCGTCGGCTACCACGTCCGCGCGGGCGAGGGGCCGGGCGTGCTGGCGCACACCATGAACGGCGAGATCCTCGACGTACGGGTGGCCGGCCGCTCCCTGGGCGAGACCGGGCTCAACGCCGCCATGGCCGGCCACCTCGGCGTACCGGTCGTCCTGTTCAGCGGCGACGACGCGGCCTGCGCCGAGATGACCGGCCTGGTCCCCGGGACGGTCACCGTCGCGGTCAAGGAGGCCCTGGGCATGGCGGCCGCCGTGACGCTGCACCCGGAGGAGGCCCGGGACCGGCTGCGCGGGGCGGCGGCGGACGCGGTGACCCGCCGCGCGGCCATCGAGCCCCTGACGCTCGCCCCCGCCCCGCTGGACGTGGAGGTCGACCTCGCGAGCCCCCACACCATCGATCTGGCGACCCTCGTGCCGGGCGTCTCACGCGCCGGGGGAGCTCGTACGGTCACCTTCACGTCCCCCGACTACGCGACGGCGTACCGGCTGATCCTGCTGCTCGCCCAGCTCGCCACGATCAAGCCCGCCTGAAGGGCGTGCGGCCGTCCTCGGCGGGACGGTGCTCAGGGGGTGCCGAAGTCGAGTGCCGTCCCGTACAGCCGGGACACCGCGAGCCGGATGACCACCCGCCGCTCGGCCACCAGCTGTTCCAGGAAGGCTGCCTCGTCCGCGGGCCGAACGGACGTGAGAGCGATGTCCAGCAGCTCCCGACCGGTCGCGTCTCCCGGGACGGTGGTGATGTCGGAGATCTCCGCCTCGCCCTCGGCCACGGCGAACGACCACACGTCACCGCCCGGGACGTGCAGGGCCGCGCGCGGGTCCCGCCGTAGCTGCTTGACCTTGACGCGGTCGGCGGTACTGGAGAACCGCAGGATGCGCGCAGCGGCGTCCCAGTGGTAGCCCATGGTGGTCAGGTGAGGATGACCACTGCGCTTGTTGGTGGCGAGGGTGCCGAACTGCTGCGTGCCCAGTAGTTCGGACAGCTCGTCCTCCGACAGGGCGCGGGGTGCGGGGCCTTGAGTCATGCCGGCCTCAACTCCTGCCTGTGCGGGTGTATTCCGCGTGGTGCGGGCCCTGCCGGCCGGGGCAGGTCGAGCCGACCACGCCTCGGGAGCGAGTGCCGGATCCACCACCGGACCGAAAGTGCCTGGGACACCGCCCGGGTTGCCTCTACGATCACCGGATGACGACCCAGGTGATCGTGGTGAACGGTGGCTCCAGCTCGGGCAAGTCCGGCATCGTCCGCTGCCTCCAGGCGGAGCTGCCGGACCCCTGGCTCGCCGCCGCGATCGACACGTTCGTGGACTCGCTGCCCGCGTCGCTGCGCACGACGGAGGCGGGCATCGCGTTCGCCCCGGACGGCGGCGTGGCCGTCGGCGAGCAGTTCCGCAGGCTGGAGGCGGCCTGGCGCGAGGGCGTCGCCGCGATGGCCCGGGCGGGCGCGAGGGTCATCGTCGACGACGTGTTCCTCGGCGGCCCGGCCTCCCAGGAGCCGTGGCGCAAGGCGCTCACGGGCTTGGACGTCCTCTGGGTGGGCGTCCGGTGCGAGAGCAGCGTCGCCGGGGCCCGCGAGATCGCCCGGGGCGACCGCCCGAGGGGCATGGCCGCAGCACAGGCGGAGAAGGTGCACCGAGGGGTGTCGTACGACGTGGAGGTGGACACGACACATACGGAGTCCCTGGCCTGCGCACGGGCCATCGCGGCCCACGTAGCCCGACCGACCGACTGACCGACCGACCTGTCCCTGCACCTCACCTACCTGGCTGGAGCGAGATGACCGACCTGTGGACCGGCGAGAGGGTACGCCTGCGGGGCGTCGAACCCCAGGACTGGGAGGGCTTTAGGGCCCTGGCGCTGCACACCGTGGACGCCCGCAACGCCGATGTGGTCGAGCCACCCCGCTCGGACGAGAGCTTCCGCGCCTGGGCCACCGAGCGCGCCGGCCGGACCCCGAACCCGGCCGCGTACCAACTGGTCATCGAGACCCGCTTCGAGCACGCCTTCGTCGGCGCGGTGTCGGTCGGCGAGACGGACGCCCGGGCAGGCCGCTTCCGTACGGGCATCGAGGTCACCCGGGAACACCGCCGTCAGGGTTACGCGGCCGAGGCCTCCGAACTGGTCCTCACCTACATGTTCGCCGAACAGCGCTCCCACAAGTGCGAGGTGGAGGTCTACGCCTTC
The DNA here is from genome assembly GCF_044768525.1 of Streptomyces sp. NPDC091287. NCBI lineage: Bacteria > Bacillati > Actinomycetota > Actinomycetes > Kitasatosporales > Streptomycetaceae > Streptomyces > Streptomyces sp. NPDC091287. The sequence continues at coordinate 188,450 of NZ_JBIVUV010000006.1, forward strand.
AACGACGCCTCCCTGGCCCTCTACCGCAGACTCGGCTTCGTGGAGGAGGGCCGCCTGCGCCAGCACGAGTTCTTCGCGGGCACGTACCACGACGTGGTCCTGCTGGGCATCACGGCGGACGAGTACTGGGCGGGACGGGCACGGCCTTCGTTGCGGTGAGGCGGTGCCGCCGGCGGCGTAGGCCCGTCCAGGGACGACCGTACGGGGAGCCTCAGTCGGCCCACTGCTCGGCGGTGCTGCGCGGGTCCTCCGCCAGGATCGCCGCCGGGCGACGGTGTCCATCGGCTCTTCCCACGTCAAGTCGGCTGCTGCGCCGGCCAGTTCGGCGTCGTACTGGGCGGCGTCGAAATGGAGGTCGTCCGAAGCGCGGCGTGGACGCTGCTGGTGTTCTTCCAGGACGACCAGAGCACTCGGTCGCCCGCACGCCGGATATCGACGAGGAGCGCTCCGCAGCACCGCGGACAGCAGTCGGGTTCGCCCAGATGACGAGCCCGGAATTCTGCGTCGGCGCTAATGACTGCTGAACGGCCGCGAAGACGCTCCTCGGCACCAGGCCATCGACGCGGCGTTCGGCCCGGCCGCCGAGGACGACGGCGACGACGGTGCGGGGCCCGTCGCGGTGCGACGGAAGGAGAAAAGGCCGTCGGCCGTACCCCCGGAGGGATACGGCCGACGGCCCACAGACGGCCCAGGTGCGAGGAGAACCCCCTGACCTGCGGCGGTCCTAGATGTCGAAGTACAGCTCGAACTCGTGCGGGTGCGGCCGCAGCTGGATCGGGGCGATCTCGTGCGTGCGCTTGTAGTCGATCCACGTCTCGATCAGGTCCGACGTGAAGACGCCGCCCGCCTGGAGGTACTCGTTGTCCGCCTCCAGGGCGTCGAGCACCGCCGGGAGGGACGTCGGGACCTGCTGGACGTTGGCGTGCTCCTCGGGAGCCAGCTCGTAGAGGTCCTTGTCGATCGGCTCGGCCGGCTCGATCTTGTTCTTCACGCCGTCCAGGCCCGCCATCAGCAGAGCCGAGAACGCGAGGTACGGGTTCGAGGACGGGTCCGGGGCGCGGAACTCGACGCGCTTGGCCTTCGGGTTCGAGCCGGTGATCGGGATGCGCATCGCGGCGGAGCGGTTGCGCTGCGAGTACACCATGTTGACCGGGGCCTCGAAGCCGGGGACCAGGCGGTGGTAGGAGTTCACCGTCGGGTTGGTGAAGGCCAGCAGCGACGGGGCGTGCTTCAGGATGCCGCCGATGTAGTAGCGGGCCATGTCCGAGAGGCCGGCGTAACCCTGCTCGTCGTAGAAGAGCGGAACGCCGCCCTGCCACAGCGACTGGTGCACGTGCATGCCCGAGCCGTTGTCGCCGAAGATCGGCTTCGGCATGAAGGTCGCGGTCTTGCCGTTGCGCCAGGCGACGTTCTTCACGATGTACTTGAAGAGCATGAGGTCGTCGGCCGCGGCGAGCAGCGTGTTGAACTTGTAGTTGATCTCGGCCTGGCCGGCCGTGCCGACCTCGTGGTGCTGGCGCTCGACCTGGAGGCCGTTCTTGTCCAGCTCCAGGGAGATCTCGGCACGCAGGTCGGCGAAGTGGTCGACCGGAGGGGTCGGGAAGTAGCCGCCCTTGTAACGGACCTTGTAGCCGCGGTTGTTCTCCTCCGACCCGGTGTTCCAGGCGCCGGCCTCGGAGTCGATGTGGTAGAAGCTCTCGTTCGCCGACGTCTGGAAGCGGACGTTGTCGAAGACGTAGAACTCGGCCTCCGGGCCGAAGTACGCGGTGTCCGCGAAGCCGGTCGAGGCGAGGTAGGCCTCGGCCTTCTTGGCGATGTTGCGCGGGTCACGGCTGTACTGCTCGCCCGTGATCGGGTCGTGGATGAAGAAGTTGATGTTGACGGTCTTGTCACGGCGGAAGGGGTCCACCCGAGCCGTCGACAGGTCCGCGCGCAGCGCCATGTCCGACTCGTGGATGGCCTGGAAGCCGCGGATCGACGAACCGTCGAAGGCCAGTTCCTCGGCCGGGTCGAAGGTCGCTGCCGGGATCGTGAAGTGCTGCATCACCCCGGGCAGGTCGCAGAACCGGACATCGATGAACTTGACGTCGTTGTCCGCTACGTACTTCTGCACTTCGTCGGCGTTCTGGAACATCCAACTCCTCCTACTCCCGGCCCGGGAGGGACGGGGTTGTAGCTCGTGGTGCGGCCAGTGCGGTGGCACACGCTGGACCCGACCATAGGCAGGCGTGATTTCTCAAGCGTGACCCATTTGTTTCGCCCAAGTTAACCGGGGCGGTGGCGGGCGGCATCTCCGCGACTGTTTCCGGTGCCCCGCCCGGCCGGGGGCAAACATGGGCGCAGTACCGTGGACGGGTGGACAACAGGCAAGCAATCGGATCGTGGCTCTCGGGGCCCCGCGCGGCCGCCGAGGAGATGGGCGCCGACTTCGGCTACCGGGGCAAGGGGCTCGGGCTGCCCGAGGAGGGGCCCGGCTCGGTCGCTCCGCTCGGACGGCGCTTCGGGGCCCTCTTCATCGACTGGACGCTCTGCATGCTGATCGCATACGGGCTGCTCGCTCGCGGTGACCAGCAGGCGGCGGGGAACTGGGCGCTCGGGGTCTTCCTCGTGATGAGCCTGCTGACCGTCGGCACCATCGGCTGCACGCCCGGGAAGCGCCTCCTGGGCGTACGGGTGGTCGCCGACGACGGCGGGCGGCTCGGGTTCGTGCGGGTCGTCGTGCGGACCGTCCTGCTGCTGCTCGTCATTCCCGCGCTGGTCTGGGACCGCGACGGGCGCGGACTGCACGACCGGCTGTCGCGAGCCGTGCAGGTCCGGATGTGACACCCCCGGTACGGACATGAGAAACGGGAGTTGACACCCCCGGTACGGACATGAGAAACGGGGCGGCCCCGGGACCGTTCACCGGTCCGGGGCCGCCCCGTTTCACGTCTGTCGCCGTGGTCAGCGCATCTTCCCGCCGCGCGGCATCCGCATGCCCTTGGGCATCGGGCCCTTCGGCAGCGGCATGTTGCTCATCAGGTCGCCCATCGCGCGCAGCCGGTCGTTGGTGGAGGTCACCTGCGGGCCGGTCAGGACGCGGGGGAGCTTCAGCATCTTGGTGCGGACCTTCTTCAGGGGCACCTGGCCCTCGCCGTTGCCGACGATGATGTCGTGCACCGGCACGTCCACCACGATGCGGGCCATCTTCTTCTTCTCGGCGGCCAGCAGGCCCTTCACCCGGTTCGGGTTGCCTTCTGCCACCAGGACGATGCCGGCCTTGCCGACCGCCCGGTGGACGACGTCCTGGCTGCGGTTCATCGCCACCGCGGGGGTGGTGGTCCAGCCGCGTCCGATCCGGTCCAGGACGGCGGCCGCCGCTCCGGGCTGGCCCTCCATCTGTCCGAAGGCCGCCCGCTCGGCGCGCCGGCCGAAGATGATCGCCATCGCGAGGATGGCCAGGACGAAGCCCAGGATGCCCAGATAGACCGGGTGTCCGATCGCGAAGCCGATGCCGAGGAGGACACCGAACGTGACGATTCCGACACCCGCGACGACAAGACCGATCTTGCTGTCGGTCCGCCTGGTCATCTTGTAGGTCAGGGCGATCTGCTTGAGCCGCCCTGCGTTCTCGGCGCTGTCCGCGCCTTCAGTTTTTGCCTTCCTCGCCATGTACTGAAGTTTACGTGGCGTGGGAGCGACCTAGGAACGGTGGTCGGCCACGGCTTCCAGCACGTGCTGGGCCTCCACTCGGTCCTTGGCACGGCGGCGGTCCTCCAGGACGGCCGTCCAGGCGTTGCGGCGGGCGGTGCGCTGGCCGCTGCTCAGCAGCAGCGACTCGACGGCGCGCAGGGCGGTGGTGACGGACGGAAGGGCGTGGGCGCGGACCGGTGCGGCCTGCATCGTGGTGTTCCCCCTCGGAATGGATGCGCCCCCGGGGCGCGGATGAGTGTGGGAAGCAGTGACGGCGGCGGCTGCTGGAGTCGCTGCCGCACGTGTACCTAGGGTCACTGCTTGGTGTTACCAGCGCATGACCGGACGGTCAAACACCAATGAAGCCTTGATTCCGGCGCCGCGCACGCCGAAGCGGTCCGTACGCGTCCCCGACCTGCGGGGAGCGTCCGGACCGCTTCGACGGTGCGGTTACTGCTCGGTATGCGCTCGTGAGCGGATTCACACGGCCTGTGCGGCCTGAGTGCTGCCGGCGGCGGCGACGCCGCGCGCCTCCATCGCCTGCTGGAAGAGACGTCCCGCGCGGTACGAGGACCGCACCAGCGGGCCCGACATCACGCCGGAGTAGCCGATCGCGTCGGCCTCGTCCTTCAGCTCGACGAACTCGTGCGGCTTCACCCAGCGCTCGACCGGGTGGTGCCGTACGGAGGGGCGCAGGTACTGCGTAATCGTGATGAGCTCGCAACCTGCGTCGTACAGGTCCTGGAGCGCCTCGCTGACTTCCTCGCGGGTCTCGCCCATGCCGAGGATCAGGTTCGACTTGGTGATCAGACCGGCCTCGCGGGCCCGGGTGATGACCTCCAGGGAACGCTCGTAACGGAAGCCGGGGCGGATCCGCTTGAAGATCCGCGGCACCGTCTCCACGTTGTGCGCGAGCACCTCGGGGCGCGAGGAGAAGACCTCGGCGAGCTGCTCGGGCTCGGCGTTGAAGTCGGGGATCAGCAGCTCGACCTTGGTCGCGCCCGCCTCCCGCTCCGCGGTGAGCGTGTGGATCTGGCGGACGGTCTCGGCGTACAGCCAGGCGCCGCCGTCCTCCAGGTCGTCGCGGGCGACGCCGGTGATGGTGGCGTAGTTCAGATCCATCGTGACGACCGACTCGCCGACGCGGCGGGGCTCGTCACGGTCCAGCGCCTGTGGCTTGCCCGTGTCGATCTGGCAGAAGTCGCAGCGCCGGGTGCACTGGTCGCCGCCGATGAGGAAGGTGGCCTCGCGGTCCTCCCAGCACTCGAAGATGTTGGGGCAGCCCGCCTCCTGGCAGACCGTGTGCAGCCCTTCGCCCTTCACCAGCTGCTGCAGCTGCTTGTACTCGGGGCCCATCTTCGCCCGCGTTTTGATCCACTCGGGCTTGCGCTCGATGGGGGTCTGGCTGTTCCGGACCTCCAGGCGCAGCATCTTGCGCCCGTCGGGTGCGACAGCGGACACTCCGGCTCCCCTTTGCTCTCTGCTGCGTTGGATTCGCGTCGGGTTCGCGTGGGATGCGCGAGCGATGCGCGAGGGAATCGCTTTGGATTCTTTGGCGAACACCAGGGTACGCCCGTACATCAAACGGCCTTACGCCTGCCCAACCTGCGGCCGACGGGGCCTATTCCCCGGCCGGCGGCGGCGGTCGGTGCTACTGGTCGGTACGGCCGGCAGGGTCGGTACGGCCTAGGCGGGGGCCGGAGCCGGAGCCGGAGCCGTGGATGTGGCCTTCGGCTGCTCGACCACGCGAGGCGTGAGCTCCGCGTTCTCCAGGATGTCCCGCAGATGTTTCTCGGCGACCGGCAGCACCTCCGCGATGGTGATCTCCCGGCCCAGTTCGTTCGACAGGGACGTGACCCCCGCGTCGCGGATGCCGCACGGCACGATCCGGTCGAACCAGGTGTTGTCCGGGTTCACGTTGAGGGCGAAGCCGTGCATCGTGACGCCCTTGGCGACCCGGATCCCGATCGCGGCCAGCTTGCGGTCCTCGCGGCGCTGGCCCGCGTTGGACGGGGCGTACTCGGGGCCGTTCAGCCGCGGGTCGAACTCCTCGTCCTGGAGTCTCGGGTCGAAGTCCAGCGAGAGGCCGCCCAGCGCCTGGCGCTGCTCGACCGGGTCGCCGAGCACCCAGACGCCGCTGCGGCCCTCGACCCGGGAGGTCTCCACGCCGAAGTCGGCGGCCGTACGGATCAGCGCGTCCTCCAGCCGACGGACGTGCGCGACGACGTCGACCGGGCGCGGCAGCTTCTGGATCGGGTAGCCGACGAGCTGCCCGGGGCCGTGCCAGGTGATCTTCCCGCCGCGGTCCACGTCGATGACCGGGGTGCCGTCCAGCGGGCGCTCGCTCTCCGCCGTGCGGCGCCCCGCGGTGTAGACGGGCGGATGCTCCAGGAGCAGACAGGTGTCCGGCACCCGGTCCTCGAACCGGTCGGCGTGCACCTCGCGCTGCTTCTGCCAAGCCTCCGTGTACTCGACGGCCTGTTCGCCGAAGCCCAGACGGACGAACCGCAGTTCGCTCACCGATGCCTCCCTACGTGGGTCCCGCGTGCCCGGAGGGGTGTCCCCGGGGTGACGGAACCCTGCACTGATCGCGCCCACATCCACTGTACGACCGTCGCCCGAACAGCCCCCCGGCAGGTGCGGGGGCTGGTGCGGGGGCCCGGGCCCGGACCGTCCACAGGCCGGACGTTTCCGTCAGCTCTGTCCGGAATCCTCACACGATCGGATGAACGTGGAGCAAAGGGGGACGGTGACCGCTCCGGTGGCCGCTAAATTCGCGCCGTTCCCATGAGGGCTGCCCGTCCGGCCCCGAAGGCAGGAGACCGTACAGCTGATGTCGGAACGACCCCCGCAGCGCACGCCCAACCGCCGACTCGCCTCACTCATCGCGGAAGCCGGTTTCTCGCACGCCGGCCTGGCCCGCCGGGTCGATCAGCTCGGCCTCGAACACGGCCTCGACCTGCGGTACGACAAGACCTCGGTCACTCGCTGGCTGCGGGGGCAGCAGCCGCGCGGCACCACGCCCGCGCTGATCGCCGAGGTGTTCACCCGGCGGCTGGGGCGGCGGCTCTCCGCGCAGGACCTCGGGCTCGACGCCTGTGCGCCCGTCTACGCGGGTCTGGAGTTCGCGGCCACCCCCGCCGAGGCGGTCGACATCGTCAGCGGTCTCTGGCGCAAGGACTCCGGCACCCACATCGAGCTGCGCAAGATCGCCTTCACCCCGGCCGGACTCGTCGTCCCCAGCCGTGACTGGCTGATCGGCCGGGCCGACGAATGGGTGGCCCGGGACGCCGCCGCCGCCCGCCGGGCCGGGGGAGAGGCCACTGCCCCCTCGCCCGGCCGCCCGGACGGGGCGCCGCGCACCGAGGCCCGGGTACTCCCGCGCCCGGCCTCCGGGCCGCTGCGGCCCACGCCCCCGGGCCCGTCCGCCACGCACCCGTCCGCCACGCACCCGTCCGCCACGCACCCTTCCGTTACGCACCCGCCCGCCGCCGGGGCGTCGCCCGGGGCAGGGGTGCTGCCCATGGTCCCGCGCCAGCGCCAGACGGACCGCGGCCCAGGCCAGCGGGTCGGCGGCGGGGACGTCGCCGCGCTGCGCTCGGTCGGCGAGCTGTTCCGCACCCTCGACCACGCCTACGGCGGCGGCCATGCCCGGCAGGCTCTCGTGCGGTATCTGGAACACGAGGCCGAGCCGATGCTCCGGGGCACGTACGGCGAGGCCACCGGACGGCGGCTGTTCGCCGCGGTGGCCGACCTGACCCGGCTGGCCGGCTGGACCTCGTACGACATCGCCGCCCACGGCCTGGCCCAGCGGTACTTCGTCCAGGCGCTGCGGCTCGCCCAGGCCGCCGGGGACCGCGGGTACGGCGCCTACGTCCTGATCACGATGAGCCGCCAGGCGGTCTACCTGGGGCACGGCAGGGAGGCCGTCCAGCTCGCCCGCGTGGCCCAGCAGGGCGTCGGCTCGGCCGCCCCGCTCCTCGTCCAGGCGCTGCTGCACGCGGTCGAGGCGCGCGGGCACGGCGTGCTCGGCGAGGCGCGCTCCTGCACGGCCGCCCTGACCCGGGCCGAACACGCCCTGGAGACCGCACGCCCCGGCGACGAGGTGCCGCACTGGGCCCGCACCTTCGACGAGGCGCAGCTCGCCGACGAGCTGGGCCACTGCCATCGCGACCTCCAGCAGTACCGGGCCGCCGCCCAGCACGCCGAACGCTCGCTCCAGCTGCGCGCACCGGCGTACGCCCGCAGCAGGCTGTTCTGCCGGGTGGTCCTCGCCTCGGCCCGGCTGGGCCTGGGCGAGCTGGACCAGGCCTGTGTGCTGGGCGCGGAGGCGGCCCAGCAGGCGGCCGAGATGCGCTCGGTGCGCGCCACGGAGTACGTACGCGCCTTCGAGCGCAGCCTGGAGCCCTACCGGGACGCGGTCGCCGTACGCGGCTACCGCGACCGGGTCGCCGCCCTCGGCTGAACCGCCCTCGGCCGCACCGGTCGGGTTTCGTCACGCGGCCTCCGGCAGGCGCGGGCTCCCCTCGTGCGTGCCCGGGACCGCCAGGTCGGTCAGGATCGCCTCGGCCGCCCGCCGCCCCGAGTGCAGCGCGCCCTGGACCGTGCTCGTGTCGCGGTGGTCGCCGCACACGTACAGCCCGGCCAGCACCCGCACCGGGCGGCGCGGATCGTGCGGGGCCTCCATCGCGGGCACCGCCTCCGGGTCGTGATGGGCCGCCAGCAGCTCCCAGCCGTACGTCGCAACGCCGTACAGCGCCGCCAGGTGGGCCCGCACCGAGCGGTCCAGGTCCGGCGGCGGGGTCCCGAGCACCGTCGAGGTGATCAGCGTCCGGCCCTCCGGCGCCCGCGAGGGGTCGACCTCGCTCATCACCGCGGTGTACGCCACCGGGCCCGACCGGTCGCCGTCCAGCACCAGCGACCTGCCCGTGGGCGGCGGGGCGGGCGCGGTGTGGTGAAGGACCGTCACCGGATGGAAGGACGGCACCCGCAGACCGGGCAGCAGCTCGGCCGCGGCCCCCGCGCCGGTCGCCAGCAGCAGGGAGCGGCACCCCAGTTCACCATGCTCCTTGGTGCGTACGGAGGTGATGTCGGCGGCCGTGACATGCACCCCGGTCCGGACCGTGCCCGGCGGCAGCGCGGCCGCCAGCAGCTCCGGCAGCGCGGACGACCCGCCCGCCGGTACGCACAGGCCGCCGCGCGCGTAGTCCCGCAGGGCGAGATCGGCGCGCCGGCTCGACGTGGTGAGGACGGGGTCGCTGAGCAGGGCCGTGAGCAGGGGGCGCAGGACGACGTCCACCGTACGGGCGGGCAGGCCGACGCCGGGCAGGGCGCCGACGACGGTCCGCTCCGGGCGGGCCAGGAGCCGGGCCTCCGGGGTGGCCGCCAGCCGGGACAGCGCCGCGCCCAGCCGGGCCCGGTCGATCGCGCCGGTCACCACGCCGCCCCGGCCGCCCCCGCGCGCCGGGGCACCGTGCTCGTGCCCGTACGCGCTCTGCGCCGCCCAGGGCGCGCGGGGAGCCCGGGCGGCTCGGGGGGCGCTCGAACGGGTGCGCACTGCCTTGAGTGCGCCCCTCGCGCTCCGTATGTCGCCGGTGAGCTGGCGACGACCCTCGCTGTGGACCAGGACGCCCGGCGCGAACTCCCGCAGCTCCGGAGCGCCGAGCCCGGGGGTGCCGGTCAGCTCGGGCCAGGACGTGCAGAGGAGCGGGCCGAGCCGGTCGAGCCGGAACCCGTCCATCTCGTCGGTGGTGAGCCGGCCGCCCACCCGGGGCTCGGCCTCCAGGACACTGACGCCGAGCCCCGCCCGGATGAGCAGGTGGGCCGCTGACAGGCCGGCGATTCCGGCTCCGATGATGACCACGTCTGCGTGGTGTGCCGTGCTGCGCACGTGCCCCTCCCCGAGTCGGTGCGACTGGTGGGAGGCTCATGCCCCCAACAGGCCCCCGGAATGCCGGAGTTCGCAACGAGGCTAGGAGGATGGCTGATACCGCGTCAGACGCGCGCGCCGGGGAGCACCGGGGCACGGGGTCGCACGCACCGCGCCCGGCAGGTGGTGAAGGGCGCGCGGACCCGGTCCTCCGGCACGGAAGCGGCCCCCTCGCCCCGCCCGCTCAGCGCAGCGCGGCGCGGATCGCCCCGTCGATGCCGGGGAAGGCGAACGAGAAGCCGGAGTCCAGCAGCTTCGCCGGGATCACCCGCTGGCTGCCCAGCACATCCTCCGCGAAGTCACCGAGCGCGAGCCGCAACGCGGGCGCCGGCACGGGGAACAGCGTCGGGCGGCGCAGCACCCGCCCCATCGCGGCGGTCACCTCCGCGTTGGTGACGGGCTCCGGCCCGGTCAGGTTCACCGGGCCGGTCAGCGCCTCGGTGTCCAGGATGTGGCGCAGCGCCGCGACATGGTCGTGCAGCGCGATGAAGCTCCAGTACTGGCGGCCGTTGCCCAGCTTCCCGCCCACCCCCGCCTTGAACAGCGGGAACAGCCGCCCCCAGGCCCCGCCCTCGCGGCCGACGACCAGCCCGGTCCGCGCGTGCACCGTGCGGACACCCGCTTCCTCGGCGGCGGCGGTGGCCGCCTCCCACTCCTCGCAGACCGAGGGCAGGAACCCGTCCCCGGGCGGCGCGTCCTCGTCCACCGGGCGGTCCCCGGTGTCGCCGTAGAAGCCGATGGCGGACCCGGCGAGCAGCACGCGGGGCGGGGTGTCGAGCGAGGCGACGGCCTCGGCGACGGCGGCGGTTCCCAGGACCCGGCTGTCCCGGATCTCCCGCTTGTAGGCGTCGGTCCAGCGGTGGTCGCCCACCCCGGCCCCGGCCAGGTGCACGACGGCGTCGCAGCCGACGAGGCCGGCCGCGTCCACGTAACCGCGCTTGGGGTCCCACTCGACCTCGTCGCCGGTTCTGGCGGGGCGGCGCACCAGGCGGGCCACCTCGTGCCCGTCGGCGCGCAGCGAGCGCACCAGCGCCGCTCCGATGAGTCCGGACGATCCGCTGACGGCGATACGGGAGCTCGGCATGGGCCCATCCTGCCCCATGAAATGCCTCGAACACCGGGCGCACCGCGTGACAAAGTGACCCCATGGCCGTACTCACCCTCCGCCCCGTCCGCACCGCCGTGCCCGCCGACGACGATCAGCTCGCCGAGCTCGACCGGTCCACCTGGTCGACGCTGCACGCGGTCCTGCCGAAGCCCGTGCCCCCGTTCGACCCCTTCTTCGGGGAGCGGAACCCGCCGGAGGACGTCCTCGTGGTGGAGGCGGACGCGGAGACAGAGGGCGGCACCGCCCGGATCGCCGGGTACATACGTCTCGTCCCGCCCACCCCGCTCGCCGCCAACGCCCATGTCCGCCAGATACGGGGCCTCGCCGTGGCGACCTGGGCGCGCGGGGCCGGTGTCGGGCGGACCCTGCTGCGGGCCTCGTTCGCCGAGGCCCGCCGCCAGGGCGCCAACCGGATCACGCTGCGGGTGCTCGCGCACAACGACCCCGCCCGCGCCCTGTACGCCTCCGAGGGCTTCGCCGTCGAAGGGGTGCTGCCCGGGGAGTTCTTCCTGAACGGACGTTACGTCGACGACGTCTGCATGGGGCGCCCGCTCGGCCCCGCCTGAGCGCCGGGTGCCCGAGCACCGAGGATCTGAGCGCCGGGGGTCACCGGGGCCCGAAGCGGTCCCACAGCTCGGGGAAGCGGGCGGCGAGCGCCTCCTCGTCCTCGAAGTCGACGGGGGAGCCCAGCGGCTCCGCGGCCTGCGGCGGCAGCCCCAGGTCCGGCGCGACCACACCGGTGAGCTGCTCGTACGCCTCGTCGGCCGCGTAGCCCAGCTCCTCGCCGTCCCCGTCGATCTGCTCGTCGAAGTCCTCCAGCAGCTCCGCCAGGCCGTCCGGATCGTGCAGCGCCCCCTCGAAGACCTCCCGGCCCTGGCCGATCAGCCAGCAGCGGAAGTAGTCGAACGCGTCGTCGCTCGCCCCGCCCAGCAGCACGGCCGCCGCGCCCCACAGATCCCAGTGGTAGGCGCGGTTGTAGCGGGCCTCGAAGTGCCGGGCGAAGTCCAGCACGGAATCGGGATCGAGCTGCACCAGCCGTTCCACCAGCAGGTCGGCGTGGTCCTCGGGGTCGCCCTCGGCGGCCTCGCGGGTGCTGTCGATGATCTCCCAGAATTCCGTTTCGTCCATCACGGGTCCAGCATCGTGCCTGCCGGGGGCTCCCGCACGCGCAGACACCGAATTGAAGCCTTTCAGCGATACATCTCGCGCAGGCGTTCGGCGGCGTCCGCGAACCGGACCCGCAGCGACTCGGGCGCCAGGACCTCCAACTCGGGCCCCAGCGCCAGCAGCTGGCCGTAGGCCACGTCCAGTGATTCCACCGGCAGCGTGAGGGTGCGCAGGCCGTCAGGACCCGGCTCGGAGGCCTCCGCGAGCGCGGCGGCGGCCGCCGCCCGGTCACCGGTGTACGCCAGCATCCGCGCCCCGCGCCCGGACACCCGTACGGTCACCTCGGTACGCAGCAGGGACCGGGCGAACCCGGCGGCCCGCTCCTCCCAGAACCCGGGCAGGTCGAAGGTCTCGTCCCGGTCGAAGCGTGTCTCGGCGGGCTCCACGGCGGTGAAGCGGTCGATCCGGTAGACCCGGAAGTCCTCGCCCGCCCGGGCGCAGAGGTACCAGACCCCGGCCTTGAGGACGAGACCGTACGGAGCCAGCTCCCGTGCCACCTCCGGCCCCTCCTGCGCGCGGCCCCCGCCCCGGCGGTAGCGGGCCCGCAGCAGCCGGTCGTCCCAGACCGCGTCGGCGATGACGGGCAGCAGTTCGGGGGTCTCCGGCTCGTGGTACCAGGAGGGGGCGTCCAGGTGGAAGCGCCGGGCGGCGGAGGAGGAGGCGTCACGCAGGGAGGGCAGCAGCGCCGCCGACACCTTGAGGCGGGCGGCCGACCCCGCGTCCTCCAGCCCCATCTCGCGCAGCGCGGCGGGCAGCCCGGAGAGGAACAGCGCCTCCGCCTCGTCCCGGGCGAGGCCGGTCAGCCGGGTCCGGTAGCCACCGACGAGCCGGTAGCCGCCGGTCCGGCCGCGCTCCGCGTACACCGGGACGCCCGCGTCGGAGAGCGCCTGCGCGTCCCGGGTGACCGTACGCTCCGACACCTCCAGCTCGGCCGCCAACTCGGCGGCGGTCATCGCGGGGCGGGCCTGAAGGAGCAGCACCATCTTGATCAGCCGGGCAGCACGCATGGGCCCATTGTGGCGGCAGCGGCACGGTGGACCACGCCGGAACCCCCAGCCCCCACCCCGCGCCGATACGCCGGAACCCCCGACCGCCGGGGCGGAAGCGCTGTCGGGCACTTCCGCCCCGGGGACCGGGGGTCAGGGTCGGGCTGACGGCTCAGAGCCCGTAGCGCTCCCGGGCCTCCTTGATCGCGGAGGCCGGGACCTCGCCGCGCTTGGCGAGCTGGGCCAGCGAGGCCACCACGATCGACTGGGCGTCGACGCCGAAGTGGCGGCGGGCCGCGGCGCGGGTGTCGGAGAGGCCGAAGCCGTCCGTGCCGAGCGAGGACCAGTCCTGCTCCACCCACTGGCTGATCTGGTCCGGGACCTGGCGCATCCAGTCGCTGACCGCGAGCACCGGGCCCGGCGCACCGGAGAGCGCCTGCGTCACGTACGGGACCCGCTGCTCACCGCGGAGCAGCGCCTCGTCGGCCTCCAGCGCGTCGCGGCGCAGCTCGCCCCACGAGGTGGCGGACCAGACGTCGGCCGTGACACCCCAGTCGGCGGCCAGCAACTCCTGGGCCTCCAGGGCCCAGTGGATCGCGGTACCGGAGGAGAGCAGTTGGATACGTGGTGCGTCCGCCTTCGCGGGCGTGCCCTCCTTGAAGCGGTACAGGCCCTTGACGATGCCCTCCTCGACGCCCTCGGGCATCGCGGGCTGGGGCTTCGGCTCGTTGTAGACCGTCAGGTAGTAGAAGACGTTCTCGGCCTCGGGGCCGTACATCCGGCGCAGACCGTCCTTGACGATCACCGCGACCTCGTACGCGAACGCCGGGTCGTAGTTGAGCGAGGCCGGGTTGGTGGCCGCGATCAGGTGCGAGTGGCCGTCCGCGTGCTGGAGGCCCTCACCCGTCAGGGTCGTACGGCCCGCCGTCGCGCCGACGATGAAGCCCTTGCCGAGCTGGTCGGCGAGCTGCCACATCTGGTCGCCGGTCCGCTGCCAGCCGAACATCGAGTAGAAGATGTAGAACGGGATCATCGTCTCGCCGTGCGTCGCGTACGACGTCGAGGCGGCGATGAAGTCGGCCATGGCCCCGGCCTCGGTGATCCCCTCGTTGAGGATCTGGCCGTCCTTGGCTTCCTTGTAGTACATCAGCTGGTCGCGGTCGACCGGATCGTACGTCTGGCCCATCGGCGAGTAGATGCCGGCGGACGGGAAGAGGGACTCCATACCGAAGGTACGGGCCTCGTCGGGGACGATCGGCACCCAGCGCTTGCCGGTCTCCTTGTCCCGCATCAGGTCCTTCACCAGGCGGACGAACGCCATGGTGGTGGCCATCTCCTGCTTGCCGGACCCCTTGTACAGGGCCTTGAACGCGCGCTCCTCGGGCTGCGGAAGCGGCGCGGAAGCGTGCATCCGGCGGGCCGGGGCGGGGCCGCCGAGGGCGGCACGGCGCTCCTGGAGGTAGCGGACCTCGGGGGAGTCGGCGCCGGGGTGGCCGTAGGGGACGAGACCGTCCTCGAAGGCGCTGTCGGGGATCGGGAGGCCGAGCAGCTCGCGCATGCCCTTGAACTCGTCGATCGACAGCTTCTTCATCTGGTGGTTGGCGTTCTTGGACTCGAAGCCCTTGCCGAGGGTGTAGCCCTTGACCGTCTGGGCCAGGATCACGGTCGGCGCGCCCTTGTGCTCCACGGCCGCCTTGTACGCCGCGTACACCTTGCGGGCCTCGTGGCCGCCGCGCGAGGTGTAGAAACACTCGCCGATCTTCGCGTCCGTGAGCAGCTTCGCCAGCTCGGCGAGCGCGGGCTCGGCGCCGAAGAAGTGCTCGCGTATGTAGGCGACGTCGCGGGTGGCGTACGTCTGGAACTGCGCGTCCGGGACCTCGCGCAGGCGACGCAGCAGCGCGCCCGTGGTGTCCAGCTGGAACAGCTCGTCCCAGGCGTTGCCCCAGAGCGTCTTGACGACGTTCCAGCCGGCCCCGCGGAACTGCGCCTCCAGCTCCTGGACCACGCGGAAGTTGGCGCGGACCGGGCCGTCGAGACGCTGCAGGTTGCAGTTGATGACGAAGGTCAGGTTGTCGAGCTGCTCACGGGAGGCCAGCGCGAGGGCCGCGGTCGACTCGGGCTCGTCCATCTCGCCGTCGCCCAGGAAGGCCCAGACGTGCGAGTTGGCCGTGTCCTTGATGGAGCGGTGGGCCAGATAGCGGTTGAAGCGCGCCTGGTAGATGGCCGAGAGGGGGCCGAGGCCCATCGACACGGTGGGGAACTCCCACAGCCAGGGCAGCCGCCGGGGGTGCGGGTAGGAGGGCAGACCGTCGCCGCCCGCCTCCTGGCGGAAGTTGTCCAGCTGCCGCTCGCTGAGCCGGCCGTCGAGGAAGGCGCGGGCGTAGATGCCGGGGGAGGCGTGGCCCTGGATGTAGAGCTGGTCGCCGGAGCCGTCCCCCTCCTTGCCGCGGAAGAAGTGGTTGAAGCCGGTCTCGTAGAGCCAGGCCGCCGAGGCGAAGGTGGCGATGTGGCCACCGACCCCGTACCTGGCGCCCCGGGTGACCATCGCGGCCGCGTTCCAGCGGTTCCACGCGGTGATCCTCGACTCCATCTCCAGGTCGCCGTCGAACTCGGGCTCGGCGGCGGTCGGGATGGAGTTGACGTAATCGGTCTCCAGCAGCTTGGGCAGCGCGAGACCGGCGCCCTCGGCGTGCTGCAGCGAGCGGCGCATCAGGTACGTGGCACGGTGCGGGCCGGCGGCCTGGGTGACGGCGTCCAGGGAGGCCGCCCATTCGGCGGTCTCCTCGGGGTCACGGTCCGGGAGCTGGTCGAGCTCGCTCGGAAGCTTTCCTACGGGGTCGGTCATGATCGCCGCCTTCCGGAGAGGAGGGGGGTGGAGAAGGCCCTGGCTGGCAGGACAGGGCGATGGGGCCGGTGGGCCCGCGAGATGAACTGTAAGGCGCTGATCGATGATCGATCAAAGGATTGAAGGCAAAACTTCTCGATACGAAGAAAAGTGGCATGGGGTGCCTCGAAAGGGGGCACGGAGTGACGCGAAATAGCGTGCAAATAGGGCGCTGACCTGCACGGAAGAGCAGGCCGGGCGCCAGATGATCGGAGCCTCGCAGGAGGGGTCAGGCGCGGGGCGCGCAGCCCAGCACGTGCGCCTTCACCAGGGCCCCGATCTCCGGGTCCTCGGCGAGGAACGCGTCGATGAGCGCCTGGTGCTCCTCCGCGTACGACTTCTGCACCGTGCCCAGCCAGCGGATCGACAGGGCCGTGAACACCTCGATGCCCAGCCCCTCCCAGGTGTGCAGCAGCACCGCGTTCCCGGCCGCCCGCACCATCTCCCGGTGGAAGCCGACCGTGTGCCGCACCTGCGCCTCGCCGTCGGCCAGCCGGTCCGCTTCGTACAGCGCGGCCACGTGCGGGGCCAGCGCCGAGCAGTCCCGGCCGAGCCGCGGGGCCGCCAGCTCCGCCGCGATCTGCTCCAGGCCGGCCCGGACCGGGTAGCTCTCCTCCAGATCGGCCGCGGTGAGATTGCGGACGCGGACGCCCTTGTTGGGGGCCGACTCGATCAGCCGGAGCGTCTCCAGCTCGCGCAGCGCCTCGCGCACGGGCGTCTGGCTGACCTCCAGCTCGGTGGCGATGCGGCGCTCCACGATCCGCTCACCCGGCTTCCAGCGCCCGCTGACGATCCCCTCCACGATGTGCTCGCGGATCTGTTCGCGCAGCGAGTGGACGACGGGCGGGGTCATGAGGGGCTCCTTCAGGGCAGACCGGTGCTGCCTACATCATCACGGCCGCGCGGGCGGCCGGGGGTGCTTAGACAATACGGCGGCGCCCCCGCCCGGAAGAGTTCCGGACGGGGGCGCCGCTGGTGAGGCTGGTTACAGCAGGGGAGTTCAGAGGCCGAGCTCGACCTCGAACTCACCCGCCTCAAGGATCGCCTTGACCGACGTCAGGTAGCGGGCGGCGTCCGCGCCGTCCACCAGACGGTGGTCGTAGGAGAGCGAGAGGTACGTCATGTCGCGCACCGCGATGGTCTCGCCGAGGTCCGGGTGGTCGATGACCACCGGGCGGCGGACCGTGGCGCCGATGCCCAGGATGGCGGCCTGGTTCGGCGGCACGATGACCGTGTCGAACAGGGCCCCGCGCGAACCGGTGTTGCTGATGGTGAAGGTGGCGCCGGACATGTCGTCCGGCTTCAGGCCGCCACCGCGCGCCTTGCCCGCGAGCTCCGCGGTCTTCTTGGCGATGCCGGCGATGTTCAGGTCGCCCGCACCCTTGATGACCGGGGTCATCAGACCCTTCTCGGCGTCCACGGCGATGCCGATGTTCTCCGAGTCGAAGTACGTGATGGTGCCCTCGTCCTCGTTGATCCGGGCGTTGACGACCGGGTGGGCCTTCAGCGCCTGGGCCGCCGCCTTCACGAAGAACGGCATCGGGGACAGCTTGACGCCCTCGCGGGCGGCGAAGGAGGCCTTCGCCTGGTTGCGCAGCTTCATCAGCTTGGTGATGTCGACCTCGAGGACCGTGGTCAGCTGGGCCTGCGAGTGCAGCGCCTTCATCATGTTCTCGCCGATGACCTTGCGCATGCGGGTCATCTTGACCGTCTGACCGCGCAGCGGGGACGCCTCCAGCTTCGGCGCCTTGGCAGCTGCCGGAGCAACGGCCGGGGCCGGAGCGGCTGCGGCGGCCTTGGCGGCCTCCGCTGCGGCGACGACGTCCTGCTTGCGGATACGGCCACCGACGCCGGTGCCCTTGACCGAGCTCAGGTCCACGTTGTTCTCGGACGCGAGCTTGCGGACCAGCGGCGTGACGTACGCGCCGTCGTCACCGGAGGGCGCGGCCGGGGCGGCCGGCGCCGGGGTGACCGGGGCGGGCTGCGCCGGAGCCGGGGCGGCGGGAGCCGCCGGGGCCTGGGCCGGAGCGGCCGGAGCCGGAGCCGCGGGGGCGGCCGGAGCGGCGGGGGCGGCCGGAGCGGGAGCCGCGGGGGCCTCCTGCTTCGGCGCCTCGGCCTTCGGGGCCTCCTGCTTCGGGGCCTCCTGGGCCGGGGCGGCGGGCTGCGCCGGAGCGGCGGCCGGAGCCGCGCCCGGAGCGCCGATGACGGCGAGCTTGGCGCCGACCTCGGCGGTCTCGTCCTCGCCGACCACGATCTCCAGCAGCACACCGGCGACCGGGGCGGGGATCTCGGTGTCGACCTTGTCCGTGGAGACCTCCAGCAGCGGCTCGTCCTCGGCCACCTCCTCGCCGACCTCCTTGAGCCAGCGGGTGACGGTGCCCTCGGTGACGCTCTCACCGAGCGCCGGGAGGGTGACGTCGGTGCCCTCGGCGGACGAACCACCGGTGGTCGCCTCGGCGGTCGGGGCCTGGGCCGGAGCCTCGGTCTCGGTCGACGGGGCGGTGGGCGCCTCCTCGGCCTGCGGGGCCGGGGTGGAGGCGGGCTCGGCGGCCGGGGCCTCGGCTGCGGGGGCCTCGGCTGCGGGGGCCTCGGCCTCGGCCGGAGCGCCCGAGCCGTCGTCGATGACGGCCAGCTCGGCGCCGACCTCGACGGTCTCGTCCTCGGCGACCTTGATGGAGGCCAGAACACCGGACGCGGGGGCCGGGATCTCGGTGTCGACCTTGTCGGTCGAGACCTCGAGCAACGGCTCGTCGGCCTCGACGCGCTCGCCCTCGGCCTTCAGCCAACGGGTGACAGTGCCCTCGGTGACGCTCTCGCCGAGCGCCGGAAGGGTTACGGAAACCGACATGGTTTCAGTTGCTCCTTACGAAATTGCGGAAGTGGTCGGTCGTCGCGCCCGGGACCGGGGGATCAGTCGTGGGCGTGGAGAGGCTTGCCGGCCAGCGCCAGGTGAGCCTCGCCCATCGCCTCGTTCTGCGTCGGGTGTGCGTGGATGAGCTGGGCGACCTCGGAGGGCAGCGCCTCCCAGTTGTAGATCAGCTGGGCTTCGCCGACCTGCTCGCCCATGCGGTCGCCCACCATGTGGACGCCGACCACGGCACCGTCCTTGACCTGGACGAGCTTGATCTCGCCCGCGGTCTTCAGGATCTTGCTCTTGCCGTTGCCCGCGAGGTTGTACTTGAGGGCGACGACCTTGTCCGCGCCGTAGATCTCCTTGGCCTTGGCCTCGGTGATGCCGACGGAGGCGACCTCGGGGTGGCAGTACGTCACCTTGGGCACGCCGTCGTAGTCGATCGGAACGGTCTTCAGACCGGCGAGACGCTCCGCCACCAGGATGCCCTCGGCGAAGCCGACGTGGGCGAGCTGGAGGGTAGGGACGAGGTCGCCCACGGCCGAGATGGTCGGGACGTTGGTCTGCATGTACTCGTCGACCAGGACATAGCCGCGGTCCATCGCGACGCCCTGCTCCTCGTAGCCCAGGCCCTGCGAGACCGGGCCGCGGCCGATGGCGACGAGCAGCAGCTCCGCCTCGAAGGTCTTGCCGTCGGCGAGCGTCACGCGGACGCCGTCCTGCGTGTACTCGGCCTTCTCGAAGAAGGTGCCGAGGTTGAACTTGATGCCGCGCTTGCGGAACGCGCGCTCAAGAAGCTTGGAGCTGTTCTCGTCCTCGACCGGGACGAGGTGCTTGAGGCCCTCGACGATGGTGATCTCGGTGCCGAAGGACTTCCACGCCGAGGCGAACTCGACGCCGATGACGCCGCCGCCCAGCACGATCGCGGACTTCGGGACGCGGTCCATCTTCAGCGCGTGGTCCGAGGAGATGATCCGGTTGCCGTCGATCTCCAGGCCGGGCAGCGACTTCGGCACGGAGCCGGTCGCCAGCAGCACGTGGCGGCCCTGGACACGCTGGCCGTTCACGTCCACGGAGGTGGGGGAGGAGAGCTTGCCCTCACCCTCGATGTAGTGGACCTTGCGCGAGGCGATGAGTCCCTGGAGACCCTTGTACAGGCCCGAGATCACCTCGTCCTTGTACTTGTTGACGGCCTCCATGTCGATGCCCTCGAAGGTCGCCTTCACGCCGAACTGGGCCGACTCGCGGGCCTGGTCCGCGATCTCGCCCGCGTGCAGCAGTGCCTTCGTGGGAATGCAGCCGTTGTGCAGGCAGGTGCCGCCGACCTTGCCCTTCTCGATCAGGGCGACGTCCAGGCCCAGCTGCGCTCCGCGCAGGGCCGCGGCGTAACCGCCACTGCCACCGCCGAGGATCACTAGGTCGAAAACGGTGCTGGCGTCGTTCGCCACGTCACGTCCTCCATGCATGTGCGCCGTACGCCGGGCCCCGTCGCTGGGGTGTGACCGGCCGGTCGGCTGGTGTGCGGC
Organism: Streptomyces sp. NPDC091287; assembly: GCF_044768525.1. Taxonomy (NCBI): domain Bacteria; kingdom Bacillati; phylum Actinomycetota; class Actinomycetes; order Kitasatosporales; family Streptomycetaceae; genus Streptomyces; species Streptomyces sp. NPDC091287. The sequence continues at coordinate 208,573 of NZ_JBIVUV010000006.1, forward strand.
CGCTTGTCTCGGCCCTGTGGTGGGGGCCCTGTCCTGCCGAGAACCCATCTTCGCACTTGTCGACGGCGGGCGGGACGCGGGGCCCGGGTCCGGAACGGATGATCGTCCGTTCCGGAGGGTTACTGCTGCGTAGATACCTACGGATTCGGGCGGTGTTCGTCGAGAGCGAAACCCGCTCGCCCTTCGTCGTCCATCCGTCCTGTCCCGCTCATCCTTGCCGCTTCCGCTCGGAGAACACGTACGGCCCCGGACCTATGCCCGGGGCCGTACGTGACGGAAGGCGGGAACTCAGCCGAGGTCGCCGGCGGCGGTGCGCTCGGCGAGCCGCACCAGGGTGCGGACCGCGGAGCCGGTGCCGCCCTTGGGCGTGTAGCCGTACGGCGCGCCCTCGTGGAAGGCCGGGCCCGCGATGTCCAGGTGCGCCCAGGCGATGCCCTCGCCCACGAACTCCTTCAGGAACAGGCCGGCCACCAGGCCGCCGCCCATCCGCTCGCCCATGTTGGCGATGTCGGCGGTGGGGGAGTCCATGCCCTTGCGCAGGTCGGCGGGGAGTGGCATCGGCCAGGACGGCTCGCCGACCTCCTCGGCGATCTCGTGGATCGACGTGCGGAAGGCGTCGTCGTTGGCCATCACACCGAAGGTGCGGTTGCCGAGCGCCATCACCATCGCGCCGGTCAGGGTCGCCACGTCGACGATCGCGTCCGGCTTCTCCTCCGAGGCGCGGGTCAGCGCGTCGGCCAGGACGAGCCGGCCCTCGGCGTCGGTGTTGAGGACCTCGACGGTCTTGCCGCTGTACATGCGGAGCACGTCACCGGGGCGGGTGGCGTTGCCGGAGGGCATGTTCTCGGCCAGCGCCAGCCAGCCGGTGACGTTGACCTTGAGGCCGAGGCGGGCGGCCGTGACGACGGCGGCGAACACGGCGGCGGCGCCGGCCATGTCGCACTTCATCGTCTCGTTGTGGCCGGCCGGCTTGAGCGAGATGCCGCCCGAGTCGTAGGTGATGCCCTTGCCCACCAGGGCCAGGGTCTTCTCCGCCTTGGGGTGCGTGTAGGCGAGCTTCACCAGGCGCGGGCCGCGCTCGGCGCCCTGGCCGACGCCGAGGATGCCGCCGTAGCCGCCCTTGACCAGGGCCTTCTCGTCGAGGACCTGGACCTTGACGCCGTGCTCCTTGCCCGCGGCGGTGGCCACGGCGGCGAAGGACTCCGGGTACAGGTCGTTCGGCGGGGTGTTGATCAGGTCGCGGGCCCGGTTGATCTCCTCGACCAGGGCGAGGGCGCGCTCGACGGCGGCCTTGTAGGCCTTGTCGCGCGGCTTGGCGCCGAGCAGGGTCACCTCGGCGAGCGGCAGTTTCGGGCCACTGTCCTTGGACTTCGCGTCCTTGGGGGCGAGCTTGTTCTCGCCGCCCTGGTAGGCGGTGAAGGCGTACGCGCCCAGGAGCGCGCCCTCGGCGACGGCGGCGGCGTCCTCGACGGAGGCGGCGGGCAGCGCGAAGCCGGCCTTCTTGGAGCCGGTCAGCGCACGGGCGGCGGTGCCCGCCGCGCGGCGCAGCGCCTCGGCGTCGTAGGCGTCCTCCTTGTCCGGGACCGGACCGAGACCGACCGCGACGACGACCGGGGCCTTGAGGCCGGACGCGGCGGGCAGCTTGGTCAGTTCGCCCTCGGCACCGGTGGCACCCAGGGTCGCGAGGACTGCGGCGAGCTTTCCGTCGAACGCCTTGTCCACGGCCTCGGAGCCGGGTGCCAGGACCGGCCCCGGCTTCGACCCAGCGCCCTTGGCGACGCCGACGACGAGTGCGTCGGCGCGCAGCGTCGCCGCACCGGCAGTGCTGAGAGTGAGAGCAGTCACGGTGGTGAAATCTCGCTTCCGTTGAGTTCGAGTTCGGTCGAGGGGTGGGCCGACCGTGCCCGGCGCATCGTAGACGCCCCGACGATGTGCCGGGAATGAGCCTACGCGCGCGGTTCCTGCTCCGTGACGTCGGCGGGGCTTCCCGGACCTTTTCCGGCCGTTGCGGCGGTCCGGAACGGCCCTCGGGAAGCACGGCGGACGATGTGCCCCTCCGTCAGGTCCCGAGCGCCAGCGCCACCAGGGCCGCCGTCGCCGCCGTCTCCTCGACGCCCCCGAAGACGTCCCCGGTGACCCCGCCGAACCGCCGCACGCAGTGCCGCAGCAGCAGTTCGCCCGCGGCGAGCGCGACGAGCACCGCGAGCGCGTGGTGCAGCGCCCCGTACGGGCCCAGCGGCGCGCCCGCCACCGCGCACAGCGCCACCGTCACCGCCGCCGCGAGCAGCGCCCACCCGGCCGGGACGGTGGACGCCACCACCGCGCCGAGCCCCTCCGGCCGGGCCGCCGGGACGCCCTGACGGGACGCCAGGGTCAGCGCGAGGCGGGCGGCGACGCCCGCGACGACGGCCCCGAGGGCCCCGTGCGCCCAGCCCTCCCCGTACAGCTCGAAGAGGACGGCGACCTGGGCCAGCAGGACCAGGAGCAGCGTGATGACACCGAACGGCCCAATGTCGGACTGCTTCATGATCCGCAGCGCGTCCTCGGCCGGCTTCCCGCTGCCGAGGCCGTCCGCCGTGTCCGCCAGACCGTCCAGGTGCAGCCCCCGGGTGAGGGCGGCGGGCACCGCGACGGAGACGACCGCCGCGAGCAGCGGCCCCGAGCCCGCCAGCAGCGACAGCGAGCCGAGGGCCCCGGCGAGCAGCCCCACGACGAGCCCGGCGAGCGGGGCGCAGAGCATTCCGGAGCGGGCGGTCGCGCGGTCCCAAAGGGTCACGCGGACGGGCAGCACGGTCAGGGTGCCGAAGGCGAAACGTATGCCGTGGCTGTTCAGGGAGGTCACCGCGCGCAGGCTAGCCGCTGGGCCCCACCGATAGATTGGGCGAAACGCATCAATCGCCGTGAAACCTGACGTATCGGGAGTGGGTGGCATGGGTCACTGGTGGCACGACAACATCGCGGAGCCGGGCAAGATGCCGCTGCTCCTCGCACTGGCCGCCTTCGTCCTGACCTTCGCGATCACCCGCACCATCACCCGCATGATCCGCGCCGGCAAGGGCCCGTTCCGCAACATCACCCCGGGCGGGGTGCACATCCACCACGTGGTGCCCGGGGTCGTGCTGTCGGTGATCGGCGGATTCGGCGCGGTCGCCGGCGGGCGGCACGGCGTGACCGCCGGGATCTGCGCGGTGGTCTTCGGGGTGGGGGCCGGTCTGGTGCTGGACGAGTTCGCCCTGATCCTGCATCTGGACGACGTGTACTGGACCGAGGAGGGCCGCCAGAGCGTGGAGGTGGTCGTGCTGACCGTCTCGCTGGTGGCGCTGGTCCTGGCGGGCTTCTCGCCGCTCGGCGTCGACGACGTCACCGACGAGGAGGAACAGGGGAGGCTCAGCCTCATCACGAGCTACGTGATCAACTTCTGCTTCGTCCTGATCGCCCTGTTCAAGGGCAAGCTGCGGATGGCGGTGCTCGGCACCCTCGTCCCGTTCGTCGCCCTGGTCGGCGCGATCCGGCTGGCCCGCCCCACCTCGCCCTGGGCCAGGCGCTTCTACCGCCACCGCCACCGGGCCCGCTCCCGGGCACTGCTGCGGGCCTACCACCACGACGTGCGCTGGGCCGGGCCGCGCCGGAAGTTCCAGGACCTCATCGGCGGCGCCCCGGACCGCGCCCCGCAGCCGCCCGCGCCCCGGTCCTGAACGCGCCGCCGCCCGCGCCACTCCCGTACGCGGCACACCACCAGGACGACGACGATGGCGGCCAGATGCTCACGGCCCGCCAGGTTGTCCTTGACCAGGACCTCCACGACCATCGCGAGGACCACCAGCGACCCGGTGAACCGGGCGCGATGCCGGTGGCAGACGTACACCGCGAGCCCCACGACGGCCGCCGAAGGGCCGGTGTCCACCACCTGCGCGTCGGATGCGGGCAGCCCGAGGAACACCTCCGGCCCGAGCGCGATGCCGATCCGCGCGTACAGCGTCCCGGCCAGCGTCGCCAGATACGCCACCGCGAGCGTGCGCCGGCGCCCCAGGCACACCTCCGCGACGCCGAACACCAGCAGGATCTGGGCCAGCGCGCCCCACACCGGCAGATCGAGCGCGGGCACGAACAGGGACAGCGGGGTGCGCGCGAGGGCGAGCCAGAGCGGGTCCTCGGCCCGTACGGCTCCGAGAAGCCGCACCGGCCGGTAGCCCCAGGGCTGGTTCTGCACCAGCTGCACGGTCGCGGTCAGCGCCACCGCGACCGTCGTCAGCGCGAGCGCCCGCGCACCGCGTCCGGCGAGCCCCCGCCGTACGGTCGTGAACAGCGGGCCCCACTCCCGTACCGCCGCCCGGCGCAGGGCGGGGAGACGGCTCATCCGCTCTTCTCGAACAGCATGGAACGGGCCCCCGGTCGGTCGGTACGCGGCTTCGGCGAGGAAGCGCGCCGAGCCGCGATCCCCTCTCGAAGACGGACCGGGAGACGGCGCAGTTGAGCGACACCCGAGTGATGCCGATCTCGTCCGCGCGGTGGGGAGCCGGGAGCCTCGGACCCCGTCGAGGGCAACTGCCTCCTACTCGGGCCCCGACTCCGGGGCTTCCACGCCTTCCGCGTCCTTCTCGTCCTTCTCGTCCACAGTCTTCTCCGGTTCCCGCTCCGGCAGTTCGGCGGCCAGCGCCGCCGCCGCCTGCACCAGCGGCAGCGCCAGCAGCGCACCGCTGCCCTCGCCCACCGTCACGCCGTGGTCCAGCAGCGGGGTCAGCGCCATCCGGTCCAGCGCCTTCGTCTGCGCGGGCTCCCCGCTGACCTGACCGGCCAGCCACCAGTCCGGCGCCCGGAACGCCGCCCGCTGCGCCACCAGGGCGCAGGCCGCCGAGACGACCCCGTCCAGGATCACCGGCATCCGGCGCACCGCGCTCTGCAACAGGAAGCCCGTCATCGCCGCCAGATCCGCCCCGCCCGACGTCGCCAGCAGCTCCAGCTGGTCGCCGAGCACCGGCCGGGCCCGGCGCAGCGCGTCCCGGATCGCCGCGCACTTGACCATCCACGCCAGGTCGTCGATGCCCGCACCGCCGCGACCGGTCACCACGGAGGCGTCCGTTCCGCAGAGCGCCGCGACGAGGGTGGCCGCGGCCGTGGTCCCGCCCACGCTGAGGTCGCCGAGCACCACCAGATCGGTGCCGGAATCCGCCTCCTCGTCGGCGATCGCCATGCCCAGACGGACCGCCTGCCCGGCCTCCTCCGCGCTGATCGCGTCCTCGACGTCGATCCGCCCCGAACCCCGCCGCACCCGGTGCCGCACCACGGACTCGGGCAGCAGCTCCGGATCGCAGTCCAGGGAGACGTCCACGATCCGCATCGGCACCGAGAAGCGCCGCGCCAGCACCGAGACCGGGCTCGCTCCGTCGAGGGCGGAGCGCACCAGCTCGTACGCGCTTCCCGCGGGCCGGCCGGAGACGCCCAGTTCCGCCACCCCGTGGTCACCGGCGAAGAGCACCAGACGCGGCTGCTCGACGGCCCTGACCGGCACGGACTGCTGCGCGGCGCTGAGCCACTCGGCCAGCTCGTCGAGCCGTCCGAGCGCCCCCGGGGGTACGGTCAGCCGCTCGCGCCGCTCCTCGGCATCGCGCCGCACACCCCCGTCGGGGCGTTGGATCAGGTCGGAGAAGTCGTCCAGGTTCACGGAGGTCTGCCTCGCGGGTCGTCACGTCGGGTCCGGTCCGGGAACCCGGCGGCGGGCCCCCGGGGCGTGTCCGGCGGATCAGGACCGGACAGCCCCCAGCCGGAACAGTACCGGTCGGCCCACCCCCGAGAACCGTGCCGTGAACCGGGAGAGGGCGGGAGGCCGGGCGGCCCACGGCGCCCCCGGCAGCCGCCCTCACCGCCGCAGCACCAGCACCTGCCCCGCCACCACCAGCAGCACCTGCTCGCACTCGGCCGCCACCGCCGCGTTCAACCGCCCCAGCTCGTCCCGGAACCGCCGCCCCGCCGACGTCGCCGGCACCACCCCGGACCCCACCTCGTTGGTCACCAGCACCACCGGCCGCCGGGTCCCGCGCACCGCGGCGACCAGCTCCACGACCCGCTCCCGCAACGCCGCCTCGCCGCCGTCGTGCCAGCGTTCGTCCTCCCAGGCCTCCACCCGGTCCATCGCGTCGGTCAGCCACAGCGACAGGCAGTCGATCAGCAGCGGCGGCCCGTCCGCCCGCAGCAGCTCCGCGATCTCGCAGCTCTCCTCGGTCCGCCAGGCGCCGGGCCTGCGCTCCCGGTGCAGTCCGATCCGGGCCGCCCACTCCCGGTCCCCGTCGCGGCGGCCGCCGGTCGCCACGTACACCACCTCCGGGAACGTCTCCATGCGCTGCTCCGCCTCCAGCGACTTCCCCGACCGCGCGCCCCCCGTCACCAGCACCCGGCGCGGCACGTCCGGCACCGCGTGGTACTCGCCCACCACCAGCGTCGTCCCGTCCGGCACCGCCCGCGCACCGGCCGCCGCCAGCCGCCGGTCCAGCGCCGGGCCCGGCGGGGCGTCGTGGTCCAGGTGGACCGCGATCACCTCGGTGGCCGGCCCGACCGCTCCGGCCGCCCGCAGCCGGGCCACCGCGTCGGGCCGCCCGATCACATCGAGGACGACCATGTCCAGCGGCCGGTCCACCTGTTCGGACAGGCCGGAGGGGGCGGCCCCCGGCGGCAGGTACAGCAGCCGCTCGCCCTCCGGGGCGGTCACCTCGTACCCGGTCCCCGGGGCGTCCATCGCCATCGCCCGCACCCGGTGCCCGCTGATCAGCGTCAGGACCTGGCCGTCCGGCACCCGGCCGGCCGCCGGCAGCAGGGCGGGCAGCTCGACGGCGGGCCCGTCGTGCGGGTGCGTGAGCAGCACCTGCCGGACCGCGCCCAGCGAACGCCCCGCACGGGCGGTGGCGAACACCGCCCCGGGCGTGAGGTCCAGCAGCAGCGCGTCGTCGACCAGCAGCGCCGTCGCGGCCCGCGCCCACGGGCCGCGGGCCGAGGCGCAGGCGGCGCAGGGACAGGAGGGGCGCGGCAGCCCGTCGGGGGCTCCGGTGCCGAGCAGAGTCAGTTCCACACCTTGATCCTCCCGTGTCCCCGCGCGAGGTGCGCGTCCGGCTACGCTTCGGGAAGCAACGTGACCCAGGAGGCTGGCATGGCGTGGACGTGGCGGTTCGAGAAGTCCGACGGTACGGAGACGGAGCCGGCGTTGCAGCCGGAGGAGTTCACCACCCAGGGCGACGCGGAGTCCTGGATCGGTGAGTTCTGGAAGGAGCTCCTGGAGGGCGGCGCCGCACAGGTGACGCTCTTCGAGGACACCACCAAGATCTACGGCCCGATGAGCCTGAAGGCCGACAGCGCCTGACCCTCAGCGCCCCCGGGGCGGGAACGGGCGGTGAAAGGGCGGGCGGTACGGGGGTCTCCCCGTACCGCCCGCCCTTTCGGCCGTACGGGCTCGGCTTTCCCTGAGCCTTTGGCTCTCCCTGAGCCCTCGGCTCTCCCCGAGCGCTCAGATCTCCCCGAGCGTGACCTCCGCCGTCCGGCTGTCGCCGTCGCGGGTGTACGTCACGGTCACCTTCTGTCCCGGCTTGTCGCCGGCCAGCGCCTCGGAGAGCGAGGTGATCGTGGTGACCTCGCTGTCCCCGATCTTCGTGATGGTGTCCCCGGGCCTCAGCCCCGCGTCGTCCGCCGCGCCGCCCCGGTCCACGCTGACCAGCGCCACCCCGGCGGGGCGGTAGTTGTCGTCGACGACCGTACGGCCCGTGATGTTCAGCGCGGCACGGCCCGAATCGGTGACCTTGCCGTCCTTGATGATCTGGTCGGCGACCGTCTTCACCATCGAGACGGGGATCGCGAAGCCGATGCCCGGCGCAGCGCTGTCGCCCATCTGCGGGTCGGTCGCCGCGAGGGTCGGAATGCCGACCACCTGGCTGTCGAGGTTGACGAGCGCCCCGCCGCTGTTGCCCGGGTTGATCGCCGCGGACGTCTGCACCATGTTGGCGATCGTCGCGCCCGTGCCGCCGCCCGCCCGGCTCTCGCTCACGGTCCGGCCGAGCGCCGAGACGATGCCCTGGGTGACGCTGCTGGACAGGCCCAGCGGCGAGCCCATCGCCAGCACGATCTGCCCCACCTCGACCTGCTCCGCGTCGCCGAACGTCGCGGGCTTCAGCCCGTCCGGCACCTCGTCGAGCTTGATCACGGCCAGGTCCTGCTCCGGGTAGGAGGAGACCAGCGAGGCGCTCAGCACCGCCTCCCCGGTGGCGACGCTGACCTTGAACGTCTTCTCGTCGCCGACCACATGGGCGTTGGTGACGATGTGCCCCTTGTCGTCGTAGACGACCCCGGAACCGAGGCCTTCCGAGGCGTCGATCTGCACCACCGACGGCAGTACGTCGTTGATGACGTCCTGGTAGGCGTTCTCCAGGTCGTCGGGGGCGCGCTTCACCGAACCCTGCGCCGTACCGGACGCACTGGTTTCGGGGGCCGGAGCCGCCGGACTCGTACCGGAGCAACCGCCCGCCAGGGCGATGGCACAGACGGCCGCGGACAGGGGAAGCAGCAGCCTGCGCGCCCGGCTGCGGGAGGGGGATACGTCCATATCCGGAGTCTGGGGCCCGCCCCGTTCGGGTGCCCGAACTGATGAGCCGAACGGGCCCGCCCCCGTGATGCCCGCGTCAGCCGCGCACGCCGCACAGATGCAGCAGCGCCGCCACACCCCGGTAGGGGTCGGTCCGCCCGGCCCGGTCCTCCAGGGTCAGGGCCCGCTCCAGCTCCTCGGCCGGCAGCTCGGCCCCGTCCGGCACGTTGTCCGTGAAGACCCGCACCCCGTACCAGGCGTGCAGCGGCGCGGCGATCCCCGCGAGCGTGGCCCGCAGCGCGTCGAGCCGGTCGGCCCGCACGGTGAGGCCGAGGCGGTTGGTGTACGTGGCGGTGTCGAAGGCGGTCAGGGCCGCGCCGAAGTCACCGGCGAGCCCCGGGCGCATCGCGAGCGCGTCCGCGTTCCGTACGAGCAGGGAGAGCAGGCCGCCGGGGGCCAGCATCCGGGCGAGCCCGGCCAGCATCGGGTCCGGCTCCTCGACGTACATCAGGACGCCGTGGCACAGCACCACGTCGAAACTGCCGGGCAGGAAGTGCACACCGGTGTCCCGGCCGTCGCCCTCGATGAGCCTGACCCGCTCCCGGATGCCCTCCGGCTCGGTCGCCAGGGACTCACGGGCCGCCGACAGCATCTCCGCGTCCGACTCCAGGCCGGTCACCGAGTGACCGGCCCGCGCCAGGCGCAGGGCCTGGGTGCCCTGGCCCATACCGACGTCCAGGACGCGCAGCCGCCGGCCCACCGGGAAACGCCCGGCTATCTGCTCGTCCAGCTGCCGCGCGACGAGCTCCTGACGGACCCGGTTGCGTACGCCGCCGAGACCTGCCATCCACGCCGAGGAGACCCCGGTGAAGCCGGAGGCCTCCGTGCTCAGGGCCGCTCTCCGCGCTTGACCTGCGGCTTCGGAAGCCGCAGTCGGCGCATCTGGAGCGTGCGCATCAGGCCGTACGCCACGGCTCCGCGCTTCGGCGTGTCCGGGAAGCGCTCGCGCAGCTGCTTCTTCAGGCGCATCGACAGACCGATCGAGTCGATCACGATCAGGATGATCACGCCGAGCCAGAGCAGCAACGAGATGCTCTGGATGTTCTGCACCTGGATCACGCTGAGGATCAGGATGATCACGGCGAGCGGCAGGAACCACTCGGCGATGCAGAAGCGCGAGTCCACGTAATCGCGGACGAAGCGCCTGACCGGTCCCTTGTCGCGGACCGGGAGGTAGCGCTCGTCGCCCGAGGCGAGCGCCTCGCGCTGCCTGGCCAGGTCGGTGCGCCGCGCTTCGCGCTGGCGCTTCATGGCCGCCTTGCGGTCGGTCGGCGCACTGGACGCGGCGCGACGGCGCTGCGTCTGGGCCTCGCTGCGCTTGGGGGTGGGGCGACCCTTGGGAGCCTGCGGGTCGCGGGGCTGCTGGGAGAGGTCCGCCGTCACCTTGTCGGTGGGGGCCTTCTCTGTCTTGGCACGGCTACGGAACACAAAACCCAAGGGTACGGGGTCGGCGCGCGGGCCCGGAGACCCGGGCGGGAACGATCCGGCAACGGACGGCATCCCCACAGGTGTCCCGCCGGGGCGAGACGGGGTGATACGGGTGTCAACCGCCCGTTCCCGCACTCGTCACCAGAATGTCCCGGGGCCTCACCTACACCCTGGGCGGGAGTGTTCACGGGGCGCACTCGTCCTTGGGGAGGAGCACATCGGGTCTCGGACAGTGCGGTAATAGAGACAGGGCCCGTACTGTGGGTTCTATCGGGAGTGCTGGAGCTCAGTCCGTCAGAAGGGGGCGCGCGAAGCCCATGAGCGGTGTCATGAAGCGTATGGGGATGCTTTTCCGCGCGAAGGCAAACAAGGCCCTTGACCGGGCCGAGGATCCGCGCGAGACCCTCGACTACTCGTACCAGAAGCAGCTGGAGCTGCTTCAGAAGGTGCGCCGCGGCGTCGCCGATGTGGCGACGTCCCGCAAGCGCCTGGAGCTGCAGCTGAACCAGCTGCAGGGCCAGTCGTCCAAGCTGGAGGACCAGGGCCGCAAGGCGCTGGCGCTGGGTCGCGAGGACCTGGCGCGCGAAGCGCTGTCCCGGCGCGCCGCCCTCCAGCAGCAGGTCACCGACCTGGAGACGCAGCACACGACGCTGCAGGGCGAGGAGGAGAAGCTCACCCTCGCGGCCCAGCGCCTCCAGGCCAAGGTCGACGCCTTCCGCACCAAGAAGGAGACCATCAAGGCCACCTACACGGCGGCCCAGGCCCAGACCCGGATCGGCGAGGCCTTCTCCGGCATCTCCGAGGAGATGGGCGATGTCGGCCTCGCGATCCAGCGGGCCGAGGACAAGACGCAGCAGCTCCAGGCGCGGGCCGGCGCCATCGACGAGCTGCTCGCCTCCGGCGCCCTGGACGACCCGACCGGCACGGCGAAGGACGACATCGCCGCCGAGCTGGACCGGATCTCCGGCGGCAGCGACGTGGAGCTGGAGCTGCAGCGCATGAAGGCCGAGCTGGCCGGCGGCTCCTCGTCCTCGCAGCAGGCCATCGAGGGCGGCGCACAGGACAGCGCGCAGCAGTCGCAGCAGTCGTCCCCGCACAAGTTCGACAAGCAGTAAGGCAGCGTCATGATCGTACGGATCATGGGGGAGGGCCAGGTCAAGCTGGCCGACAGTCACGTCGTCGAACTGAACGAGCTCGACGACGTCCTGCTCAAGGAGATGGAGAGCGGCGACGGCCCCGGCTTTCGCACGACCCTCCACGCGCTCCTGGACAAGGTGCGCGAGCTCGGCACTCCGCTGCCGGACGACTCCCTGGAGCCGTCCGAGCTGATCCTGCCGGCGCCCGACGCCACCCTCGAAGACGTCACCGCCATGCTCAGCGACGGCGGGCTCATCCCCAACTGAGACCGACCGGGGCGGGCCCGTGGATCGCCGCACCAGCACCCCGCATCGCTGCCCCGCGCCCGGTCCGCCGGACGCGGGGCAGCGGTGCTCCGGGCCCCTCCCCGGAGAAGGTCCCGTCCCCGAGCGGGGGCCGCGTACCGTAGCTGGACGTGACCACCCTCTCGTCCGGCTTCGCGCGCGCCCGCCGCTGGCTCCGGGACCATCCCCTCGCGTTCGACGCGACCCTCGCCCTCGGCTCCCTCGTCGCGATGATCGCCGGCTCGTTCGCGGACCCGGGCACCGGACACGGGCCGACCTTCGGCACCCGCACCCCCGAGCCGTTCAGCGTGCTCCTGATGGTCCTCGCCGCCGTGGCCCTCGTCCTGCGGCGACGGCGTCCGATGGCGGTGCTCGCCGCCACCGGGGTCCTCTCGGCCACCGAGTACATCCTGATGGACCCGCCCGCCCCGGTCGTCATGAGCACGGTCATCGCCCTCTACACCGTCGCCTCGCGCACCGACCGCCCCACCACCTGGCGGGTCGGGCTGCTGACCATGGGGGCGCTCACGGCGGCCGCCATGTTCTTCGGCTCGACGCCCTGGTACAGCCAGGAGAACCTCGGCGTGTTCGCCTGGACCGGGATGGCCGGGGCCGCCGGGGACGCCGTACGCAGCAGACGCGCGTTCGTCGACGCCATCCGGGAACGCGCCGAGCGTGCCGAGCGCACCCGCGAGGAGGAGGCCCGCCGCCGGGTCGCCGAGGAGCGGCTGCGGATCGCGCGGGACCTCCACGACGTCGTCGCCCACCACATCGCCCTGGTCAACGTCCAGGCCGGGGTCGCCGCCCACGTCATGGACAAGCGCCCGGACCAGGCCAAGGAAGCACTCGCCCACGTCCGCGACGCCAGCCGCTCCGCGCTCAACGAACTCCGGGTCACCGTCGGCCTCCTGCGCCAGCAGGGCGACCCCGAGGCGCCCACCGAACCGGCCCCCGGGCTCGCCGTCCTCGGCGAACTGGTCGACACCTTCCGCAACGCCGGGCTCCCCGTCGAGGTGGCCGGCTCCGACCACGGGAACCGGTTGCCCGCCGCCGTCGACCTGGCCGCCTACCGGGTCATCCAGGAGGCCCTGACCAACGTCCGCAAGCACGCGGGCGCCGGGGCCAGGGCCGAGGTGAGCGTCGTACGGGTGGGCGCCACCGCCGAGGTCACCGTGCTCGACAACGGCCGGGGGTGCGCCCCCCGTCGGCCCGGCGCCGGAGCCGACGACGACCTGGACAGCGGCGGTCACGGCCTGATCGGCATGCGCGAACGTGTCACCGCCCTCGGCGGGGCCCTCACCGCGGGTCCTCGGTACGGCGGCGGATTCCGGGTCCATGCGATCCTTCCGGTCGAGGCCCGCAAGGGTGAACCGGAGCGGCCGGGCACAGCGGGCGGAACGAGGCTCTGCCGATGACCCAGCCGACACCGGCACCGGAAGCGACGACTGCGCCGCAGCAGGCTCCCATCAAGGTGCTGCTCGCCGACGACCAGGCGCTGCTGCGCAGCGCGTTCCGGGTGCTGGTGGACTCCGAGCCGGACATGGAAGTGGTCGGCGAGGCCGCCGACGGGGCCCAGGCCGTCGAGCTGGCCCGCGCCTCGGGCGCCGACGTGGTGCTCATGGACATCCGGATGCCGGGCACCGACGGACTCGCCGCCACCCGCATGATCAGCGCCGACCCGGAGCTGTCCGCGGTGCGGGTGGTCATGCTCACCACCTTCGAGGTCGACGAGTACGTGGTGCAGTCGCTGCGTGCCGGAGCCTCCGGCTTTCTCGGCAAGGGCGCGGAGCCGGAGGAGCTCCTCAACGCCATCCGGATCGCCGCGGCCGGCGAGGCGCTGCTCTCGCCCGCCGCGACCAAGGGGCTCATCGCCACGTTCCTGGCCCAGGGCGGCAGTTCGGGGGAGGGGCCGGACAGCGCGGAGTACGCGGAGCGGCTGGCGGCGCTCACCGGCCGCGAACGCGAGGTGCTGGTGCAGGTCGCGGGCGGCCACTCGAACGACCAGATCGCCGAGCGGCTGTCGGTCAGCCCGCTCACCGTCAAGACCCATGTGAACCGGGCGATGGCGAAGCTGGGAGCCCGGGACCGGGCTCAATTGGTGGTAATCGCCTACGAATCGGGCCTGGTGCGTCCCCGGGCGGACTGACCGGGTGGAGTTTCGGCGTACTGCGGCGTACTCCACCTGCGGTATGCGCGGCATAAGAAAGCAGCCCGGGGGGCGACGTTTCGGCGGCCCGGAGCGGAGATCGTAGGACTGGGCTGGAGGTGTAGGTCCCTGACGTTTTCCCCCTCCCCGCCCTCTGCCGCGTACGCCACAGAAGAGAGACCCTACCCATGTCCTGGCTGTCCAGATTCAGCCTCGCGCAAAGGGCCCTGATCGGGCTGATCTCGATTGTCGCGCTGGTCTTCGGCGCGATAGCGATCCCGCAGCTCAAGCAGCAGCTGCTGCCCACCATCGAACTGCCGATGGTCTCGGTGCTGGCGCCCTACCAGGGTGCGTCTCCCGATGTGGTCGAGAAGCAGGTCGTCGAGCCGCTGGAGAACTCCCTCAAGGCCGTCGACGGCGTCGAGGGCATCACCTCCACCGCCAGTGAGGGCAACGCCCTCATCATGGCGACCTTCGACTTCGGCGACGAGGGCACCAAGCAGCTCGTCGCCGACATCCAGCAGGCGGTCAACCGGGCCCGCGCCCAGCTGCCCGACGGCGTCGACCCCCAGGTCGTCGCCGGTTCCACGGACGACATCCCGACCGTGGTCCTCGCCGTCACCTCCGACAAGGACCAGCAGGTCCTGGCCGACCAGCTCGACCGCACGGTCGTCCCGGCCCTCCAGGACATCGAGGGCGTCGGCCAGGTCACGGTGGACGGCGTGCGGGACCTCCAGGTCTCCGTCGTCCCCGACGACAAGAAGCTCGCCAAGGCCGGCCTGAACGCGGGCGCGCTCGCCCAGGCCCTCCAGGCGGGCGGCGCGACCCTGCCGGCCGGCGCCTTCTCCGAGTCCGGCAAGAGCCGCACCATCCAGGTCGGCGGGGCCTACACCTCGCTGAAGCAGATCGAGGACCTCCAGGTCGTCGCCAAGGACCCGGCGGGCGGCGCGCCCGGAAAGCCGGTGCGCATCGGCGACGTCGCCGAGGTGAAGCAGGAGCCGTCCACGGCGGTCTCCATCACCCGCACCAACGGCCGGCCGAGCCTCGCCGTGATGGCGACGATGGACAAGGACGGCAGCGCCGTCGCCATCTCGGACGCCGTCAAGGACAAGCTCCCCGACCTCCGCAAGGACCTCGGCAAGGGCGCGGAGCTGACGGTCGTCTCCGACCAGGGCCCCGCCGTCTCCAAGTCGATCTCGGGCCTGACCACGGAGGGTGCGCTCGGCCTGGTCTTCGCGGTCGTCGTGATCCTGGTCTTCCTCGCCTCGATCCGCTCGACGCTGGTCACCGCGGTCTCCATCCCGCTCTCGATCGTCCTCGCGCTGATCGTCCTCTGGACCCGCGACCTGTCGCTCAACATGCTCACGCTCGGCGCGCTCACCATCGCCATCGGCCGGGTCGTCGACGACTCGATCGTGGTCCTGGAGAACATCAAGCGTCACCTCGGCTACGGCGAGGAGCGCCACGCGGCGATCATCAACGCGGTCAAGGAGGTCGCCGGAGCGGTCACCTCAGCCACGCTCACCACCGTCGCGGTCTTCCTGCCCATCGGGCTGGTCGGCGGCATGGTCGGCCAGCTCTTCGGTTCGTTCTCGCTGACCATCACCGCGGCGCTGCTGGCCTCCCTGCTGGTCTCGCTGACCGTCGTTCCGGTGCTGTCGTACTGGTTCCTGCGCGCGCCCAAGGGCACCCCCGAGGACGCGGCGGAGGCCCGCCGCCTCGCCGAGGAGAAGGAAGCGGCGAGCAGGCTCCAGCGGATCTACGTCCCGGTCCTGCGCTTCGCGACCCGCCGCCGGATCACCAGCCTCGTCATCGCCGTCGCCGTGCTCTTCGGCACCTTCGGGATGGTCCCGCTGCTCAAGACGAACTTCTTCGACGCCGGTGAGCAGGAAGTCCTGAGCGTCAAGCAGGAACTCACCCCCGGCACCAGCCTGGAAGCCGCCGACGAGGCGGCCCGCAAGGTCGAGAAGGTCATCGAGCAGGACAAGGGCGTCAAGGACTACCAGGTCACCGTCGGCTCCTCCGGCTTCATGGCCGCCTTCGGCGGCGGCACCGGCGCCAACCAGGCGACCTACCAGGTCACCCTGAAGGACGCCGCGGACTACGAGGACGCCCAGGACCGCATCGACGAGGCCCTCGGCAAGCTCGACGGCATCGGCGACACCACCATCGCCGCCGGCGACGGCTTCGGTTCCCAGGACCTGAGCGTCGTGGTCAAGGCCGCCGACGGGGACGCCCTGAAGAAGGCGGCCGAGGCGGTCCGCGCCGAGGTCGACACCATCAAGGACGTCACCGACGTCCAGAGCGACCTGGCGCAGAGTGTCCCGCGCATCTCGGTCACCGCCAACGACAAGGCGGCCGCCGCCGGATTCGACTCCGCCACGCTGGGTGGCATCGTCGCCGGAGCCGTACGCGGCACGCCCGCCGGCACCGCGACGCTGGACGACACCGAGCGCGACGTCGTCATCCGGTCCTCCGCCCCTGCCGCTACCGTGGCCGAGCTGAAGGCCCTGCCGCTCGGCCCGGTCAAGCTCGGCGACATCGCCGACGTGAAGGTCGTCCCCGGCCCGGTCTCGATGACCCGGATCGACGGACAGCGCTCGGCGACGATCACCGCCAAGCCCGTCGGCGACAACACCGGCGCGGTCAGCACCGATCTCGCCAAGAAGATCGACGCCCTGGACCTCCCGGACGGCGCCACCGCCACCATCGGAGGCGTCACCGAGGACCAGAACGAAGCCTTCGCGCAGCTCGGCCTCGCCATGCTGGCGGCCATCGCGATCGTCTTCATGCTGCTGGTGGCCACCTTCCGGTCGCTCGTCCAGCCGCTGATCCTGCTGGTCTCCGTCCCGTTCGCGGCGACCGGCGCGCTGGCCCTCCTGCTCATCACGGGCACCCCGCTGGGTGTCCCCGCGATGATCGGCATGCTGATGCTCATCGGCATCGTGGTCACCAACGCGATCGTGCTGATCGACCTGATCAACCAGTACCGGGCCCAGGGCCTCGGCATCGTGGAAGCCGTCATCGAGGGCGGCCGCCACCGCTTCCGCCCGATCCTGATGACGGCGCTCGCGACCATCTTCGCCCTGCTCCCGATGGCGCTCGGCGTCACCGGCGAGGGCGGCTTCATCTCGCAGCCGCTGGGCGTCGTGGTGATCGGCGGTCTGATCAGCTCCACGCTGCTGACCCTGCTGCTGGTGCCGACGCTGTACGCGATGGTCGAGCTCCGCAAGGAGCGCCGCGCCAAGAAGAAGGCGGCCAAGCGCGCCGCCAAGACGGGCGTACCGGACCGGGCGGAGCCGGAGGAGGCCCGCGAGGCCGAGCCGGCGAAGGCCTGACCTCACAACCCGGAAGGGGCCTGTCCCACGCAGCCGCGTGGGACAGGCCCCTTCCGCGTTTCCCGCATCGGAGCCGGCCTACAGGCGATACTCGATCATTGCGTTCACCTCCCCGACCCGTGTGAAGCCTGCCTTCATGAGTACCCGTCCCGAGGCGGGGTTGTCGGGACGATGCCTGGCACCGAGGGAATCGAGGCCGGCGGTGGCGAAGGCGAAGGTGACGAGTTCCTCGACGGCCCCCGTCGCGTAGCCCTGGCCCCAGCGGTCCTCGCGCAGGACGTAGCTCACTCGACCGTGACCGCTGGGTCGGCGACCGAGCTTGACGACGCCGAGCAGGTCTCCGGATACGTCCACGCCGAGGACGTACTGCTCGACCGGTGCGGCTGCAGCCCACTCGCGCACACGCGACACGTACTCCCCGGCCTCCTGGGAGGTCATCGCGGAGCGCCCCAGGAACCTGGTGGCGGCTCCGCTGTAGACGCGGCGGACGGCTGGGGCATCGGTGGCCGTGAGGAACCTGAGCATGATCATGAGGCGCTGAGGAGTGCGGCCAAGTCGTTCGCGGACGGCCGGTCCTCCGGTGCCGGGGCAAGGCATGCGCGGATCACGTTCTCGAACTCGCTGAACGCCCACGGGCGGACGTCGTCGAGCGGAAAGGTGGCGGCCTTCGAGATGGCGTTGAGCTTGTCCTCTCGCGGGGCCCCGTCCTCGTAGGAGACCGGCCGGTGTCCTGTCCAGCACCAGAACAGCGACGCACCCAGTCCCCAGATGTCCGCCGGCGGCTCCGCCCGGATGTGGATGTCGGCGCTGGTGGAGAGGATGACATCCGCGATCTCGGGTGCGGTGGTGTGAGTGAGCGCGCCTCGATAGGGGAGATGGGGCCGGTCGCCGGGGCCGCAGGCGAGGGCGTAGTCGATGACCGCAGCGGCCCCGGCCTTCGTGATCAGGGTGTTGGTCGGCTGGACGTCCGCGTGCGCCCACCCGGCGGCGTGCAACAGTGCCAGCCGCTCGGCCCACGTCCGGGCGATGCCCAGAAGCCAGGGGCGCAGGGAAGGGCGATCGCTTTTGGGCCCGCGTGCAGGGGCGAACGCGCGCCACACAGGGATGCCGTCGACCCATCGCACAGCGAGCCAGTTCCCACCCTCCCAGGTTCCGGCGTCGACCCGGTAGCCGGGAGAGATCGCACCCGCGTCGGTGAGGCGGACGAGGTGACCGTCCTCCTGCGCCATCTCGGCGGCCTTGTCACGGGCGGTGTCGTCGTCCGGGTTGTTGGCTTTCAACGCGACGACGCCCCGGGGGCCTTCGATCTTCCAGGCCCGTGAGCCGCGTCGGTCGCTCAGGAGCCGAGTAGCGACGGGCTCGCCGACGTGGACCTTGAGGAAGCCGACTGCTTCACCGGGGGGAGGAAGCGTTGGGTCCATGTGCGGATCTCCTGCCATTCGTCGGGGAGTTGCTCGAAGACATCGCGGCCGTCGTCGTCCGCCACCGAGAGCGCGGCGGCCAAGTCAGGGGTCGCGCGGAGGAACTGCGGGTCGCGTCGGCGGATGGCGGCCCTCACGGGAAGATACGAAACCGGGGCGACAGGGAGGGGCTCGCCGGCCCGCGTGGCCTCTTCCTCGTCGGCGTAGAACTTGCCGAACATGACCCCGACGGGGCCGTACAAGTTCTTGAGGGCCCAGTGCGGCCATGCCAACAGATCGCGGTGCCGGACGTCGGGCACCGCGCCCAGGAGGACGACGTTCTCGCACCGCAGGAACCCGTACGGCCTGTGGATCAGAGGCCGCAGCCACTCGGCGGCCTGCGCCCCGGCATGAAACAGTCCGGCTTCCACGGCATCCGCGCTGCCATCGGCACGGTAGACGGTCCAGGTGGTCAACCCTCGCTCGATGGAGGGTGACAAATAGGGGCAGTGAGCCATCATCCGCTCCACGTACCCCGTGATGTCGATGGACTTCGGCCTGTCCGTGCTGGCTTCGACGAGGCGGAGCGCCCCAGCGGTGGGCCGGGACGCTCCATCGGTCCGCGTAGAGGTCACCGACTGCCCGGCGCGGCGTCGTCGCCGTCCCCAGTGGTGGGGCCGCAGTCCCACTCGGCCACGACATTGCCCGTCTCCTTGTACCGGGCGAGGGCGCCTTCGTCGAGAAGGCCGTCGGCGTTGGTGAACCAGATCTCGGGCAGGGGCCCGTACGCCTTCTCGTACGTGGTCACCCAGCCAATCAGGCCGGAGCCGTTCATCTCGCGGTGCCTCAGGACGGTCCCGGCGTGCTCGGTGCTGAACGCCTCGTACTCGTGGCTGCCGAGCATCTGGTGCCAGGCTGCGTCCACGGCTCGGGAGAACATCTCGGCGGGGCCCCCGCCGTCGGTGAACTGCTGCCCGGCGACAGCCAGGAAGCGGCCGAGTTCGCGGTGTTCGATGGTGGTCCTGCTCATGGTGGTGCTCCTCTCAACGGCCTTTCGAGTGGTGCTTGGTGGTGGGTCCGCCCCGCTCGCCTCAGGGAGGCCGTCACTACGCTAGGGAGAGTGGGGAGCTGCCTCCAACGAAGTTGCGACTTCTTGCGGGGCGTCACCCAAGTGCGTTGATCGCGGCACGAATCAGGCAGCGGGCCTGTGTGCCGTGTACGGCCATGTTCGCCATGTCGATGAAGGCGCGGGTGTAGTCGGCGACCTCCCGAGGCTGGGTGATGCGGAGGTAGCCGGACGTCAACTCGACGGCCACCTCGGCTTCGTCGAACAGGTAAAAGTCTTCGGCCGGCAGATGAGCGCGGCCGACGCCGATGGGGATGATGCCGAGGCTGACGAACGGCTTGGTCCCGACCGCGATCAGGTGGTCGAGTTGGGCGGCCATGACGCGTCGGTCGCACACGGCGGAGCGTAGAACGTACTCCTCGACCAGCAGACCGAACCGGTGGCGGCCGGAGAAGAGGGAATCCTGGCGCTCCATGCGTGCCTGCACGGCTTCGTCCACGTCGTCGACAGCGACGCGCTCGCGCTGGATCGAGCGCAGCACGGCATCGGTGTACTCGGCGGTCTGCACCATGCCAGGCAGTACACGACTGGAGTAGACGCGGAACAGGCCGGTGCGTTCGTAGAGGCTGGAGACGGACTCTTGAGCGGCCCGGAGTCCGTTGCGCTCCATCTGCCGCCACTCGGTGTACATCGACTCCACGGCGCGTGCGGCAGCGATCAGGTCGGGTATCTCCTTCTCCGCTCCGCACACCATGCACCAGGTCCTGATGTCGGTCTCGGAAGGAGCCTTTTTCGCACTCTGGATGCGGCTCGTCTTCGCGGCGTTCCACCCGCACCGGAGAGATACCTCTTCCCCAGTGAGACCAGCATCCTTGCGGATGTTGATCAGACGGTGAGCGAGGGCCTTGCGAGCCTCGACGACACTCGATGAAGGGGACGAAGACATGCTGAGTGTCCGGTGCGGGTGAGTCGGCGGGCCTAGACCACGAACTCCTCGTGAGGGATGGCGCGGTCCCACAGAGCCTCAACTGAAGCGACGACCATTTTCACTGTGGCGTGGTCTTCGTTGACCTCATGTCCGGCCCACTCGCCGTCGCCGGTGAACCAGTGGAAGAGCACCCGCTCGTCGTCGATCGACCAGAGGTCATTCCCCGGCAGTGCGAGGTCGGAGGAAAGTCGCCTGGGGAGCCAGCGCACGATCTCGCCGGCTGCGATGTTGTGGCGCGCGGTCAAGGAGTGCTCCCACCGGATGTAGTCAGTCACCGGCTCCGAGACGATCCGAACCCGCCGCAGTGTCACGCCGCGGGCCGTTGTTTCCCCTACCAGCTCCTGCCACTGACGGTATTCCTCGGGCAGTTCGACGTCGCGTCCTTCTCGCCACGCGTCGAACAGCGGGTCTGCCATGTAGGAGTCGCGCATCTCCAAGTGAACGGCCGAGCGCTCAGCGCTCCTCAGCAGGGCGGTGAAGTCCGGCACGTTCTGCTGCATCGCACGCCTTCCTCAGGGTCGGGATCATTCGGGCGGGGATGCGCACCACGGTTTCGTGGTCGGGCACACCCTTGGGGTGACCCGGTACCCACTCCGTCTCGTTGATCTTCGCGTACATCTCGAGGCCAGGAAGCCAACCCTGGACGACGATCTCGGCCGTCTCGTCCTCCACCCACACCGTGGGCGAGCCGCCGTTGGGCGAGTTCGGGTCTTTCCCGAAGAATTGTAGAGCCATGATTCCCTCCCGTGCCGTGTTGGACTGCGTACTTTCGCGGTGACGCTCCCTCAGGCGGTGGTGACGGTCAAGGTCGAGGGGGTGATTGGCGGGTTCAGGTCGATCCACGAAAGGACGAAAGGCCGACCGTCTGTAGTCCCGGTGAGGCGAGGGGTCTGTCCCACGCAGCCGCGTGGGACAGACCCCTTCCGTCGTTTCCCGCCTACTTGACCGAGGAGACGAACGCGTCCCAGGCGGCGGCCTGGAGGACGAGTGCGGGTCCGGTGGGGTTCTTGCTGTCGCGTACGGGGACGAGTCCGGGGAAGTCGTCGCTGATCTGGACGCACTCACCCCCGTTCGTGTTGCTGTAGCTGCTGCTGCGCCAGTGGGCGGTGCTCAGCTCCGGGGAGTGGGTCATGGTCGGTAGCCCTCCATCGCGGTACGAATCCGGTCCGCCGACTCGTCCAGCGTGAGGGAGTTGGCCCGCAGTACGTCGTACTGCCGCCGCCACTTCTTCACGGCGACCGGGTCCTCGTAGAGATGACCGGCCTGGATGCCTTCCTCGTACGCCACCGAAGTGCCATCCGGCAGGGCCAGCAGAGTCAGCGCGCCACCCAGCAACGAGTGCGGCCCCGCACTGAACGGCATCACCTGAACCTTACTGCTCGGCGTGTCCACCTGCCCCAGCAGCGAGGCCAGTTGCTCGTGCATGCAGTCAGAGCTGCCGACCTGCCGCCGCAGTACCGCTTCGTCGATGATCGCCCATCGGAGAGGCGGATCGTCCGACCTCAGCCGCACCTGGCGGGACATCCGCGCGGCGACGCGTTCCTCGACCTGCTCGGGGCTGAGGGACTCCTGGCAGCGGAGCAACCCTCGCGCGTACTCCTCCGTCTGCAACAACCCCGGCAACGCCTGCGCCCCGTACTGCTCTATCACCTCCGCCCGGAACTCGAAGTCCATGTACCGCTGGTACTGGTCCGGATGGATCTCCCGCCGGGCCAGCTCGTAGAGCCCGTGGAAGTGCTTGTCCGTGCCGAAGGCGATGTCCAGGCGGCTCGGGATGTCCGGCGGCGGCATCAACTCGGCCGTCTCGATGCGGCCCAGCGTGCTCTTGCTGGAGTTCACGATGCCCGCGAGCTGGACCAGGGACAGGCCCGCCCGCTCACGGTGGCGGCGCTGCTCGGAGCCGAAGTAGTGGCGGGCGGACACATAGGGAGTGAGGGGCTGGGGCTTGAACGTCACGGTGCGTGCCTTTCGTGTGTCCCGTTCCCAAGGCCGGGACAGCTGCGCTCTGTTGAGGTCACGTTCCTCAGGGCGACGATTGCGGCACACACCGTAACCGCCCTCTCGTGCGGTGCACCAGAGGGCCTTCTCCGGAGGTAGCGACCGAGATGATGTTCGACGGCAAGGGCCGGGCCCTGCGACTGCTCCCGTGGACCAACGACTTCGGGGGGCCGTGTTGGCTCAGCACGACGGACCCGGGCAGTCGAGTCTCCCGGATGGCGGACGAACTGGAGGCAGCCATGATCGCCTCGGCCGAGGAAGTGCTCATCGAAGCGCGGGAGTTGCTGGCGGAGTCAGTGGTGGGGGAACGGGAGCTGCGGTTCGCGGGCACCCGGCTCGCCGAGTCGCTGGGAGATACCCTGCGGATCGCGGCGAGCCGGGGCGGGCGGCTGGAGAACACCGACTGACGGGTGCGGGGCCCGCTAGGTTACGGCCATGGAGATACAGCCCCGCCCCTACCGTCACCCGCACGTCTCCCAGCTGGTCGACCGGTTGCAGGCGGAGTACGTCGAGATCTACGGGGCACCGGACGACAGCCCCACCGATCCGGGGCAGTTCTCGCCCCCTCGCGGCTCGTTCGCGGTGGGGTACGCCGACGGGGTGCCCGTCGCCATGGGCGGCTGGCGTTTCCGCGAGGACGGACGCGCGGAACTCAAGCGCATGTACGTCACCGACGAGCACCGGGGCAAGGGCCATTCCCGCACCACCCTGGCGTGGCTGGAGGACTCGGCCGCCGCCGCGGGAGCGTCGGCCATGGTTCTGGAGACGAACCAGCGGCACCCGGCGGCGCTCGGCCTGTACCGCTCGTGCGGCTACACCGAAACGCCTGCTTTCGGCCACTACACCGACGACCCGCTCACCGTCTGCCTGGGCCGGTCGCTCCAGCCCCATCGGGTCCGCCCGACCGGCCCGCCGTCGCCCACGGCGGGCCGCTGACCCTCAGACGTCCCCGCCCAGCGCCTGAATGATCCGGTGCCACGACTTCCCCCGCTGGTCGGGGAGCCGGACGCTGAGGGCGGCCGTCTCCCGGACCAGCCGGGCTCGGGTCTCCTCGGGGGCCTTGTGCAGGAGCGCGGTCAGGTCGTCCGGTTCGAAGCCCTCCGTGGCCCCCGCGAGCACCAGGGCGACCTGGGCGTGGGTGAGCGAGGAGAGCCGGTCGCCGAATACCTGGCCCTCGATGCCCCCGCCGTGCATCAGCGCGACGCCGTCCCCGGCCTCCAACGCCCGGTCCACGTACGCCTGGAGGGCCTCGCGGTCCTCGACCAGGCGGTACGCGGCGTCCAGGCCCTCGGCGCGGCCGATGTCGAGCATCGCGACGTGGGCCAGCGGGGTGTCCTCGGGCGGCTGGACGGTCAGCAGGCGCGGGTGCTCCGCCAGGTAGGCCCGTGACTCCGTCCAGTCCGCGCACTCCAGCCACTGCGCCAACTGCTCCTGGAGGATCAGCGGGTCGTAGGCGGCGGTCACCCCGTGGACGAGGACGGCCTCCCGGAGCAGGGCGTGCCGCCGCGCGCCGTGCGGGTCCAGGACGGCCAGCTCGTCCAGGGCCGTCGCCGCCTCCTCGCCGCCGAGGGCCTCGGCGTGCTCGGACCAGAAGTCGCGGGACCGGGGCCAGTCGGGTGCGAACATCCACGCACCGACGAGGTCCAGCGTCCCCGGCGACAGGGCGAGCCACTCCGGCACGGGCGTGAAGGTCTCGTCCTCCCAGGCCGTGTGCACCGCCGCGATGTCACCGTACGCGCGCAGCGCCTGCCGGGCCCGTACGGTCACGGTGTCCGGGCTGCCGGTCCTCTCCGCGTCCTCGTCGAGCCAGTTCACCAGCTCGGTCACCCCCGTCGCGGGCCAGGGGTCCGGGCAGCGCAGCAGGAAGGCGCTCCGCTCCACGACCAGACGCCGGGCGGTCGCCGGGCCGGCCCCGGCGAACTCCTTGACGGTCTCGTCGAACTCCTCGATCGCCGCCGCGTGCTCGCCGGTACGGGCGAGCGCCCGGGCCAGGCCGTCGAGGGCGGAGACCAGGGCGGCGTCCGGGGCGCCGGGAGTCTCCAGTGCGAGCGACCGGTGGAGGGCCACCGCTTCCCGGAACGCCTCCACCGCCCCCTCGGCGTCCCCGTTCAGCTCCACGTACGTGCCGAGCACCTGGAGGGAGTCGGCCAGATCGGCCAGGACCGCGTCCCCCTGTTCGCGCAGGAGGTCGACGGCCTCCCGCGCCGGGGGCAGGGCCTCCTGCGGGTCGCCGGTGCCGGCCAGGCTCCGGGCCAGGGTACGCAGCGCGGCGGCGAGGCCGGGGCGGCAGCCCGAGGGGTGACGGGCGGCCGGCTCGCGGCACAGGGCGACGGCTTCCTCGGCCGCCCGGAGGCCCGCCCCCGCGTCACCGGCCTTGTCGAGGTGACCGGCCAGGCCGCCGAGCGCCGTGGCCAGCTCCGGGCGGAAGACGTCCGGTTGCCGCGCGGCGAGCGCGCGGAAGCGGCCGCACGCCTCCTGGGCCGCTTCGACCGCCCCGGAGACGTCGCTCACGGCCGCGCGGTGGTTGCCGAGGGCATGGAGAGCCGCGGCGAGTCGGGGGAGGAAGGTCTCCGGATCCTCCTCGGCCAGGCCCCGGAGGAGACCGACCGCCTCCTCGGCCTGAGGCACGGCCTCCACGGCCTCCCCGGCCCCCGCCAGCCGTGCGGCGTAGTTCAGGAGGTACGCGGCGAGCGCCGGGACGGACGCGCCCGGCTGCTCCTCCTCGACCAGCTCGCGCTGGAGCCGCACGGACTGCTTCGCGAACGGCACGGCGGCCGCCCGGTCCCCGGTGTCGGCGACGCGGTCACCCAGGGCGCCCATGGTCAGGGCCAGCTCCGCCTGGAAATCGCCGGGGCGCTCCATGCCGAGCTCGGCGTAGATCCGCGCGGCCTCCTTCGCCGGGGGCAGCGCGCCGGTGCTGTCCCCGGCGGCGGAGAGCAGGTTCGACAGCCGGTGCAGGGCGCCGGCCAGCGCGGGCAGGCCGGTGGCGGGATCCTCCTCGGCGGCGGCCCGCAGGCCGCTCACCTCCTCCCGCGCACGCGCCAGCTCCGCACGCGCCGACACGTCGGAGGCGGCGTCGTCCTGCCGGACCTCGTGCCCCGCGCCCGCTTCCACCGCCTCGTGCCCCGCGCCCGCTCCCACCGCCTCGTGCCCCGCGCCCGCTCCCACCGCCTCGTCGCCGACGCCCGTCCCACGGTCCTCGTAACCCATGCCCGCCCCACCGTTCTCGCCGTTCGTTCCGGTCGGCCTCCTTGGCCTCACCGGTCCCGCCCGCACCAAGAGGCGCTGCGGTGAGTAGCAGCGTAGTTACGCGGTGGTGTCATCGGTCGCCGTACGGGAGAACCGGCCCGACCGGAACGTTCCTGCCCACCCACCCCGACCGGAGCGTCTGGGCGGGTACATCCCGGGCGTACGGGAAAGCCCCGGTACGCCGACCTGCGGCATACCGGGGCTTCTCGGTTCTCGGGGACCCGCGCGGCTCTACGGCAGCGCCAGCATCCGCTCCAGCGCGAGCTTCGCGTACTTCTCCGTCTCCGGGTCGACCTCGATCCGGTTGACCAGCTTGCCCTCGGCCAGCGACTCCAGGGTCCAGACCAGGTGCGGCAGGTCGATGCGGTTCATCGTCGAGCAGAAGCAGACCGTCTTGTCGAGGAACACGATCTCCTTGTCCTCCGCGGCGAAACGGTTCGCCAGCCGCTGGACCAGGTTCAGCTCCGTGCCGATGGCCCACTTCGAGCCGGCCGGGGCCGCCTCCAGAGCCTTGATGATGTACTCCGTCGAGCCCACGTAGTCCGCGGCGGCGACGACCTCGTGCTTGCACTCCGGGTGCACCAGCACGTTGACGCCGGGCATCCGGGCCCGGACGTCCTCGACCGACTCGACCGAGAAGCGGCCGTGGACCGAGCAGTGCCCGCGCCACAGGATCATCTTCGCGTCGCGCAGCTGCTCGGCGGTGAGGCCGCCGTTCGGCTTGTGCGGGTTGTAGAGGACGCAGTCCTCCAGGGCCAGGCCCAGGTCCCGCACGGCCGTGTTGCGGCCCAGGTGCTGGTCGGGGAGGAAGAGGATCTTCTCGCCCTGCTCGAAAGCCCACTCCAGGGCCCGCTTCGCGTTCGACGACGTGCAGATCGTGCCGCCGTGCTTGCCGGTGAAGGCCTTGATGTCGGCGGAGGAGTTCATGTACGAGACGGGCACCACCTGATCGGCGACCCCGGCCTCCGTCAGCACGTCCCAGCACTCGGCGACCTGCTCGGCGGTTGCCATGTCGGCCATCGAGCAGCCGGCCGCCAGGTCGGGCAGGACGACCGCCTGGGCGTCCGTGGTCAGGATGTCCGCGGACTCCGCCATGAAGTGGACGCCGCAGAAGACGATGTACTCGGCCTCCGGACGCGCGGCCGCGTCGCGGGCCAGCTTGAACGAGTCGCCGGTGACGTCCGCGAACTGGATGACCTCGTCGCGCTGGTAGTGGTGGCCGAGGACGAACACCTTGTCCCCGAGCTTCTCCTTCGCGACACGGGCGCGCTCCACCAGGTCCGGGTCGGACGGGGAGGGCAGGTCGCCGGGGCATTCGACGCCGCGCTCGCTCCTCGGGTCGGCCTCGCGGCCGAGCAGCAGCAGCGCGAGCGGTGTCGGCTGTACGTCCAGGGGCTGGGCCGTGGTCACGTCACGCACCCTTTCTAGTCTGCGAACTCAAGATCACTCCGCGAACTTCCGCGAAGAGCTTCGGCGAACTCGCCTTTTCGTCTATTTGACGCTATCTATCATAGCCGCTTCGTGTCAGTTTGACGATGCCGATAGCGTCGATGTGACGCATCCCCCGGGCGGCCCGGTGTGCGAGCATGAAAAGGAACAGACAAGCGCTTGGCCCGGAATGTTTCCGCGGCTGAGGCGGTTGAACCGTCGGCAAGCAGTCCGTACAACCCGGGAGAGAAGCAGATGTCCGTATCGGACGAGACCACCACCGTGAGCGACGGCATCCTCCTGTCCGACGCCGCCGCCGCCAAGGTCAAGGGCCTGCTGGAGCAGGAAGGCCGCGAGGACCTGGCGCTGCGCGTCGCCGTTCAGCCCGGCGGTTGCTCGGGCCTGCGTTACCAGCTCTTCTTCGACGAGCGTTCGCTCGACGGTGATGTCGTGAAGGACTTCGACGGCGTCAAGGTCGTCACTGACCGGATGAGCGCCCCGTACCTGGGCGGCGCCTCCATCGACTTCGTCGACACCATCGAGAAGCAGGGCTTCACGATCGACAACCCGAACGCCTCCGGCTCCTGCGCCTGCGGCGACTCGTTCAGCTAAGCGCTGCGCGTACGGCATACGGAGGCGGCCCCGGGATCACTCCCGGGGCCGCCTCCGTACGTACACCCGCCCATCCGCTCAGCCGCGCGGCACCGCACCGCCCGACGCCGCGTCGATCACCGTGCGGTCGCCCAGCGGCTTCTCCAGTGTCACCGTCCGGGTCAGCTCCTTGGCGATCATGATGCAGGCCTTCTTGCCCTCCTGCGGCTTCTCCGCGATCGAGATCCGCACCTGGCCCGCACTCTCCTTCGCGCTCGCCGTGTACGTACTGCACACGCCGCCCCAGAACGTCACCTCAAGGGTCCGCCCGTCCGCGCCGTACGACGTCACCTTCCGGTCCCCGGAGGGGGCGGGCGTCTCCGGCTTCTCGATGAACTTCGGGTCCACGGCGACCTGCGTGACCGTGTTCTCCGGGCCGCCCGGGGCCTGGCGGACCGTGAACAGCCAGGACGGCACCAGCGTCTGCCGGCCGTCCACGTAGTTCAGCGCCAGACCGAACACCGCGTCCTCGACCGTCTGCTCCACCGGCGCCCGCTTGCCGTTCGACGGCACGCACTGGGGGTCCGAGGGCTTCGGCTCACCCTGGTGCGGTACGGGAGTGCCGCAGCCGCCGATGTCCCGGTCGGCGTCGCCCGTGCCCCGGCTCACCGCGTTCAGCTGCTTCAGCGCCTCGTCCGCGCCGACCGCCGGGTAGGTGTCGCCCTTCTCCAGCGCCTTCAGATGTCCGCTGCCGCCGGTCACCTTGCCGTCCGGGCCCACCTGGACACCGGTCGACCAGCCGTACGTCGGGAGCCCGTCGATCCTCGGATCGGCGTTCACCACGCGGACGTCGCCCATCAGCTGGCCCGCGTTCAGCGCCGCGTCGTCCTGCCCGGCCGCCTCGAGTACCGGGACCGCGGCCGCCTTCGCCGCCTTCTCGCTCACCGGCTCGCCGCCCGGCTCCGAGGCCCCGTTCGCGCACATCGTCCCCGGCTCACAGGGCTTGGCCGGGGTGGTGCGGGCGAACGTCCAGGTACCCGGGGCCTGCTTCGTCACCTTCAGGAAAGCCCCGGGACCGTCGTCGTCGCCGACCACCCAGGACGTGCCCTCGGTGCGCGGCGAGCCCGGGATGCCCAGTGCCTTCGCCAGCCGGGCGACGTCGGCCGACGCGACCGTGCCCTTCGCATGGTGGACCGCCGCCTCGTCCGGGCCGTCCGGGAGGTCGCCCGCGGCCCGGTAGATCACGGGCGGACCGCCCGGGTCCGGTTCGCCGGGTGCGATGCCCGCAGGAGGGGCGTCCGAGGCCGGGGACGTGGAGCCCGGGCCGTCGCCGACGGGAGCGTCCAGGGCCAGCGGCAGGGCCTCGCCCCGCGCCGACGAACCGCTGTCCGCCGCGCCGCCGTCGCCCGCGGCCGTCGAGGCCCAGTACGCCCCACCGCCTCCGGCCAGCAGCACGGCCGCGGCCACCGAGGCCACCGCGAGCGGCGGACGCCGCCGCCGGGGGCCGGTCACGTCGTTGTCGGGTCGCTCGGTGCTCACCGGATCGCTCCTTCGACTGCGTTGCCGTCGCGGTGCCTACCGCGTGTCCCCGGACGGGGACACCGGTGGGACGGAGCGGAGGAGCGTGCGGTTCCCCGGCCCGGGCCGCCCGGACACGAGCACCGTACGGTCCCGCCGGAACCCGTACGGAAAAGGCCGAAATGTGATGTCGTCGGGGCCGGCCCGCGGGCCTCAGTCGCCGTACTCGGACATCGCGTCGATCAGCCGCGCCGACGAGGGCGGGACCGTCACCCCGTTGATCAGGGACGGCTTCACCGGGACCGGGGCGCTCTTCACGGCCGCCGTCCAGTGCGGCGCCATCCGCGCACAGTCACCGCGCAGTGCGGCCAGGCTCAATTCCGACTCGGGCAATGCGGTGTGCTTCGACATATCCGCACCGTAACCACGGTCGAGCTCAGGTAGAAAGGCCTACTATCGGGTAGTTTTCCCTTTTCCTGGCCGTCGCCTCACCCGGTAGCGTGAACTGTCACGTCGTCCCGGAGGGCGCACTCACGGCCCTTCGCCTTCCGCAGGAGCAGCCTCCCCGTGCGTATTGCAGTCACCGGCTCGATCGCCACCGACCACCTCATGACCTTCCCCGGCCGCTTCGCCGACCAGCTGGTCGCGGATCAGCTGCACACGGTCTCCCTCTCCTTCCTGGTCGACAACCTCGATGTCCGCCGGGGCGGTGTCGCCGCCAACATCTGCTTCGGGATGGGCCTGCTCGGCACCCGCCCGATCCTGGTCGGCGCCGCGGGCTCGGACTTCGACGAGTACCGCGCCTGGCTCGACCGGCACGGCGTCGAGACCGGCTCGGTCCGCATCTCCGAGGTACTGCACACCGCCCGCTTCGTCTGCACCACCGACGCCGACCACAACCAGATCGGCTCCTTCTACACGGGCGCGATGAGCGAGGCCCGCCTCATCGAGCTGAAGAGCGTCGCCGACCGCGTCGGCGGCCTCGACCTCGTCTCCATCGGAGCCGACGACCCCGAGGCGATGCTCCGCCACACCGAGGAGTGCCGCTCCCGGAACATCCCGTTCGCCGCCGACTTCTCGCAGCAGATCGCGCGGATGGACGGCGAAGAGATCCGCATCCTCCTCGACGGCGCCACCTACCTCTTCTCCAACGAGTACGAGAAGGGGCTCATCGAGTCCAAGACCGGCTGGAGCGACGAGGAGATCCTCGCCAAGGTCGGCCACCGCGTCACCACCCTCGGCGCCCGCGGTGTCCGGATCGAGCGGGTCGGCGAGCCGGTCATCGAGGTCGGCTGCCCCGAGGAGGACACCAAGGCCGACCCCACCGGCGTCGGCGACGCCTTCCGGGCCGGCTTCCTCTCCGGCCTCGCCTGGGGCGTCGGCCTGGAGCGCGCCGCCCAGGTCGGCTGCATGCTCGCCACCCTGGTCATCGAGACGGTCGGCACCCAGGAGTACACGCTGCGCCGCACCCCCTTCATGGACCGTTTCACCAAGGCGTACGGCCATGAGGCCGCCACCGAGGTCCGGCAGCACCTGGTGTGATCAGCTGAGCCGGCGGACCACATAGGCCGAGCCGCGGTCCGCCGGCTCCTCGCCCACGTACTCCTGGCCCCGCATCTCGCACCAGGCCGGGATGTCCAGTCGCGCCGCCTCGTCGTCGGCGAGCACCGTCACCGTGGAGCCCACCGCTACCTCCCCGATCACCTTTGCGAGCTCGATCACCGGGATCGGGCAGCGACGGCCCAGCGCGTCGACCACCAGGGACGCGGCGGGACCGGGGGAGAGGGGTGCGGCGACCGGGGCGCCGAGCCGCTCGCGCACCTCGGCGACCACCCCGGGCAGGACCTCCAGGAAGCGGTCGACGTCCGCCCCGGCCGTGCCCGGCGGCAGCGACACCCGGACGTTCCCCTCCGAGAGCACCCCCATCGCCTTGAGCACATGGCTCGGAATCAGGGTGCTGCTCGTGCAGGACGAGCCGGACGACACGGAGAACTCCCTCCGGTCCAGCTCGTGCAGGAGGGTCTCCCCGTCGACATAGAGACAGGAGAAGGTGACCAGATGCGGCAGCCGCCGCTCCGGATCACCCACCACCTCGACATCGGGCACCCGCTCGGCCACGACGGTCCGGATCCGGTCCACCAGGGCCCGCAGCCGCGCCGACTCCGCCGCCGCCTCGCTCCGTACCGCGCGCAACGAGGCCGCCGCCGCCACGATCGCCGGCAGGTTCTCGAACCCTGCCGCCCGCCCCGACTCCCGCTCCCCGGCCGGTCCTTGGGGTGCGAACCGCACCCCTTTGCGGACCGCGAGCAGCCCGACCCCGGCCGGACCGCCCCACTTGTGCGCGCTCGCCGTCAGCAGCGACCAGCCCGCCGGGACCGGACCCCAGCCGAGCGACTGGGCCGCGTCCACCAGCAGCGGCACCCCGGCGTCCGCACAGCGCGCGGCGACCTCGGCGACGGGCTGCTCGGTGCCCACCTCGTGGTTGGCCGACTGGAGGCAGGCCAGCGCGGTGTCCGCCCGCAGCGCCCCGGCGTACACCGCCGGGTCCACCGCCCCCGTGCGGTCCACCGGGACCTCGGTGAACGAGCCGCCCGCCGCCTCGTGGGCCGCCGCCGAATGGAGCACCGACGAGTGTTCGACCGCCGAGAGGGCCAGATGGCGGCCGACACGCCGACGCCCCGAAAGAGCCCCGGCAATTCCCGTGTGCACCGCCGTCGTCCCGGACGAGGTGAAGACCAGTTCGTCGGGGCGGCATCCGACGGCCTCCGCGGCGGCCTCCCGGGCCGCGTCCAGGAGCAGCCTGGCCCGCCGCCCCTCCCGGTACAGGCGGGCGGGATCGGCCCAGCCCTCGTCGAGCGCGGCAAGCAGCGCCTGGCGTGCGACGGGGTGCAGGGGGGCGGCGGAGGCGGCATCGAAGTAGGGCACCCCGCCACGCTAGCCCGCACCCGGCCCCACCTCGCCGGGGGCCGTTCCTCCCGGACGGGCGAGTGGCCGTCAGATGGGGTCCGGAGGCCCGTATTCCACCCCATGGGCGTGTCGGGCGGCGCGTTGGGCACCCTCCCCGCGCGACCCTAAATAGCGTCCAGTAGGGTTTGGTCCGCATAAACATCCAAACCCCTGCCCGCGTCAGGGCCGGCGACCGACCAGAGACATACGGGCGCGCCGACCGTGCGGGCGAGACTCTCGGGAAGGCGCTACGTGAGTCCCAACGGCTCCGACCGCTCGTCGCGGCGCCCGATGCGGCGGAAGCTGCCGCAGGTGCTGACTGCGGGCCTGGTCCTGGCGACGGCCTCCGGTTGTTCATACAACTGGGAGGATTTCCCCCGCCTCGGAATGCCCACTCCGGTTACGGAAGAGGCCCCTCGGATCCTCTCCCTCTGGCAAGGCTCGTGGGCGGCAGCGCTCGTCACGGGTGTCCTTGTCTGGGGGCTGATCCTCTGGAGCGTCTTCTTCCACCGGCGTAGCAGGACCAAGGTGGAGGTACCTCCGCAGACCAGGTACAACATGCCCATCGAGGCGTTGTACACAGTGGTTCCCCTCATCATCGTCTCGGTGCTCTTCTACTTCACCGCACGTGATGAGTCGAAGCTCCTCGAGCTCTCCGACAAGCCCGCCCACACCATCAACGTGGTCGGCTTCCAGTGGAGCTGGGGCTTCAACTACATCGAGAAGGTGGATGGCCAGCCCGCGGCGGGCCCCGAGATCCCCAAGGAACTCGACGCCATCCCCGACCGGTTCCACAAGGACTTCCCCGAAGGCGCCGGCGGCGTCTACGACGTGGGCATCCCCGGGACCCGTAACCCGCAGAACGGCAACCCGGGTCCGACCCTGTGGCTGCCGAAGGGTGAGAAGGTCCGCTTTGTCCTCACTTCGCGTGACGTCATCCACTCCTTCTGGGTGGTGCCGTTCCTCATGAAGCAGGACGTCATCCCGGGCCACACCAACGCGTTCGAGGTCACTCCCAACCGGGAGGGCACCTTCATGGGCAAGTGCGCCGAGCTCTGTGGCGCCGACCACTCCCGGATGCTCTTCAACGTCAAGGTCGTCTCCCCGGAGCGTTACCAGCAGCACCTCAAGGAGCTGGCTGAGAAGGGTCAGACGGGCTACGTGCCGGCAGGCATCGCGCAGACGGACCCGGCCAGGAATGCGGAGAAGAACCAACTGTGAGCATCCTCAACGAACCTCAGGGTGCCGCTCCGGCAGACGACTCGTACGAGGACGAGCTGCCCGTGCGGCGTAAGCAGCCGGGAAACATCGTCGTGAAGTGGCTGACCACCACTGACCACAAGACGATCGGTACGCTCTACCTGGTCACGTCGTTCGTGTTCTTCTGCATCGGCGGACTCATGGCGCTCTTCATGCGCGCCGAGCTGGCCCGTCCGGGCACGCAGATCATGTCGAACGAACAGTTCAACCAGGCGTTCACGATGCACGGCACGATCATGCTGCTGATGTTCGCGACGCCGCTGTTCGCCGGATTCGCGAACTGGATCATGCCGCTGCAGATCGGCGCGCCCGATGTGGCGTTCCCGCGGCTGAACATGTTCGCGTACTGGCTGTACCTCTTCGGCTCGCTCATCGCGGTGGCCGGCTTCCTCACCCCGCAGGGTGCGGCCGACTTCGGCTGGTTCGCCTACTCCCCGCTCTCGGACGCGGTCCGTTCGCCGGGCGTCGGCGCCGACATGTGGATCATGGGTCTGGCCTTCTCCGGCTTCGGCACGATCCTCGGCTCGGTCAACTTCATCACCACGATCATCTGCATGCGCGCACCCGGCATGACGATGTTCCGCATGCCGATCTTCACCTGGAACGTCCTGCTGACCGGTGTCCTGGTCCTGCTGGCCTTCCCGGTCCTCGCCGCCGCGCTCTTCGCGCTGGAGGCGGACCGAAAATTCGGTGCGCATATCTTCGACGCGGCCAATGGCGGCGCATTGCTCTGGCAACACCTCTTCTGGTTCTTCGGCCATCCAGAGGTGTACATCATCGCGTTGCCATTCTTCGGAATCATTTCCGAGGTCATCCCGGTATTCAGCCGCAAGCCGATGTTCGGCTACATCGGCCTGATCTCCGCGACGATCGCCATCGCCGGTCTTTCCGTGACGGTGTGGGCGCACCACATGTACGTCACGGGCGGTGTGCTGTTGCCGTTCTTCTCCTTCATGACGTTCCTCATCGCCGTACCGACAGGCGTGAAGTTCTTCAACTGGATCGGCACGATGTGGAAGGGGTCGTTGTCCTTCGAGACACCGATGCTCTGGGCCGTCGGCTTCCTGATCACCTTCACCTTCGGTGGTCTGACCGGCGTCATCCTCGCCTCGCCCCCGATGGACTTCCACGTCTCGGACTCGTACTTCGTCGTCGCGCACTTCCACTACGTCATCTTCGGCACCGTGGTCTTCGCGATGTTCTCCGGATTCCACTTCTGGTGGCCGAAGTTCACCGGCAAGATGCTGGACGAGCGACTCGGCAAGATCACGTTCTGGACGCTGTTCGTGGGCTTCCACGGCACGTTCCTGGTGCAGCACTGGCTCGGTGCCGAGGGCATGCCGCGTCGTTACGCGGACTATCTCGACGCCGACGGCTTCACCGCGCTGAACACGATCTCGACGATCTCCTCGTTCCTCCTCGGCCTGTCGATGCTGCCGTTCTTCTACAACGTCTGGAAGACCGCGAAGTACGGCAAGAAGATCGAGGTCGACGACCCGTGGGGTTACGGCCGTTCGCTGGAGTGGGCGACCTCCTGCCCGCCGCCGCGGCACAACTTCCTCACGCTGCCGCGGATCCGTTCCGAATCCCCGGCGTTCGACCTGCACCACCCGGAGATCACGGCGCTCGAACAGCTCGATCACCTCTCCGAGTCGGACAAGGCCCTCGCCGGCGGCAAGGAGGCAGGCAAGTGAAGATCCAGGGACAGATGTTCATCTGGCTGAGCGTCTTCATCCTCGCCATGGCCGTCGTGTACGGCGTGTGGTCCAAGGAGCCGGTCGGCACCACGGCCCTCTTCCTGGCCTTCGGGCTGTCCATCATGATCGGCTTCTACCTGGCCTTCACGGCCAACCGGGTCGACGCCATGGCCCAGGACAACAAGGAAGCGGACGTCGCCGACGAGGCGGGCGAGCTGGGGTTCTTCTCCCCGCACAGCTGGCAGCCGCTCTCCCTGGCGGTCGGCGGAGCCTTCGCCTTCATGGGCGTCGTCTTCGGCTGGTGGCTGCTGTACTTCTCCGCCCCCCTGCTCCTGATCGGCCTCTTCGGCTGGGTCTTCGAGTACTACCGGGGCGAGAACCGCACCCAGTGACACCGCACCCCGTGACACCGCACCCCGGGTGACACGCGCTACACCACGAAGGGCCCGCATCGCCGACAGCGACGCGGGCCCTTCGCTCGTTTGCAGTCACTGAACGCGCTGGAACGGATGAATCTTCTTAGCGTGGACGGCATGAACCACACGCCGCGCATCCGCACCGTAGTGAGCTGCACCCTGCTGGTCGTGACCCTCGCCGCGGGTGCGACCGCCTGTGGCTCGCCCGACGGCCACCCGCTCTCCACGAAGCCCTACGACGCGGGCGACCAGGTCTCCTTCAACGGCCCCTCCAAGGAGGAGAAGGCCGACCCCGACAAGCCCCTGGAAGTCACCGTCAAGGGGGACGACGGGCGCATCACCGACGTCAGCGCCGTGGACACCGGCGGCCGCCACCTCGCGGGAGAGCTCTCCGCCGACGGGAAGCGCTGGCGCTCCACCGCCCCGCTCGCGGCCGGCACCGGATACACCGTCAGGGTCGCCACGGAGAACGGCGACGGCGCCCCAGGCGTCCGTACGCTCTCCTTCGACACCTCATCGCCCAAGAAGTTGCTCAAGGTGGCCTTCGGCCCGGAGACGGGCACCTACGGCGTCGGACAGCCCATCACGGCGGAACTCAGCGCTCCGATCACCGACAAGGCGGCCAGGGCCACCGTCGAGCGCGCCCTGAAGGTCCGCTCCACCCCGGCGGTCACCGGCTCCTGGTACTGGGTCGACGACAAGAAGCTCCACTACCGCCCGCAGGAGTACTGGCCCGCGAACGCGACCATCGAGGTCCGCTCCAATCTGGCGGGCATCAAGGTGACCAACGCGCTCTACGGAGCCGAGGCCAAGCCGCTGAAGCTCACCACCGGCGACCGGATCGAGGCCATCACCGACGCCGCGGACCACACCCTGACGGTGTACCGCAACGGAGAAGTGATCAACACCATTCCGGTCACCACCGGCAAGCCCGGCTTCTCCACCCGCAACGGGATCAAGGTGGTGCTCGCCAAGGAGCAGTTCGTCCGTATGCGCGGGGAGACCGTCGGCATCGCCGCCGGCTCGTCGGAGTCGTACGACCTGCCGGTCTACTGGGCCACCCGGGTGACCTGGAGCGGCGAGTACGTCCACGCCGCCCCCTGGTCCACCGGCTCCCAGGGCAACGCCAACGTCAGCCACGGCTGCACCGGCATGAGCACCGGCAACGCCGAATGGTTCTTCGACACCGTGCGCGAGGGCGACATCGTCAAGGTCGTCGGCAGCCAGGGCGAGGACATGGACCCGTTCGGCAACGGGTTCGGCGACTGGAACCTCTCCTGGGAGAAGTGGCAGAAGGGCAGCGCCCTCCACGAGGGGGCCCCGGACAGCCCGGGGACACTCCAGGCCGCCCGGCTGCGTCCCCACGTCTGACCCCGGGCCAGGAGTGGCTCGCGGCGCGGAACGTCCCTCAGCGGGCCACAGGGGCCCCTCAGGCCTCCACGGCGAGCCGGCGGCGCAGCAGCGCCGCCAGCGCGTCGGCGAACTCCACCGGGTCCACCGGGAGCGTCACAGCGGCCTCCGCCCGGCTCCAGGTGGCCAGCCACGCGTCCTGCGGGCGGCCGATCAGCAGGAGCACCGGCGGGCAGCGGAAGATCTCGTCCTTGATCTGGCGGCAGACCCCCATGCCGCCGACGGGAGCCGTCTCCCCGTCCAGCACGCAGACGTCGACGCCGCCGTTGTCCAGCGCCGCGAGGACGGCCGGGAGCGTCGCGCACTCGAGGAACTCCACCGGTGGAACGTCCGCGGCAGGCCTGCGACCGGCTGCCAGCCTCACCTGCTCGCGGATGTTGGCATCGTCGCTGTAGACCAGGACCGTGGCGGTCGCCTGCATTGTTCCTCCGTGACATCGACGTCGTCGGGGCTCTCGGGGCATGAACCGATGCGCGGATCGTACTCCGCCCGACCGGCCGTCAGCACCGGTAATGACGACCTTCCGATGGGCCGTTCGGCGCAGGGTGCGACCCCTGCAGACGGTACGGACACACCGAACGGCACCCCCCGGGGTGAGGGCGGGATAAGCGACCGACATAATGTCGGTCGTGGCGACAGCAACGACAGTAGAAACCGGGCACGCGCACCCGTCGGTCAATCGGCCGAACCTCACCAGCGTCGGAACCATCATCTGGTTGAGTTCCGAGCTGATGTTCTTCGCGGCCCTCTTCGCGATGTACTTCACCCTGCGATCGGTGATGGGACCCGATTACTGGAAGGAGATGTCCGATCATCTGAACTTCCCGTTCTCGGCGACGAACACCACGATCCTGGTGCTCTCCTCACTCACCTGCCAGCTCGGTGTTTTCGCAGCCGAGCGGGGCGATGTGAAGAAGCTCCGCACCTGGTTCATCATCACGTTCGTGATGGGTGCGATCTTCATCGGCGGCCAGGTCCTGGAGTACACCGAGCTGGTCAAGGACGCGGGGCTCTCCCTGTCGTCCGACCCGTACGGCTCGGTGTTCTACCTGACCACCGGCTTCCACGGTCTGCACGTGACAGGCGGTCTCATCGCCTTCCTGCTGGTCCTCGGCAGAACGTACGCGGCCAAGAGGTTCACCCACGATCAGGCCACCGCCGCCATCGTCGTGTCCTACTACTGGCACTTCGTCGATGTCGTATGGATCGGCCTGTTCGCAACGATCTACATGATCAAGTAACCGGGCTCGCACCCGCCCACCATCGACGCAGAAGATCCTGACACCGGGGTAATCCGTGAAAAAGCTCTCCGCACGACGACGCCATCCGCTGGCGGCGGTCGTCGTACTACTCCTCGCGCTGGCGGCTACCGGGGGGCTGTACGCCGCGTTTGCGCCTGCGGGCAAGGCGCAGGCCGATGAAACCGCCCAGTCCCTCGCCATCGAAGAGGGCAAGAAGCTCTACTCCGTAGGCTGCGCCAGCTGCCACGGAACCGGCGGTCAGGGCACCACCGACGGGCCGTCCCTCGTGGGCGTGGGCTCCGCCGCCGTCGACTTCCAGGTCGGTACGGGCCGTATGCCCGCGCAGCAGCCGGGCGCCCAGGTACCGAAGAAGAAGGTCATCTACACCCAGGCGGAGATCGACCAGCTCGCGGCGTACGTCGCGTCGCTCGGCGCCGGTCCCATCACGCCGACCGACAAGCAGGTCGACCCCGCGGGCGCGGACGTCGCCAACGGTGGCGAACTGTTCCGCACCAACTGCGCCCAGTGCCACAACTTCACCGGTAAGGGCGGAGCCCTGACGGAGGGCAAGTACGCCCCCGACCTCGAAGGCGTGAGCCCGAAGCACATCTACGAGGCCATGCAGACCGGCCCGCAGAGCATGCCCTCCTTCCCCGACACGACGATGCCGGAGCAGGAGAAGAAGGACATCATCGCGTACATCGAGACCGTGAACGGTGACGAGACGGAGAGCCCCGGCGGCCTGGCCCTCGGCGGTCTCGGTCCGGTCAGCGAAGGTCTGTTCGCGTGGGTCTTCGGACTCGGTGCGCTCGTCGCAGTCGCCGTTTGGGTCGCGGCCCACACCGCTAAGGCCAAGAAGTCATGAGTAGCCAACAGATTCCAGAAGACAACCTGCCTGTGGTGCAGGAGACCGCGCACGGCGCGGTGGAGCGTCACGACGACCCGTTCGCCGACCCGGGACTGCCGGCCCACCAGCCGCGCATCCAGGACCTCGACGAACGCGCCGCGAACCGCTCGGAACGCGCCGTC
Organism: Streptomyces sp. NPDC091287; assembly: GCF_044768525.1. NCBI lineage: Bacteria > Bacillati > Actinomycetota > Actinomycetes > Kitasatosporales > Streptomycetaceae > Streptomyces > Streptomyces sp. NPDC091287. The sequence goes on from NZ_JBIVUV010000006.1 coordinate 247,763, forward strand.
GCGTTCATGTTCACCCTCTCGATGCTGGCGACGGTGGGCTTCATCGCCTCCTACGTCATCTTCCCGGTGGACAAGATCGTCTACATCTGGCCCTTCGGCCATGTGAGCGCGCTCAACTTCTCCCTGGGGCTCACCCTGGGTGCGGCGCTCTTCTTCATCGGCGCGGGAGCCGTCCACTGGGCGCGCACCCTGATGTCCGACGTCGAGGTCGCCGCCGACCGCCACCCGATCGAGGCCCCGCCCGAGGTCAAGGCGCAGGTCCTGGCCGACTTCAAGGCCGGTGCCGAGGAGTCCGCGATCGGTCGGCGCAAGCTGATCCGCAACACCATGTTCGGTGCGCTGGCCCTGGTGCCGCTCTCCGGAGTGGTCCTGCTGCGCGACCTCGGTCCGCTGCCGGAGAAGAAGCTCCGCACCACTCTGTGGGCCGAGGGCAAGCAGCTCATCAACATGAACACGATGAAGCCGCTGCGCCCCGAGCACATCACCGTCGGGTCGCTGGCCTTCGCCATGCCCGAGGGGCTCGACCCGGAGTCGCACGACTTCCAGACGCAGATGGGCAAGGCTGCCCTGATGATCGTCCGCATCGAGCCGGACGACATCAAGGACAAGCGCCAGCGTGACTGGGCCCACGAGGGCATCGTCGCGTTCTCCAAGATCTGCACCCACGTCGGCTGCCCGATCAGCCTGTACGAGCAGCAGACGCACCACGTGCTCTGCCCGTGCCACCAGTCCACCTTCGACCTCTCCGACGGCGCTCGCGTCATCTTCGGTCCGGCCGGCCACCCCCTTCCGCAGCTGCGGATCGGTGTCAACAGCGAGGGCAACCTCGAGGCGCTCGGCGACTTCGACGAGCCCGTCGGTGCTGCCTTCTGGGAGCGCGGATGAGTACTGCGACAAAGAACCCCTCCGCCGCCGGACCGGCGAGCGGGCGCAAGGCTCCGGCCGGCGAGCGGGTGGCCGACTGGGCGGACGGCCGGCTGGGCATCTACGGCCTCGCCAAGGCCAACATGCGCAAGATCTTCCCGGACCACTGGTCCTTCATGCTCGGTGAGGTCGCGCTCTACAGCTTCATCATCATCATCCTCACGGGTGTGTATCTGACGCTGTTCTTCCAGCCGAGCATGGGCGAGATCGTCTACCACGGTCCGTACGAGCCCATGCAGGGCATCCGGATGTCCGAGGCCTACGCCTCGACCCTGAAGATCAGCTTCGAGGTCCGCGGTGGTCTGCTCGTCCGGCAGATCCACCACTGGGCCGCGCTGATCTTTCTGGCCGCCATGTTCGTGCACATGATGCGCGTCTTCTTCACGGGCGCGTTCCGCAAGCCGCGCGAGATCAACTGGCTCTTCGGCTTCCTGCTGTTCGTGCTCGGCATGTTCACCGGGTTCACCGGCTACTCCCTGCCGGACGACCTGCTCTCCGGTACGGGTGTCCGCTTCACCCAGGGCGCGATCCTGTCGGTGCCGATCGTCGGTACGTACATCTCGATGTTCCTGTTCGGCGGCGAGTTCCCCGGCCACGACTTCGTGGCCCGGTTCTACTCGATCCACATCCTGCTGCTGCCGGGCATCATGCTCGGCCTGCTGGTGGCGCACCTGATCCTGGTCTTCTACCACAAGCACACGCAGTTCGCGGGTCCCGGCCGGACCAACAAGAACGTCGTCGGCATGCCGCTGCTGCCCGTGTACATGGCGAAGGCCGGAGGGTTCTTCTTCCTCGTCTTCGGCGTCATCGCGGCCATCTCGGCCATCGCCACGATCAACCCGATCTGGGCCATCGGCCCGTACCGGGTCGACCAGGTGTCCACCGGCGCCCAGCCCGACTGGTACATGGGCTTCGCCGAGGGTCTGGTCCGTGTGATGCCGGGCTGGGAGATCAACCTGTGGGGCCACACGCTCGCCCTGGGCGTGTTCATCCCGCTGGTCGGGTTCGGCGTGGTCCTCACCGCGATCGCGGTGTACCCGTTCATCGAGTCCTGGGTCACCGGCGACAAGCGCGAGCACCACATCCTGGACCGCCCGCGCAACGTCCCGACCCGTACGGGCTTCGGCGTCGCCTGGATCACGGCGTACTTCATCGGCCTCGTCGGCGGTGGAAACGACCTGTGGGCCACGCACTTCCACCTGTCGATCAACTCGATCACCTGGTTCGTCCGGATCTTCTTCTTCGTCGGACCGGTCATCGCGTTCATCGTCACCAAGCGGATCTGCCTCGGCCTCCAGCGCCGCGACCGGGAGAAGGTGCTGCACGGTCGCGAGACCGGCATCATCAAGCGCCTGCCGCACGGTGAGTTCGTCGAGATCCACGAGCCGCTCAGCCCCGGGCAGCTGCACACGCTCACGGCGCACGAGCAGTACCAGCCGCTCGACCTCGGCCCCGCGGTCGACGAGAACGGCGTCAAGCGCAGGATCTCCCCGGTGCAGAAGCTGCGCGCCAAGCTCAGCAAGGGGTACTACGCCGACGGGAACCAGATCCCCAAGGCCACCCCCGAGGAGTACAAGGAGATCAGCGAGGGCCACGGCCACCACTGATCACCTGAACTGATCGCCACCGTGAGAGCCCCGTCCATTCGATGGACGGGGCTCTTCGCGGTCTGCCCGGCTGGATAGGGTGGAGCCATCTTTCCTGACCGGCTGTGGACCCTGGAGCGGACCATGAACGTTGTGACCCCGAACGGCGGCGACAGCGTGGCGGACCGTTCCTGGCCCGGCCTCCTGAACCCCCTCCTGCGCGGCGAGAACCTCAGCTCCGAGGAGACCGCCTGGGCCATGGACCGGATCATGAGCGGCGAGGCCACCGACGCGCAGATCGCCGGGTTCGCCGTCGCGCTGCGGGCCAAGGGCGAGACCGTCGACGAGGTCACCGGACTCGTCCGCGCGATGTACGCCCACGCCAACACCATCCACGTGCCGGGCCGCACCGTCGACATCGTCGGCACCGGCGGCGACCTCGCCAAGACGGTCAACATCTCGACCATGTCCGCGATCGTCATCGCCGGCACCGGTGCCAAGGTCGTCAAGCACGGCAACCGGGCCGCCTCCTCCGCGAGCGGCTCCTCCGACGTGCTGGAGAAGCTCGGCGTCAACCTGGAGCTGACCCCGCAGCGGGTCGTCGAGGTCGCCGAAGCGGCGGGCATCACCTTCTGCTTCGCCGTGAAGTTCCACCCCGCCCTGCGGTACGCCGCCAAGGCCCGCAAGGAACTCGGCGCGCAGACCACGTTCAACATCCTGGGCCCCCTCACCAACCCGGCCCAGGTCCGCGCCCAGGCGGTCGGCGTCGCCGACGCCCGGATGGCGCCCATCGTCGCGGGCGTGCTGGCCGATCGGGGCAACTCCGCCTTGGTCTTCCGCGGTGACGACGGCCTCGACGAGCTGACCACCACCGCCACCTCCCGGGTCTGGGTGGTGCGCGACGGCGCGGTCCGCGAGGAGCCCTTCGACCCGCGCGACGTCGGGCTGCCCATCGTCCCCGTCGAGGCGCTGCGCGGCGCCGACGCCTCGTACAACGCCGATGTGGCCCGCCGACTGCTGGACGGCGAGGGCGGCGCGGTACGGGAAGCGGTGCTGCTCAACTCGGCGGCGGCCCTGGTCGCCCTGGACCCGGGCCCCGGCACGCTGACCGAACAGCTCGCGGCGAAGATCCTCGTCGCGGCCGAGGCCATCGACTCCGGGGCCGCCAAGCGGGCCCTGGAGCGCTGGGTGGCGGCCAGCAACGCCTGAGCGTGCGACGGGGACGGCTCCGGCCCGCACGGTGTGACACAGGGCGCAGTCCGGATGCCGGACTGCGCCCTTGCGCGTGTGCACACGTATGGCAAGATGCTGCGCAGGTCATGAGTGACAGCGACTACGGCCCCGGCCCGCTGTCCGGCAACCCTCCGTCCGTGGCGGGGTGCCCCGGGTGAAGACCAGGCCGCAGGCAGCGAGGTCTGCGGCAAGCGCGGGCCCCTCGGCATCCAGCGGATGCCAGCCCCCGGGGTCCTGGTCCCTAGGGAGTCTTCTGTGAGCAAGCGAATGCGCTAGGGCTTGTCGCCCTCCTTCCGCGCACCCTTTTCTCTTCCCCCCTCCCTGCGCTGCCGCGTACTGCCGGCGCATGGATTTCGCCTGCCTTTTACGGGAGTTCGCCATGTCTGTCCCCACCGCTGCCCTCGACTCGTCGGTTTGTGCCCCGCTGCCCGTTCTGGGGCAGAACGTCACGGTCCCGCTCGTCACCGGCGGTGAGGTCACCTACGCCGCGCTCGACTACGCCGCGAGCGCCCCGGCCCTCCAGCGCGTCTGGGACGACGTCGCCGCGTACGCCCCGTACTACGGCAGCGTCCACCGCGGCGCCGGCTACCTCTCGCAGCTCTCCACCGACCTCTTCGAGAACAGCCGCCGCACGGTCGCTGAGTTCCTCGGCTGCCGCGCGGAGGACCAGGTGGTCTTCACCCGCTCCACGACCGACTCCCTCAACCTGCTGGCCGCCGCGATCCCCGCCGACTGCCAGGTCTTCGTCTACGAGACCGAGCACCACGCGTCCCTGCTGCCCTGGCGCGACGCCCAGGTCACCTACCTCAACGCGCCCCGCACCCCGGCCCAGGCCGTCGAGACCCTGGAGCGCGCGCTCGCCGACCGCGACCCCTACGGCCCCGCCCTCGTCTGCGTCACGGGCGCGTCCAACGTGACCGGCGAGCTGTGGCCGGTGCGGGAACTGGCCGCCGCCGCCCACGCGCACGGCGCCCGGATCGTCCTGGACGCCGCGCAGCTGGCCCCGCACCACCCCGTGGACATCGCCGAACTGGACGTCGACTGGGTCGCGTTCTCCGGCCACAAGCTGTACGCGCCCTTCGGCTCCGGCGTCCTGGCCGGCCGCGCCGACTGGCTCCAGGCCGCCGAGCCGTACCTCGCCGGTGGCGGCGCGTCCCGGAAGGTCGCCCGGCGCGCCGACGGCGGCGTGGACGTCGACTGGCACACCACCCCCGCCCGCCACGAGGCAGGTTCGCCCAACGTCATCGGCGTCTACTCCATCGCCTCCGCCTGCAAGGCCCTGACCGAGGCCGGCTTCGAGGGCCTGGTCGCCCGGGAGCAGGAGCTCGTGGGCCGGGTCCGGGAGGGTCTCGCCGAGGTGCCCGAGGTGCAGGTGCTCTCGCTGTTCGGCGACGACGCCCCCCGGGTCGGCGTCATCTCCTTCGTGGTGCGCGGCTGGAACAGCTCGCACTTCGCCGCCGCCCTCTCCGCCGAGTACGGCATCGGCGTGCGCGACGGCCTCTTCTGCGCCCACCCGCTGGTGCGCACCCTGCTCGGCAGCGACCCGCAGGACCCGGGCGAGTGCGGCGCGCCGGAGGCCGAGCCGGGCGAGCGCTCGCTCAACGCGATCCGCGTCAGCTTCGGCGCCGGTACGCCCGACGAGCACATCGACCGGTTCCTGCGCGCGGTCTCCGAGCTGGTCCGTGAGGGCGCCCGGTGGAACTACCGCACCGAGGACGGCCGCTGCGTCCCGGACCGCGGCGAAGCCGCCCAGGTCCGAGACACGTTCTGATGAAACACCTCGGCCGGGGACGGGCGCGCTGCCCGTCCCCGGCCGAGGTGCGTCGCCGGTGTGCCTACGCGTCGAGGCCGATGGCGAAGGCCGCTTCCAGGTCGTGCTGGGAGTACGTACGGAACGCCACATGGGTGTCGGTGCCCTCGACGCCCGGGATCTTGCTGATCCGGCCGGGAATGACATCGGCGAGGTCGTCGTGCCTGGCGACCCGGACCATGGCGATCAGGTCGTAGGTGCCGGTCACGGAGAAGACCTCGCTGACGCTGTCCAGCGCGGCGATGGCCTCGGCGATCTCCGGAATCCGGTCCACGCTGGTCTTGATGAGCACGATCGCGGTGATCACGGCTGGCTGTCTCCCTCGGTGGCTGGAACCCTCACTCTAGTCCTACGCCCATGGAGCCCCCAGGCATACAGGAACCCGGCCCCGAAGCCCGCCACATGCGCCAGGTACGCCACCCCGGGACCGCTGCCCGCCCCCTGCGCCGCCGCCCACTGGAGCCCGAACCAGAAGACCAGCACGATCCAGGCGGGGAAGCGCAGCGGCAGGAAGAAGAGGAACGGGAACAGGCTGGTCACCCGGGTCCTGGGGAACAGGTAGAGGAACGCGCCGAGCACCGCGGAGATCGCCCCCGACGCCCCGACCAGCGTCTGCTCGGAGTCCGCGTGCGCCGCCGCGTAGCAGACCAGGGCCGCATAGCCGCAGCCCACGTAGAACAGGGCGAACCGCAACCGGCCCATGCGCTCCTCGGCCATCGCGCCGAACACGTAGAGGAACAACAGGTTCCCCAGCAGGTGCAGCCAGCTGCCGTGCACGAACAGCGCGGTGAACGGTGTGATGAGCGCATGCGCGGACCCCTCCCACAGCTCGGCGGGGATCACTCCCCACCGCTCGAAGTACCCGGCCTGCGCGGCGAGCAGCGCGTCCTCGCTCCCGTAGGCGGCGCCGCCGAACCCGGAGAGCGGGCTGATCAGGAAGATCACACCGCAGACGGCGATCAGCCCGTACGTGACCGGGGCGCCGCTCGACGCCGCCGCGTCCCGGATCCTCCCGGCCGTGGTCCGCCAGTCGGCCTGCCGCCCATCGATCATGTACAGAGCATGACGTACCGGTGGGGAACGGGACGGAGCGCCTCGCCGTGCCGATGCCTATACGCGAGGCCGTAGGGTTACGCCAGGACTTCCGCAGTTCGACGGCGCACCGCGAGATCCTTGACGTAGACAGGTGGAGACGCGGCGGCGCGCCCGGCGCGGGCTTCTGGCGACGACGAAAGAGGACCCAACGATGACGACGGTTCCCCTGCCGACCGACTCGACCCGCTGGCGCTGCACGCTGTGCGGCAATCTCACGCGCTTCGACGTGACCCGCTCCTCCAAGGTCGTGGAGTACGTGCATCTCGACCTGGCCGGTGAGTCGAGTGTCGAGGAGCGGGAGGTCGTCAGTGAGACCATCGAGTCGGTCCGCTGTCGTTGGTGCAACGCGGTGGACCAGATCGAACTGGTGGACAGGCCGGGTGCCGCTTCCTGAGGGAGCGCACCCTTCGACATATCTATGGGGTGACGGACGGTGGATCAGCCGACCAGCGGCGCCGGACCGGCCGATGAGGCCGACGGCGGTGCGGAGGTGCTCGGCCGTCCGCTGCCCGAGGGTGTCCGGCGGCGGGTGATCGCGCTGGTCTCGGACGCCTTCGGTGGCCTGACCGTCTCCGAACTGCCCGGCCAGCTACGGCAGTACGCCCGGTTCACCCCGACCCGGCGGGCGAAGTTCGCGGGGAACGCGATGGCCGCCGCGCTGGAGAGCGACGCCGTCTTCCGGCAGCGCATCGGGGAGCGGCTCGGCCAGTCCCAGCCCGAGCTGACCGGCGCCCTGGAGGCGGGTTCGCCGCCCGCCGCCGCCGATCCCCTCGATGTGGCCGCGGCCGCCTACGTGCTGCGCCCGGTCGGCTGGGTCAAGCTGGTCGAATCGGCCGGCGAGGAGGTCCAGCGCGCCGACGCGGAACGGGCCGACGAGGAGACCCGCCGCGAACTGGAGCACCTGCGCGAGGAGCTGGAACGGGCCCGCGCCCACACCCGCGCCGAGACCGAGCGGCTGCGCACCGAGCTGGAGGCGGCCCGCAAGGAGGCCGAGTCGCTGCACCGCAAGCTGCGCAGCGCCCTGAGCGAGGTGAAGCGGGGCGAGGCCGCCCTGCGCCGCGGCGCCGCCGAGGCCGACACCGTACGCGCCGAGTCGGCAGCCCAGCTCTCCGCCGCAGAGAGCGAGTCGCGCCGGCTCAAGGGACGGCTGGGGGAGGCCGAGGCGGCCCTGGAGGCGAGCCGCCGGGCCGCCCGTGAGGGCCGCTCGGTGGAGGACATGCGGCTGCGGCTGCTCCTGGACACCGTGCTGGACGCGGCCTCGGGGCTGCGCCGGGAGCTGGCGCTTCCCCCAGCGACGACGCGTCCCGCCGACACCGTGGACGCGGTGGAACCCGGCCGGATGTCACCCAAGGACATTGCGGCCAGGGCCCTTTCGGAGACCGATCCGGCGCTGCTCGACCAACTGCTGGCGCTGCCGCAGGCCCACCTCATCGTGGACGGCTACAACGTCACCAAGACCGGCTATCCCCAGATGCCGCTGGAGAAGCAGCGGTTGCGGCTGCTGGGCGGGCTCTCGGTGCTCGCGGCGCAGACCGGCGCCGAGATGACCTGCGTCTTCGACGGGGCCGAACTGGCCGCCCCGGTGCTGCTGGCCCCGCCCCGGGGCGTACGGGTGCTGTTCAGCAAGGCCGGGGTCACGGCGGACGAGCTGATCCGTCAACTGGCCCGCGCGGAACCGCCGGGGCGGCCCGTGGTGGTCGTCTCCACCGACCGGGAGGTGGCGGACGGCGTGGCCAAGGCCGGTGCGCGACCGGTCGCGTCCGTCTTGCTCCTCAAGCGCCTTTCGCGCGTCTAACGGGATATGCGCGACATGTGTGGCATGCCGTATTTCTGGGAACGTACCGTCAAGTCGCCGCTACACGCGGTGGGGTGAGAGTAAAGAAGTGCCTGGTGTGACGAGAAAAATCCTGTGAGGATTTGAACTGATCACAAGATGGTCACTAAGGTCAGGCCTCGAACCTTCGCACGGTTGATCACCCATTGGGGGTGACGGCGAAGGAACCGCCGAGTCCGTCATGTGCACGGAGCCGGGGAATCTTTCCCCCACAGCCCGGTAGGCGGCTCTGAGGAAGAAGGAGCTCGCCTTCGTGGCGTCCCACCGTCGTCCCAAGCAGCCGAGCCGCACCCGCGTGACCGTGCTCACCGCGACCGCCGCCGCGGCTGTGGCCCTGACCTCTCAGGCCGCCCACGCCGACCCCAAGCCGAGCAAGAGCGAGGTCAAGGCGAAGGTCGACAAGCTCTACCACGAGGCCGAGGCGGCCACCGAGAAGTACAACGGGGCCAAGGAGCAGCAGGACAACCTGAAGAAGGAAGTCGACGCGCTCCAGGACAAGGTCGCCCGCGGCCAGGCCGAGCTCAACACCCTGCGCACCGAACTCGGTTCGATCGCCACCGCGCAGTACCGCTCCGGCGGAATCGACCCCTCCGTGGCCCTCTTCCTCGCCTCGGACCCGGACAGCTTCCTCGACCAGGCCTCCGCGCTCGACCAGCTGACGGTCAAGCAGACGGAGTCGCTGCAGAAGATCCAGTCCAAGCAGCGCACCCTCGCCCAGCAGCGCAAGGAAGCCCAGGACAAGCTCGGCGACCTCGCCGACGTCCGCAAGGCGCTCGGCGAGAACAAGAAGAAGTACCAGGGCAAACTGGCCGACGCCCAGCAGCTGCTCAACACGCTGACCCAGGCCGAGCGCGCCAAGATGGCCCAGGACGAGCAGCGCGCCAGCCGCGCCGCCAGCGACCGGGTCGAACTCGGCAACGAGTCCCCCGCGTCCGGCCGTGGAGCCGCCGCCCTGGCCGCCGCCGCCACGCAGATCGGCAAGCCGTACGTCTCCGGCGGCTCGGGCCCCAACTCCTACGACTGCTCCGGGCTGACCCAGTGGGCCTTTGCCCAGGCCGGCGTCTCCATCACCCGGACCACGTTCACCCAGCACAACGACGGCACGAAGATCGGCCGCAGCCAGCTCAAGCCGGGCGACCTGGTCTTCTTCAACAACCTGGCGCACGTCGGCTTCTACGCCGGCAACAACCAGATCCTGCACGCCCCGAAGCCGGGCACCGTCGTCCGCTACGAGTCGATGGACTACATGGGCACCTTCCAGTTCGGCGTCCGCATCTGACGGCACGGCATGCCCGCGGCACGCCCGAACGAGGGAATCGCCGCGCACCACACTGACGCCCCGCCCCGCCGGAGACCAAGGTCACCGGCGGGGCGGCGGCGTCTGCCCCTCTGTCGCCACCGGCGCGGTCTTTTGCCGGTGCGTAGTCGCGCGATTACTGTCTGGCTGCCGCGCAGCTCCCGGTCTCCGTCCGCCCGTCCCGGGCGGCAGGGGCTGCGCACTACCGCGTCAGCGGAAGGGAGTGCGGCTACCTGTGGTGTCCCATCGCCGTTCCACACAGTCCGGCTTCACCAGAGGCGTCCGGGTCACGGTCATCTCGGCGGCCGCCGCCACCGCGGCCGCGACCCTGACCGGGGCCCCCGCGAGCGCCGACCCGAAGGACACCCGGGAGAGCGCCAAGGCAGCCGTCGACCGCCTCTACGGGGAGGCCGAGCAGGCCACCGAGCGCTACAACGAGGCCGGGGAACGCGTGGACCGGCTGCGCGGCGAGGCGGACCGCTCCCAGGACGCCACGGCCCGGGGCCAGGAACGCGTCAACCGGATGCGCGACGCGCTGGGCGCGATGGCGGGCGCGCAGTACCGCACCGGAACCATCGACCCGGCGCTCGCCCTGCTGCTCTCCGCCGACCCGGACACCTACCTGGAGCGGGCCGCGGCCCTCGACCGGGCCGGCGCCCGCCAGGCGATGACCCTGGACAAGCTGCGGCACGCGCAGCGCAAGCTCGCCCAGACCCGCGCGGAGACCACCCGCGCCCTGACCGAGCTGGAGCGCAACAGGGCCGCCGTCACCCGCCACAAGCACGCCGTCGAGGGCAAGCTCCGCGAGGCCCGCCGGCTGCTGGACTCGCTGCCGCCCGAGGAGCGCGCCACCTTCGACCGGGCCTCCCGCTCCGGCCGCGACCAACTGCCCGACCTCTCCGGCGTCGCCCCCGGCTCGGCCCGCGCGATGTCCGCCGTGGCCGCCGCCCACCAGGCGCTCGGGAGACCCTACGTCTGGGGCGCCAACGGGCCCTCCGGATTCGACTGTTCCGGCCTGATGCAGTGGGCGTACTCCCAGGCCGGGGTGAGCCTGCCCCGCACCTCCCAGGCCCAGCGCTACGCGGGCCGCATGGTGCCCCTCTCCCAGGCGCAGCCAGGGGACCTGGTCGCCTACCGCGCGGACGCCAGCCACATCGCCATGTACGTCGGCAACGGCCAGGTCATCCACGCCCCCTACCCGGGCGCCCCGGTCCGCTACGATCCGGTCGGCATGATGCCCGTCTCCTCCGTGACCCGGATCTGACCGTACGATCGGCAGGGTGGCCGTACGAGGACGTGACGCGCGAGGGGGACGCCCCCGGGGACGACGGCGTGCGGCGGGCCCGCTGCTCGCCGTGCTCCTGACCGCCTCCGCCTGCACGGCCCCCGCCGACACGGACACCTTCCTCACCACCGGCGCCCTCGACGCCACCCTGGAACGCCGCGCGGCCGCCGTCCTCGCCCACGACCCGGCGGGCTACGTCGAGGGCCTCGCGCCCGACGCCGCGAAGTTGCGGGCCACCCAGCGCACCGAGCTGGACCGGCTCGCCGACGTGCCCCTGAAGTCCTGGACCTACGACGTCAAGGACATCACCGAGCAGGACGGGCAGTGGGCCACCGCCGACGTGGAGCTGCGCTACCGCATCGACGGGTACGACACCGCCCCGGTCGCCACCCGCCGCGTCCTGGAGCTGATGCGCGACGGCGAGCGCTGGTACATCACCGCCGACCGGCCCGCCAAGGGAGCCTCCGGGCAGCTGTGGCAGCAGGGGGACGTCGAGGTCGTCGAGGGCGAGCACAGCATCGTCCTGGGCGTCGGACGGTCGGAGAGCGAGCTGCGCCAGGTCGCCGACACCGTGGACCTCGCCGTGCCGGCCGTCTCGGACGCCTGGCCGAGGCCCTGGACCCGCCGGGTGGTCGTCCTCGTCCCGGACTCCGTCGAGGACATGGCGGGGTTGCTGGGCTCGCCGGAGGCCAGCTACCGGGGCATCGCCGCCGTCACCACCGGCGAGGTCGGCGGCACCGGAGAGCGCCCGGCCATCGCCGACCGGGTGATCGTCAACCCACAGGCGTACGCCACCCTGGGCAGCTTCGGGCAGCGGATCGTCCTGACCCATGAGACGACCCATGTCGCCACCCGGACCAGCACCTCCACCGCCACCCCGGTCTGGCTCTCCGAGGGCTTCGCCGACTGGACCGCCTACCGGGGCGAGGACCGCGCCGCCGACACCATCGCCCCCGAGCTGGCCGACGCCGTCCGCAGCGGCCGGACCCCCGCCGAGCTCCCCGCCGACCCGGACTTCGGCTTCGACGGCGACCCGGCGAAGCTCGCGGGGGCCTACGAGGGCGGCTGGCTGGCCTGCGAGCTGATCGCGGAGCGGTGGGGCAAGGAGAAGCTGATCGCCTTCTACGAGGCCGTCGGCGCGCACGACGGGCGCGAGGGGGCGGTGGAGCAGGCGCTGAACGCCGTGCTCGACACCACCCCCGAGCAGTTCACCGCCGACTGGCGCGACTACCTCGCCACCCGGCTCGGCTGACCCCCGCCCGCGAGAAGAGCGCCCTGGGCACGCGGCCTGCCCGGCACCGTCGACCGCCACAGCCGCCGCGCCGCGGTCAGCGAGGCCGCCACCAGCAGCCCGTTCCGTACGAGAAGGAGCGCCACCCCCCACGCGTCGCTCGCCACCACATGGCCGAAGCCCACCGGGAACTCCAGCAGCGTCACCCCCGCCGCCACCAGCACCAGCACGGCCGGAAGCGTCATCGCCGCCCCCCGGAACACCAGGCACACCGCCGCGAGTCCGACCAGCCACACCACGTACTGCGGGCTGATCACCCGGCTGGTGACCGTGAACAGCAGCACCGCGGTGAACGCCGCCTCGGCCGGGGTGTGCGCGGCGAACGTCCGGGCCCGCAGCCGCCACAGCAGCAGCCAGCCCAGCGCCAGGACGCCGAGCCCCAACGCCAGCGTCGACACCAGCTCCACGCGCGGGCCGACGAACTCCAGCGAGCCGTAGCGCAGCTCCACCCGCCCCTCCCAGCCGAACCGCCCCGCGATGTGGAAGACCAGCGCCCCCAGGGACTCGATCTCGGTGCCCCGGTCCCGCTGGAAGGCCAGGAACGCGAACGCCCCCGGCATCCACAGCGCGAACGCCGCCGCGAGCCCCGCCGCCGTCAGCGCCGCCGACATCCACGCGGCCCGGGTCGGACGCCCCTTGCGCACCCCGGCCAGCAGCAGCGCGGGCCACCCCTTCAGCAGCGCGCCGAACGCCGCCAGCGCCCCCAGCGCACGGGGCCGGCGCACCCCCGCCAGCAGCGCCGCCACCGCGACCGCCGTCACCATCAGGTCGTAGCGGGCGTAGACCGTCGGACCCAGCAGCGGCACCCCCGCGATCCACACCCACGCGCCCGCCGCCCTTATGCCCGGCCGCCGACCCGCGTACAGCAGCAGCCCCAGCACCAGCGCGTCGCAGAGCAGCACCAGCACGAAGAACGCGGTCGCGTACTCCAGGAACGGCAGCACGGCGGGGGAGAGGATCGCCAGAGCGGCCCCGGGCGGATACTGCCAGGTGACGTCGTCCAGCGGATACGTGCCGCTGAGCAGCACCTCGTACCAGCTCTGGTAGATCACCGACACGTCCACCGTGACGTCCGGGCCGGGCACGGTGACCACCTTGAACACGCAGGCCAGCAGCCATGCCCGGGTCAGCGCCCACAGCGCGTACGGCCACGGCCCGGCGCCGATGGGTTCTCGTGCCGCCATCGCCGTCATCGCCGCCTCTTCGTCGCTCGTGTCCGGCCGGGTTTCCCGGCGGCTCATGATGCCGCCGGGAGAGCGCGTCAGCGGTGAAGCGCGGCCGTTCGGTACTGTCGGCGACGATGGACAAGACCTTGATCGTGACCAACGACTTCCCGCCCCGCCCCGGTGGCATCCAGGCGTTCCTGCACAACATGGCGCTGCGCCTGGATCCCGACCGGGTCGTCGTCTACGCCTCCACCTGGAAGCGCGGCGAGGAGGGCGCGGCGGCCACCGCCGCCTTCGACGCCGAGCAGCCGTTCCCCGTGGTCCGCGACCGGACGACGATGCTGCTGCCGACTCCGCGCGTCACCGGCCGGGCCACCGGTCTGCTGCGCGAACACGGCTGCACCTCCGTCTGGTTCGGCGCCGCCGCCCCGCTCGGCCTGATGGCCCCCGCGCTGCGCCGCGCGGGCGCCCGGCGGCTCGTCGCCACCACCCACGGCCACGAGGCCGGCTGGGCGCAACTGCCCGCCTCCCGACAGCTGCTGCGCCGGATCGGCGATGCCACGGACACGATCACCTATCTCGGTGAGTACACCCGCTCCCGGATCGCCGGGGCCCTCACCCCCGAGGCCGCCGGGCGCATGGTCCAACTGCCGCCCGGCGTCGACGAGGAGACCTTTCACCCGGCGTCCGGCGGGGACCGGGTCCGGGCCCGCCTCGGGCTCTCCGACCGCCCCGTGGTCGTCTGCGTCTCCCGCCTGGTGCCGCGCAAGGGCCAGGACACGCTGATCCTGGCCATGCCCGCGATCCTCGCGCAGATCCCGGACGCGGTGCTGCTGATCGTCGGCGGCGGACCGTACGCCAAGGGCCTGGAGCGGCTCGCGGCCCAGACCGGGGTCCAGGACTCGGTGCGCTTCACCGGTCCGGTGCCCTGGGCCGAACTGCCCGCGCACTACGGGGCCGGGGACGTCTTCGCGATGCCCTGCCGCACCCGGCGCGGCGGCCTCGACGTGGAGGGCCTCGGGATCGTCTATCTGGAGGCGTCCGCGACCGGGCTGCCCGTGGTGGCCGGCGACTCGGGCGGCGCCCCGGACGCGGTGCTCGACGGGGAGACCGGCTGGGTGGTGCGCGGCGGCAGCGCCGAGGAGTCGGCGGACCGGATCGTGACGCTGCTCGGGGACGCGGAGCTGCGGCAGCGGATGGGGGAGCGGGGCCGGGCCTGGGTCGAGGAGAAGTGGCGCTGGGACCTGCTGGCGGAGAAGCTCAAGACCCTGCTGTGAACACGCGGTACGACGGAGGAGCCCGCACCGACTCCCGGTGCGGGCCCCTCCGTACGCGTAACACCGCTCAGGCGCGGTAGATCGACTCCACCTCGTCCGCGAAGTCCTTCGCCACCACGTTCCGCTTCAGCTTCAGCGACGGCGTGATGTGGCCCGCCTCCTCGGTGAACTGGGCCGGCAGGATACGGAACTTGCGCACCGACTCCGCCTTGGAGACCGCCGCGTTCCCGTCGTCCACCGCCCGCTGCACCTCGGCCAGCAGCTCCGCGTCCTCGCGCAGCGACAGGGCCGTCGAGCCGGCCGGCTTGCCGTGCTCCTCGGCCCAGCGGCTCAGGAACTCCTCGTCCAGCGTGACCAGCGCGCCGACGAACGGACGGCCGTCGCCGACCACCATGCACTCCGCGACCAGGGCGTGCGCGCGGATGCGGTCCTCGATCACCGCGGGGGCGACGTTCTTGCCGCCCGCCGTCACGATGATCTCCTTCTTGCGGCCGGTGATCGCGAGGTAGCCGTCCTCGTCGAGCGTGCCGATGTCCCCGGTGTGGAACCAGCCGTCGGCCAGCGCCTCGGCCGAGGCCGACTCGTTCTTCCAGTAACCGGTGAACAGGTGCTCGCCGTGCAGCAGCACCTCGCCGTCGTCCGCGATCCGCACGACCGAACCGGGCAGCGGCTGGCCGACCGTGCCGATCTTCGGCCGGTCCCACGGGTTGAACGCGGTCGCCGCGCAGGTCTCGGTCAGGCCGTAGCCCTCCAGGACCGTGAAGCCGATGCCCCGGTAGAAGTGACCGAGCCGCTCGCCCAGCGGCGCGCCGCCCGAGATCGCGTACTCGCCCCGGCCGCCGAGGACGGCGCGGAGCTTGCCGAAGACCAGCTTGTCGAAGAGCTTGTGCTTGAGCTTCAGCCCCAGCGCGGGGCCCTGCGGGGTGCTCAGCGCCCGGCTGTAGGCGATCGCCGTGTCGGCTGCCCGGTCGAAGATCTTGCCCTTGCCGTCGGCCTGCGCCTTGGCGCGGGCCGCGTTGTAGACCTTCTCGAAGACCCGGGGCACGCCCAGGATCAGCGTCGGCCGGAACGAGGCCAGCTCGTCCGTGAGGTTCTTGATGTCCGGCACACAGCCGAGCTTGATCGGGGCCATCACCGAGGCCACCTCGACCAGCCGGCCGAAGACGTGCGCTGCGGGCAGGAACAGCAGCACCGAGCACTCGCCCGTACGGAAGAGGGGCTTCAGCCGCTCCACCACGTTGCCGCACTCCGCGAAGAAGCTGCGGTGGGTGAGCACACAGCCCTTGGGGCGGCCCGTGGTGCCCGAGGTGTAGACGATCGTCGCCGGGTCGTCGGCCTTGGCGCTGCGCGTGCGCAGGTCCATGGTCTCCTCCGAGACCTCGGCACCCGCCCTGCCCAGCGCGTCCACCGCGCCCGCGTCGATCTGCCAGACGTGTTCCAGCTCCGGCAGCGCGTCCCGTACGGAGGCCACGGATGCGGCGTGCGCGTCGCTCTCCAC
Source organism: Streptomyces sp. NPDC091287 (assembly GCF_044768525.1). Classification (NCBI taxonomy): domain Bacteria; kingdom Bacillati; phylum Actinomycetota; class Actinomycetes; order Kitasatosporales; family Streptomycetaceae; genus Streptomyces; species Streptomyces sp. NPDC091287. Next base: position 264,059 of record NZ_JBIVUV010000006.1, read on the forward strand.
GAGCACCGCCACCGCCCCGGAGTCACCGAGAATCCACTGCACCTGCTCGGCGGAGCTGGTCTCGTACACCGGCACGGTCACCGCGCCCGCGCTCCAGATCGCGAAGTCCAGCAGCACCCACTCGAAACGGGTGCGCGACATCAGGGCGACCCGGTCGCCGGGCTGCACGCCCGAGGCGATCAGACCTTTGGCGGCGGCTCTCACCTCGGCCAGGAACTGCGTGGCACTGACGTCCGTCCAGACGCCGGCCACCTTGCGGCTCATCACCGCGACTTCGGGATGCTGAGCGGCATTGCGGCGGATGAGATCCGTCAGGTTGCCGTCCGTCGGGACCTCGTACAGGGCCGGAAGGCTGAACTCGCGCAAGACTGCTGCTCCTCATCGGGCTCCGGTGCCACGGCTCTGTGTGACGCACCGGCTGCGGTCCAAGATTGGCGGGTGCTCAGTGGGGTGAGCACGACTGGACTGCCCGGACGTTACCCACCGGTACTCGGTTCCGGATAGGGGGTTCCCGCCAGATGTCTTATGCATCACACATATAAATGGCCCTTTCGCGCACAGTAGTCCACTGCCGTCCCGACGTGGAAGTAACCGCAGGTCCGGACGGTCTACCAGCGACGGAAGCGGCACCCTAGGGTGATCCCATGCGAGGCAGCGAACCGGACAGCCGGGACCGGGCCGGAGGATCGACCCGGATTCACGTGGTCAGCGACGTACACGGAAACACCGAGGCCCTGGCCCGCGCCGGGGACGGCGCGGACGCCCTGGTCTGCCTCGGTGACCTGGTGCTCTTCCTCGACTACGCCGACCACTCGCGCGGAATCTTCCCCGACCTGTTCGGCAAGGAGAACGCCGACCGCATCGTCGCCCTGCGCACCGCCCGCCGCTACGACGAGGCCCGCGCCTTCGGCCGCGAGCTGTGGGCGGGCCGCGACCGCAACACCGAGATCCTCGGCGCGGTGCGCAAGCAGTACGCCGAACTCTTCGCCGCCTTCCCCACTCCGACGTACGCCACCTACGGCAACGTCGACGTCCCCGGCCTCTGGCCCGAGTACGCCCGCCCCGGCACCACCGTGCTCGACGGCGAACGCGTCGAGATCGGCGGCCGGGTCTTCGGCTTCGTCGGCGGCGGCCTCAGGACCCCGATGAACACCCCGTACGAGATCAGCGACGAGGAGTACGCCGCCAAGGTCGAGGCGCTCGGCCCGGTCGACGTCCTCTGCTCGCACATCCCGCCCGAGGTCCCCGAGCTGACGTACGACACCGTCGCCCGCCGCTTCGAACGCGGCAGCCGCGCTCTGCTGGAGGCGATCCGCACCACCCGCCCCCGGTACGCGCTTTTCGGCCATGTTCACCAGCCGTTGGTCCGCCGGATGCGGATCGGTACCACCGAGTGCGTCAACGTCGGCCACTTCGCCTCGACCGGAACACCCTGGGCGCTGAGCTGGTGACCGCGGGCGGCCGGGGCGTGGACCGGAGCGCCCCGGGCACGCGATAGCCTGCACAGCGGCAGGCTCCTGCCGAACGCGACCGGTTACACCGCACTGGAGGGCCACGGCGATGGCTGAACACACCAGCTCGAGCATCACGATCGAGGCGGCACCGGCCGACGTCATGGGCGTGATCGCGGACTTCGCCCGCTACCCGGAGTGGACCGGCGAGGTCAAGGAGGCCGAAGTCCTCTCCACCGACGACCAGGGCCGCGCCGAGCAGGTCCGCCTCGTCCTGGACGCCGGAGCGATCAAGGACGACCACGTCCTCTCCTACACCTGGACCGGCGCGAACGAGGTCAGCTGGAGCCTCGTCAAGTCCCAGATGCTGCGCTCCCTGGACGGCACCTACGCCCTCGCCCCGCTCGGCGGCGGCGAGCGCACCGAGGTCACCTACAAGCTCGCCGTCGACGTCAAGATCCCGCTGCTCGGCATGATCAAGCGCAAGGCCGAGAAGGTCATCATCGACCGCGCCCTCGCCGGTCTGAAGAAGCGCGTCGAGTCCGCACCGGGGAACTGAGGGCCGTGCGTACGGTCCTGGTCACCGGCCCCGGCGGCGCGGGCCGCACCACCGTCGCCGCGGCCACCGCACTGGCCGCGGCCGCGAGCGGCAGCCGCACCCTGCTGATCTCCGCCGAGGCCGTACCCGGCTTCCCGGCCGCCGCGGAACCGACCCGGGCCGCCGACGGCCTCGACCACGCCCGCATCGACTCCGGCGAGCACTTCCGCGCCGAACTCACCGAGCTCCAGAAGCGCGCCTCCGGCGTCCTGGACCTGCTCGGCGCCGGCCGGCTCGACGGCGAGGAGCTCACCGAACTCCCCGGCTCCCCGCAGCTCGCCCTGCTGCACACCCTGCGCCGGGCCGCCGAGGGCGACTGGTCCGGCTACGACACCCTCGTCGTCGACCTCCCGCCGCTCGCCGAAGCCCTGGCCCTGCTCGCCCTGCCGGAACAGCTGCGCCGCTACCTGCGCCGGCTGCTCCCCGCCGAACGCCAGGCCGCCCGCGCCCTGCGCCCGGTCCTCGCCCAGCTCGCCGGGGTCCCGATGCCCGCGCAGTGGCTGTACGAGGCCGCCGCCCGCAAGGACGCCGAGCTGGCCGCCGTCCAGGCCCTGATCGAGGACGGGGCCACCACGCTCCGCCTGGTCGCGGAGCCGGGACCCGCCGGCGAGGACACCCTGCGCGCCGCCCGTACCGGCCTCGCCCTGCACGGACTGAGCGCCGACCTGCTGGTCGCCTCCCGCGTGCTGCCCCGGCACTCGCCCGACCCCTGGTTCGCCGCGCTCGCCGCCCAGCAGGAGAAGTGCCTGGACCACTGGCACCAGGACATGGCCCCGGACCTCCCCGTGCACGAGGCCGCCCACCTGGGCCGCGACCCGCAGGGCCCGGACGACCTGGCCGCGCTGGAGATACCCGCCCCCGACGACCGGACGCCCGGCCGGGCCGAGGACCCCTGGTGGATCGAGGAGGACCCGGACGCCGAGGACGGGCCCCTCACCCTCACCTGGTGCCTTCCCCTGCCCGGGGCCGCCAAGGAGAACCTGCGCCTGGTCCGCCGGGGCGACGAACTGCTCCTGACCGTCGGCCCCTTCCACCGCATCGTGCGGATCGCCTCCGCGCTGCGCCGCTGCACCGTCTCCGGCGCGGCCCTGGCCGACGGGGTGCTGCGGGTGCGGTTCACGCCGGATCCGGCCCTGTGGCCGCGCACCTCCTGAACGGCCTGCGCCCATTCGGGTAACGTCGGTAGTACGTGTACCGCAGGCCGACCGTCGGCCGCCCCGCGTAGCAGGAGTCCGCCATGAGTGAAGCCACCGATCGTCCCGTCGACGGCGACGCGTGGGCCGACGCCTGCGCCGAGGACCTCGCGGCCGAGAAGGCCCGCCGACGGGCGCAGTACGGCCCCCAGCCCGGATCCGCCGCCGAGGAACTGCGCAAGCTGGTCGACGCGGTCGCCGACAAGGTCTCCTCGCTCCAGACCCCGCTGCTGGGCGTTGCCGCCCAGGGCGCGGTCCAGCAGGCCATCCGGCAGGCGAAGTCCGCCGTCGAACCGGTCATCGAACGCAACCCCCAGCTCTTCGACCACCTCGCCGCCGCGGGCAGCGAACTGCTGGCCGCCTATCGCTCCGCGGTCGAGGGCCAGGAGAGCCGCTGGACCCGCACCACCGAGGGAGCATCGGGTGCCGAGCGTTCCGCGGACCCCGCGAAGAAGGCCGCCGACGACCCGTCCGACCCCCGGGACGAAGGCCCCTCCGGCACCGAACGCATCGACCTGGACTGACCGGACGACCGGCCGGTACCGACCGGACACATCTGCCGGGACCGACCGGCCCCGGCCGGGCCGGGCCACGCCTCGGGTACGGTTGCCCCTAGCGGGGCTCGACCGAAACTGAGGGATTCATGGGACTCACCATCGGCGTCGATATCGGCGGCACGAAGATCGCGGCTGGAGTGGTCGACGAAGAGGGCCGGATCCTCTCGACGTTCAAGGTGGCGACCCCGCCGACGGCCGAAGGCATCGTCGACGCGATCTGCGCGGCGGTGGCCGGCGCGAGCGAGGGACACGAGGTGGAGGCCGTCGGCATCGGCGCCGCCGGTTACGTCGACGACAAGCGCGCCACCGTGCTCTTCGCACCGAACATCAATTGGCGTCACGAGCCGCTCAAGGACAAGGTCGAGCAGCGCGTCGGCCTGCCTGTCGTCGTCGAGAACGACGCCAACGCCGCGGCCTGGGGCGAGTATCGCTTCGGGGCCGGCCAGGGTCATGACGACGTCATCTGCATCACGCTCGGCACCGGCCTCGGCGGCGGCATCATCATCGGCAACAAGCTGCGCCGCGGACGCTTCGGCGTGGCCGCCGAGTTCGGCCACATCCGGGTCGTCCCGGACGGACTGCTCTGCGGCTGCGGCAGCCAGGGCTGCTGGGAGCAGTACGCCTCCGGCCGCGCGCTCGTCCGGTACGCGAAGCAGCGCGCCAACGCCACCCCCGAGAACGCCGCCGTGCTGCTCGGCCTCGGCGACGGCTCGGTGGACGGCATCGAGGGCAAGCACATCAGCGAGGCCGCCCGCCAGGGCGACCCGGTGGCCGTCGACTCGTTCCGCGAGCTGGCCCGCTGGGCCGGTGCCGGACTGGCGGACCTCGCCTCGCTGTTCGACCCGTCCGCGTTCATCGTCGGCGGCGGCGTGTCGGACGAGGGCGAGCTCGTCCTCGACCCGATCCGCAAGTCGTTCCGGCGCTGGCTGATCGGCGGCGAATGGCGCCCGCACGCCCAGGTGCTGGCCGCCCAACTCGGCGGCAAGGCAGGGCTCGTGGGCGCGGCCGACCTGGCCCGCCAGGGCTGAGAACGGCTTCGTTCGACCCACCGGACGCCCGTCGCCGCCCTCCGGGGCAGCGGCGGGCGTCCGTCGTATCGTGGCCCGCATGGTCCTGACGCCCCTGCCCGTCTCCCGTACCGAGCCGGACGGTTCAGCCGTCATCAGAGTGCTGAGCTACAACGTCCGGTCGATGCACGACGACACCGCCGCGCTGGCCCGCGTCATCCGCGCCTGCGCGCCCGACCTGGTCCTCGTCCAGGAGGCCCCGCGCTTCTTCCGCTGGCGCAAGGCCGCGGCCAGGCTCGCGAAGAGCAGCGGCCTGGTGGTGCTGAGCGGCGGGGCCACCGCCGCCGGACCGCTGCTGCTGTGCTCGCTCCGGGTGGCCGTCGAGCACACCGAGGACGTCCTGCTGCCGCTCACCCCCGGCCTGCACCGCAGGGGCTTCGCCACCGCCGTGGTGCGGATCGCCGGGACCAGGCTCGGGGTGCTGAGCTGCCATCTGAGCCTCCAGCGCGACGAACGCCTCGCCCAGGCCGGCCTGTTGCTGGAACGGCTGGCGGCGATGGGCGTGGACCACGCCGTGGCGGGTGGCGACCTCAACGACGTACCGACCGGCAAGGCGTTCCGGCACCTGGCCGGGCCGCTCCAGGACTGCCGGGCCGTCGCTCCGTGGGGCGGCGAGCTGACGTTCCCGCCCGACGAACCCCGTAAGCGCATCGACGCCGTCTTCGCGACCCCGGGCATCGAGGTGCTCGGCTGCGGCGTCCCGACCGGGCTGGACGGGGTGAGCGGGGACGACCTGAGGGCGGCCACGGACCATCTGCCGGTCCTGGCCGCCCTCAGAATCCCCGTCGCGAGGTGACCTACACGACCGCGCCGCGCCCCGGGTCGCCGTAGGTGTCGTCATCGTCGTCGTGCGGCATCCGGGCCACCAGGGTCGCGAAGCCGCCGAGGAAGCCGCCGATGCAGAGCGTGGTGAGCCACCACGTCATCTCCCAGCGGAGCATCACCGCGATCAGCATCAGGACCGGCCCGCCGATCACCGCGAGCCAGGCGAACTTCGCCGTGACGTCGGCCTCCGGCAGCGGCGGCGGCTCCGGGGGCACGAAATGGCCCTCGTCCCCGTCGTCCGGCTCGCCGACGCCGTCGTCCTTGGACTCGGGCAGCTCGTAGTCGCGGGGGCCGGCGACACCGGGCGCGAACACCACGGAGCTGCCGAGCGGCTTCTTCTCCGGCGGCTTCGGGGGAGTCTTGCCCGACCCCTTGTCCGCCGGATCACCGGCGGAGCCGTCCTTCGGCCCCACCACATTGAGCTGATCGTCCTCCAGCAGGGCCAGGTCCTCGATGGACTTGAACGGCTTGGCGCCCGGCGGGTCCGGCGGCTCCTCCCCGTACCCCTCGACGATCGCGGCCCACGCCGCGTCCTCGTCGATCGCCCGCTCCTGCTCCGCTCCCTCCGCCCCCGCCGGCTTCGTCCCCTCCGGGACGGCCGCGGGCTCCGTGGGGCGCGGTTCGCGCTCCTCGTCGCTGCCTGTGCGTTCCGCGTCGTGCTCAGCCACCGGACGTGCTCCCCTTCATCCCGACGCTCGGTGCGAGACGGCCGATGAACCGGTAGCTCTCATCGAAGATCCGCTCCGCATCATGGTCCAACGTCGCCACGTGGTAGCTCTGTTCCAACAGGATCTCCGAGACGTCCGTCGAGGAGATCCGGCTCAGGATCCGCGCGCTGTCCGCGGGCGGCACGACATGGTCCTGCGGGCTGTGCAGCAGCACCACCGGCTGGGTCACCTGGGGCAGCTCCCCGTCGACCAGCCGGAAGAACCTCCGCACCGAGTGCGCGGCGTGCAGCGGCACCTTGTCGTAGCCCACCTCGTGCGAGCCCGGGAGCGCGATGTCGTCGACCAGGCCCTTGGTCGTCCGCACCAGATGACGGGCCACCGGCAGGGCGTACGCCGACAGGCCGTGCACCTTGTTGGCCGGGTTGACCAGCACCAGACCGCTGATCGCGTCCCCGTGCTTGGCCGCGAGCCGCAGGCTCAGCGCGCCGCCCATGGACAGACCGAAGACGAAGACCCGCTCGCACTTCTCCCCGAGGACCCGCAGCTCCCGGTCCACCTCCGCGTACCAGTCCTGCCAGCCGGTGACCGCCATGTCCTCCCAGCGGGTGCCGTGGCCCGGCAGCAGCGGCAGCGAGACCGTCAGCCCGCGCTCGGCGAGATAGTCCGCCCAGGGGCGCAGCGACTGCGGCGATCCGGTGAAGCCATGACAGAGCAGGACGCCGACCTCTCCGCCCTCGTGGCGGAACGGCTCGGCTCCAGGGAGGACCGGCACCAGGGTCTCCTGTTCGTGGGACGGGGCGGGCGGGCACCTGGGGGAGTGCTTGACGGATGACTTCACCGTACGCGACCGGACCGACACCGACCAGGGCCGTCACGCCCCCCGGGACCGCCCCGCACGGCCCGCCGGGGCAGGCCGGTCCTCCCCTGCCGGGCACAGGCCGCGACGAGCTCACAGGCTAAGGTCTCCACGACAGCACACAGGAGGCACAAGAGTTGATCTACGGCGCAATGAAGTTCTCCATCGGCGGGTCCCTGAAGCTCGCCTTCCGGCCGTGGGTGGAGGGCCTGGAGAACATCCCCGAGCGCGGCCCGGCGATCCTCGCGAGCAACCACCTGTCGTTCTCCGACTCGTTCTTCCTCCCGGCCGTGCTGGACCGCAAGGTCACCTTCATCGCCAAGGCCGAGTACTTCACCGCCCCCGGGGTCAAGGGCAAGCTCACCGCCGCCTTCTTCAAGGGCGTCGGCCAGCTCCCCGTCGACCGCTCCGGAGCGCGCGGCGCGGGCGAGGCGGCGATCAAGGCGGGCATCCAGGTCGTCGAGAGCGGCGGCCTCTTCGGTATCTACCCCGAGGGCACCCGCTCGCCCGACGGCCGCCTCTACCGGGGCAAGCCCGGCGGTCTGGCCCGGGTCGCGCTGGCCACCGGAGCGCCCGTGATCCCGGTCGCCATGATCGACACCGAGAAGATCCAGCCGCCCGGCCAGGTGATGCCCAAGCTGATGCGCCCCGGCATCCGGATCGGCAAGCCGCTGGACTTCAGCCGCTACCAGGGCATGGACGGCGACCGCTTCATCCTGCGCTCGGTGACCGACGAGGTCATGTACGAGATCATGAAGCTCTCCGGCCAGGAGTACGTGGACGTCTACGCCACCGCCGCCAAGCGCCAGATCGCCGACGAGGCGAAGGCCCGGGCGGAGGAGGCGAAGGCCAGGTCCGAAGAGGCCAAGCGCGCCCAGAAGCAGGCCGCCGCGAGCAACGAGAACGGAACGGAACGGTCCGGCGCGTAACCGCGTCGTTCACCGTCCGGGGGGTGTGGGGGCATGGCCAAGCGTGAGCGGGTCGTACGGATGTCGGTCGAGCTGCCGCTCTGGCGCGCGCTGACGGGCTACCGCGTCCTGACGATGATCTACGCGGTGCTGCTCGCGATCTTCGGGAAGGACAACTTCGGCCAGCAGAGGTTCGAGCGGCCCTGGGTGGCCGTCGCGTATCTGGCGTTCCTCTTCGTCTGGACGCTCGCCACGCTGCCGAAGGTCCGCTCGGCGGCGAGCTGCACCAAACGCTTCCTCGTGGCGGACCTGGTCGTCGCGCTGACCGGCATCCTGCTCACCCCGCTCGCCGACTTCGACTCCCAGTCGTTCGACGGCCCGACGCTGCCGTCGATCTGGACGGCCGGCGCGGTCCTCGCCTTCGCGATCAAGGGCGGCTGGCGGTGGGCGGCCTTCGCCTCCACGTTCGTCGCCGCCGCCAACATCATCCAGCGCGGCGAGCCCAGCCGGGACACCTACCACAACGTCCTGCTCGTCTGGGTCGCCTCCATCGCCATCGGGTACGTCGTCGAGGTCGCCCGCGCCAGTGAACGCACCCTGGCCCGCGCCCTGGAGATCGAGGCCACCACCCGCGAACGCGAACGGCTGGCCCGCGACATCCACGACAGCGTGCTCCAGGTCCTCGCCATGGTCCAGCGCCGGGGCACCGCCATCGGCGGCGAGGCGGCCGAGCTGGGCCGGATGGCCGGGGAGCAGGAGGTCGCCCTGCGCACCCTGGTCTCCAGCGGCCTGGTCCCACCGACCCGGGTCTCCGAGGACGCCGCCGAGGGGGCCGTGGTCCGCACGGTCGACGTGGACGACGACGAAGGCTCCGGCGCCGCCTGCGACCTGCGCGCCCTGCTCGCCCCGCACGCGGGATCCCGCACGAGCTTCGCGGAGCCGGGCGCCCCGGTGCTGCTCCCCGCCGAGTCGGCCCGTGAGCTGGCCGCCGCCGTCAGCGCCGCGCTGGACAACGTGACCGTGCACGCCGGTCCGGACGCCCAGGCGTGGATCCTGGTCGAGGACGAGCCGGACGAGGTGATCGTCACCGTCCGGGACGACGGCCCCGGCATCCCGGAGGGGCGGCTCGCCCAGGCGGAGGGGGAGGGGCGGCTCGGCGTCGCGCTGTCCATCCGGGGCCGGCTGCGCGACCTGGGCGGCACGGCAGAGCTGATCTCGGTGCCCGGACAGGGCTGCGAGGTCGAGTTGAAGGTTCCCAAAGCACCGAGGGTTTCCCGGGGGAAGGCAGGATCGGCCCGATGAGTACACAGAGCACGACACAGGACGAGCAGGGGGCCGCGGACCGGCCCATCAGGGTCATGGTCGTCGACGACCACCCCATGTGGCGCGACGCGGTCGCCCGCGATCTGGCCGAGTCCGGCTTCGACGTCGTCGCGACCGCCGGGGACGGCCCGCAGGCGGTCCGCCGGGCCAAGGCCGTGAGCCCGGACGTCCTGGTCCTCGACCTGAACCTCCCCGGCATGCCCGGCGTCCAGGTCTGCAAGGAGCTCGTCGGCTCCCACCCGGGCCTGCGGGTCCTGGTCCTCTCCGCGAGCGGCGAGCACGCCGACGTCCTGGAGGCGGTGAAGTCCGGGGCAACCGGCTATCTGCTGAAGTCCGCCTCCACCCAGGAGCTGACCGACGCGGTCCGCTCCACCGCGGCAGGCGACCCGGTCTTCACCCCGGGCCTGGCGGGTCTGGTCCTCGGCGAGTACCGCCGACTCGCCTCCGACCCCGTACCCGTGGCGTCGAACGAGCCCAAGGCCCCGCAGCTCACCGACCGGGAGACCGAGGTGCTGCGACTGGTCGCCAAGGGACTCTCGTACAAGCAGATCGCCGAACGCCTGGTCATCTCGCACCGCACCGTGCAGAACCATGTGCAGAACACCCTCGGCAAGCTCCAACTGCACAACCGGGTGGAGCTCGTGCGGTACGCCATCGAGCGCGGCCTCGACGACGTCTGACCGGCGGGCCCGGGGGCGGAGCCGTATATTCGCGGTGTCCGGCCCCGCCTTCGGAAACAGATCGGGAGTACCCGTGGAAATCCTGGCCTTCGGTGTGCAGTCCGACGAGAAGCCCCTGATCGAGAAGGCCTTCGAGGGGCTGCACGAGGTCCGGTGCCTGGACGTCTTCCTGAACCGGGACACCGCACCCATCGCGGCCGGCTATGAAGCCGTCTCCACCAGCGTCAACGCCGACCTCGGCGCCCAGGTGCTCCAGACGCTCGCCGCCGGCGGCACGCAGATGATCGCCCAGCGCTCCACCGGGTTCAACAACATCGACCTGGAGGTCGCCGAGCGCCTCGCCCTGCGCGTCGCCCGGGTCTCGTACTACTCCCCGTACTCGGTCGCCGAATTCGCCTGGACGCTCGCCATGGCCGTCAACCGGCGCATCATCCGCGCCGCGAGCCGCACCCGGGACTTCGACTTCCGCCTGGACGGGCTGCTCGGCCGGGACATGCGCGGCCGGACCGTCGGGGTGCTCGGCACCGGGAAGATCGGCGAGGCGTTCACCCGGATCGCCCACGGCTTCGGCATGAAGCTGCTCGGCTGGGACGTGGCGGAGAATCCGGCCTGCGTCGAGCTGGGCATGGAGTACGTCGACAAGGAGCGGCTGTTCGCCGAGGCCGACCTGATCAGCCTGCACGTGCCGCTGCTCCCCAGCACCCACCACATCATCGACGAGGCCGCCCTCAAGGCGATGAAGGACGACGCGATCCTCGTCAACTCCAGCCGCGGCGGCCTCATCGACACCGCCGCCCTGGTCACCGAGTTGCGCGCGGGCCGCTTCCTCGGCGTGGGACTCGACGTGTACGAGGCGGAGGCCGGGCTGTTCTTCCTCGACAAGTCCCTGGAGGGCATCGACGACGACACCCTCGCCCGTCTGGTGACCTTCCCCAACGTCGTCGTCACCTCCCACCAGGCGTACTACACCGAGGACGCGGTGGGCCAGATCATCGACGCGACCGTCAAGAACGTCACCGACTACCTGGCCCGCCGCCACAGCGAGAACGTCCTCGTGCCGAGGGCGTGAAGCCGCCCCTCAGCTGGGCACCACCGGCAGCCCCGCCAGCAGCTCCGTCACGATCACCGAGCCCCGCACCGTCAGCACCGACTCCGGGTGGAACTGCACCGAGGCGAAACCGGGACCGCGCAGCGCGTGCAGCTCACCGCTGTCCTCGTCGCGGCTCACCTCGATCCCGTGCGCGGCCAGCTCGACGGCGGCCGGACCGTCGCACCGCCCGGTGAAGCTGTTGTAGAAGCCCACGGTCTCCGGCCGGCCGAACAGCTCGATCCGGGTCTGTGCCCCCTGGTACGGCACGGCCTTGCGCACGATCTCAAGCCCCAGCTCCGCCGCGATCAGCTCGTGCCCGAGGCAGACCCCCAGCAGGCCGTGCCGGTGGTCCCGCACCAGCTCGGCGGTGATCTCCCGCAGCAGCCGCATCTTCGGATCGGTGAGATCGCCCGGATTGCCCGGCCCCGGACCCAGCACCACCGGCCCTTCGTGCGCGCGGACCACCTGGCGCAGCCCCGGCTCGTCGTAGCGGCGCACCGAGACGTCAAGACCGGACGACCGCAGCAGATGGGCCAGCATCGCGGTGAACGTGTCCTCGCCGTCCACCACCAGCGCATGCCCCGAAAGATCCCGGGTGCGCTCCTGCATCCGCAGCCAGAACGGCGCGAGCCCTCCGCGCCGGTCGTCCAGCGCCGCCTGCACCCGGGGGTCCGATGCCAGCCGCGGGCGGTCCGCCTCCGCCCCGGGCCGGCCCGGCCGCACCCCCAGCGCGGCCAGCACCCCGGCAGCCTTCGCATGCGTCTCGGCGACCTCGCCCTCCGGGTCCGAGTGGCGGACGAGGGTGGCCCCGACGGGCACCTTCAGCGAGCCGTCCGCGGCGATGTCGGCCGTACGGATCAGGATCGGCGAGTCCAGGGTCTGCGCCCCGCTCGCGTCCCGGCCCAGCAGGGCCAGCGCGCCCGCGTAGTAGCCGCGCCCCCCGGACTCGTACCGCTCGATGACCCGGCACGCGTTCTGCACCGGGGAGCCGGTGACGGTCGCCGCGAACATCGTCTCGCGCAGCACGTCCCGCACATCCAGCGAGGACTTCCCGCGCAGCTCGTACTCGGTGTGCGCGAGGTGCGCCATCTCCTTGAGCCGGGGCCCGACCACCACCCCGCCCATGTCGCCCACCGTGCACATCATCTTCAGCTCCTCGTCGACCACCATGGACAGCTCCTCGCTCTCCTTGCGGTCGCCCAGGAACGCCAGCAGGCTTGTCGCGGTGGGCCCATCGGCCGGGTAGCGGTACGTCCCGCTGATCGGGTTCATCACGACCGTCCCGCCGGACATCCGCACATGCACCTCCGGGCTGGCCCCCACCAGCGTCCTGTCCCCGGTGTGGACGACGAACGTCCAGTACGCGCCCCGCTCGCCCGCCAGCAGCCGCCGGAACAGCGCCAGCGCGTCCGCCCGCCCGAACCCGGGGATCTCGCCCCGGAACGTCCGCCGGATCACGAAGTTCGCGCCCTCGCCCTGCCCGATCTCGTCCCGGATGACCCGCCGCACGATGTCCGCGTACTCCGCGTCCGCCACGTCGAAGCCCCGGTCCTCCACCCGCACGTCATGGGCGGGCAGCGCCGCCAGCAGCTCCGCGAGCTCCAGCTCGTGCGTCTCGTCGGCGACCAGCACGCTCAGCGGGGTGCCGTCGTCGCGCACGTCGAAGCCGCGCTCGGCGATCTGCCGGAACGGCACCAGGGCCAGCGCGGGCGCCGCGCCCACCGGCAGGTCGGCCAACCGGTCCGCCTCCCGCACCCCGCCGATCAGCAGTTCGACGTGATCGTGGTCACGGCCGGGCGTGCGCCGGCGCAGCAGGGCGAACGGCGGGGCGTCGTCGGCCAGCAGCCGGCGGATGAGACCGGAGGCGGAGCGGGATGCGGTCTGTGACATGGGAGCAGGTTCCTTCCGGACGGCCCGCACGGGATTCCGTACGGGATTCACAGGGGGAGGAACGGCTCCGCAACGCAGAAAGGCCGCCCCTCGGGCGGCCTTCGCGAAGTGTCAGCGCGATGAATCAGCGGGCCGCCGGATGAGCGGTCCACCACCAGTTCTGGATCGAGATCTCGATCAGTCGCGTCGACATGCCCCGACCCTAGCGGACCGGTCCGAGCGTCGGAGCGTGTGTCTCATCTGTTGAGCGCACGGCTGGACGCCCCTTCCGACCCCGTAATGTTGTGCTCGTGACCGTGAACGCCAATACCTCCGTCGCCGGTGGCAACACCTGGCGAGACCTTCCCGCGGCGCAGCAGCCCGAGTACCCCGACTCCGAGGCCCTGCGCGATGTACTCGCGGACCTCGCGTCGTATCCGCCGCTCGTCTTCGCCGGCGAGTGCGACCAGCTGCGCGCCCGCCTGGGAGCCGTCGCCAAGGGCGAGGCGTTCCTGCTGCAGGGCGGCGACTGCGCCGAGGCCTTCGACGCCGTGTCCGCCGAGCACATCCGGGCCAAGCTGAAGACGCTGCTCCAGATGAGCGCCGTCCTGACCTACGCGGCCTCCGTGCCCGTGGTGAAGGTCGGCCGCATCGCGGGCCAGTACTCCAAGCCGCGCTCCAAGTCGACCGAGACCCGCGACGGCGTGACCCTGCCGACCTACCGCGGCGACTCGGTGAACGGCTTCGCCTTCACCGAGGAGGCCCGGATCCCGGACCCCGCGCGGCTGAAGCAGATGTACCACGCGTCCTCCTCCACGCTGAACCTGGTGCGCGCCTTCACCACCGGCGGTTACGCCGACCTGCGCCAGGTCCACGCCTGGAACCAGGACTTCGTGAAGTCGTCCCCCGCCGGTCAGCGCTACGAGGCGCTGGCCCGCGAGATCGACAACGCGCTGAACTTCATGAAGGCGTGCGGCACCGACCCGGCCGAGTTCAAGGCGGTCGAGTTCTACGCCTCGCACGAGGCCCTGCTGCTGGACTACGAGTCGGCGCTGACCCGTACGGACTCGCGCACCGGCGAGCTGTACGACACCTCCGCCCACATGGTGTGGATCGGTGAGCGCACCCGCCAGATGGACGGCGCGCACATCGAGTTCGCCGCCCGGATCAGCAACCCGATCGGCATCAAGCTCGGCCCGACGACCACCGTCGACGAGGCGCTCGGCTACATCGACCGCCTCGACCCCGAGCGCGAGCCGGGCCGGCTGACCTTCGTCGTCCGGATGGGCGCCGACAAGGTCCGCGACAAGCTCCCCGAGCTGGTCGAGAAGGTCACCGCCTCCGGCGCGACCGTCGCCTGGGTGACCGACCCGATGCACGGCAACACCTTCGAGGCCGCCTCCGGCCACAAGACGCGCCGTTTCGACGACGTCCTGGACGAGGTCAAGGGCTTCTTCGAGGTCCACAAGGGCCTCGGCACCCACCCGGGCGGCATCCACGTGGAGCTGACCGGCGACGACGTCACCGAGTGCGTGGGCGGCGGCCACGAGATCTTCGTGGACGATCTGCACCAGCGCTACGAGACGGCCTGCGACCCCCGGCTCAACCGCAGCCAGTCCCTCGACCTGGCCTTCCTCGTCGCCGAGATGTACCGCGACCAGTAGTCCGGCGGGCCGGGAGAATTCCCGGCAGTCGCACCTGTGGGGCACGGATCCATGTGATCCGTGCCCCACAGTCGTATCCGGGCTTTTACGCCGGTTGAGCGGCGGGTAAGGTTAGGTTAGCCTCACCGTGGAAATCGGAGCGGCGCCCGTGATCGACCCGCAGGGAGGTGAACCGCATGTACGTCTGTTCCTGCTTCGGCGTCACGGAAGCACAGGTCAAGAAGCATGCGGACGCCGGAGCCTGCACACCCCGGCAGATCGCCTCGGCCTGCAAGGCCGGGACGGACTGTGGTGGATGTGTACGCCGCATCCAGGCGCTGCTGGGCCGGGGCGACTGCCCCCGCCGCGAGCTGCTCGACCAGCGACAGGAACCCGCGACCGTGAGTGCGCTCGGGGACGTACGCCTTCCCGAGGCCGCCTGACGGTCAGCTCTCCGGCTGCTCGATCAGCTGGGCGATGTAGAGCGGCTCACCGAGCTTCTCGACCAGCTCCAGCTGGGTGTCGAGATAGTCGATGTGGTGCTCCTCGTCCGCCAGGATCGACTCGAAGATGTTCGCGGACGTGATGTCGCCCTTGCCGCGCATCACCTCGATGCCGCGCTTGAGGCGGTCGATCGCCTCCACCTCGACCTGGCGGTCCGCCTGGAACATCTCGGTGACCGTCTGGCCCACCCGCACATGGAAGAGCCGCTGGTAGTTCGGCAGCCCTTCGAGGAACAGGATCCGGTCGGTGAGGATCTCGGCGTGCTTCATCTCGTCGAAGGACTCGGCCCGGGTGTATTTGGCGAGCTTCGTCCACCCGAAGTTGTCCTGCATCTTGGCGTGCAGGAAGTACTGATTGATGGCAGTCAATTCGGCGGTCAGCTGCTCATTGAGAAACTCAAGGACCTCGGGGTCGCCCTGCATGGCAAAGGCTCCTTCCAACCGGTGATCGATCTGGCGAGTTGGCGAGATCCTCGCACCGCGCCCGGCGGCCGTCCAGTAAGTGCACGCTTAGTACGAGTTGCCCGGATGGGGTACTCCCTGGTCATGACCACCACTGCCTGTCTGTCACCATGGAGGCATGGGTCAGCCGGAAAGCCGGGAGAACCGCGAGACAGAGCAGTCCGAGCTTCCGCCGGGACAGCGACTGCAACGCGGATGGCCGGTCACCCACTACGGGCCCGTTCCCAAGTTCAAGCCCGACCGCTGGGAGTTCCGGGTCTTCGGGGCCACCGTCGACGGTGACAAACACTGCTGGAACCATCAGGAGTTCTCGGCGCTGCCGTTCTCCTCGGTCGTCGCCGATCTGCACTGCGTGACGAAGTTCAGCATGATCGGCGCCGAATGGGGCGGGATCCCCGCCCGTACGGTCCTCGAACTGGCGCCCCCCGCCCCCGACGCCACCCATGTGATGGTCTGGGCGGAATACGGCTTCTCATCGAACCTGCGCCTCGACGACTTCGCCTCCGAGCACACCCTGTTCGCCACCCACAAGGACGGCGAACTCCTCACCGCCGAGCACGGCTTCCCGCTCCGCCTCGTCGTCCCGCACCTGTATGCCTGGAAAGGCCCTAAATGGGTCCGGGGCATCGAGTACATGACGGCGGACCGGCGCGGCTTCTGGGAGGAGCGGGGCTACCACAACATCGGCGACCCCTGGGGCGAGCAGCGCTACTCCTATCAGGAGGAGCCCGGGGACGGCCCCGAGCTCTGACTCGGCTCCCGGAGGGCCTTCAACCGGGCCACGTCCGCCGCGTGCCCCTCCTTGCCGCCGGGCGTCTCGATGATCAGCGGCACGCCTTGGGTCGCCGGATGCGCGAGCAGCTCCCGGAAGGGCTCCACTCCGATGTGACCGGCGCCGATGTTCTCGTGCCGGTCCTTGTGGGCGCCCACGACGTCCTTGGAGTCATTGGCGTGGATCAGCTTGAGCCGCCCCTCGCCGACCGTGTCCACCAGCAGGTCGAGTGTCTGCCGCATCCCCGAGGGGCCGGCCAGGTCGTGTCCGGCGGCGTAGATGTGGCACGTGTCCAGGCAGATGCCCAGCTTCGGGTGGGAGTCCAGCGCCTCGAAGTACGGACCGAAGTCCCAGGTCCGCGAGCAGAGCGAGAAGCCCTGGCCGGCCGTCGACTCCAGCAGCAGGTCCGGGGAGTCGTCGTGGGTCAGCTCGTCCAGCAGCGGGCGCATGTGCTCGCGCACCTGGGCCAGCGCCTCGGCGCGCGGCCGTCCGCCGGTCGCCGAACCGGTGTGCACCACCACGCCCAGCGCGCCGATCTCCCGGGCCCGCCGCAGTGAGTGGCGCAGGGACTCCACGGACTTCTCGACCGTCGCCTCGGTGTGCGAGCCGAAGTTGATCAGATACGGGGCGTGGACGTACGCCGGGATCGAGGCTGCCCGGCACTCGGCCCGGAACAGCTCGTCCTGTGCTGGGTTCCCGGCGGGCGTGGCCCAGCCGCGCGGATTGGCCACGAAGACCTGCACGGTCTCCGCCGCCAGCTCACGGGCGTACTCCAGGCCGACCTTGGCCAGGCCGCCGGCGACCGGAACGTGTCCGCCCACCGGATTGCGCAGCGTGTGCATCTGGTTCTAGAACCCCTTGGTCTTGATCGTGATGGTGGACCCCTCGGGGGCCTGCTCGCCGCCGTCCACGGACTGGCTCGCGATCGTGTCGCTGAAGGAGAGGAACGGCCGGTCGACCTTCACGTCGAAGCCCGCCTCCTCCAGGGTGCTCCGCGCCTCGTCGACGTCCCGGCCGGTGACGTCCGGGACGTCCAGCATCCGGGGGCCCTTGGAGACGGTCAGCTCGATCGTGTCGCCCTCGGCGGCCTCGGTCCCTCCGCCGGGGGACTGCTCGGCCACATCGCCCTCGACCTCGGCGGAGTGGACCCGGCCCGGCAGCACCTCGGCCTTCAGCCCCTCGGCCTCCAGCTCGGCGGTGGCCTCCTCGGCGGAGAGCCCGGTGACGTCCGGGACGTCGATCGGGGCGCCCTTGCTGACGACGAGCGCCACGGCCGTGTCCGGGTTGCGGTCCGTGCCCGCGCGGGGATCCGTGCGGATCACCTCGCCGCGGGCCACGTCCTCGCTGAACTCCCTGGTCACCATCCCGGGGACCAGGCCCACCTTCTTCAGGGAGCGCCGGGCGTCCGCGAGGGAGCGGCCCACGACATCGGGCACCCGCACGATCTCCGGACCCCGCGAGACGACCAGTTTCACCGAGCCGTTGCCCCGGATCCGGTCGCCCGAGGCGGGGTCGCTGTTCACGACCGAGCCCCGCTCGACGGTGTCGCTGAAGACCCGCTCCACGCCCTTCAGTCCGAGCCCCTCGTCGGAGAGCCGCTTCTCGGCGGTCTGCTGGGTCTGGCCCAGCAGCGAGGGGACCTGGGTGAACTGCCCCGAGTTGATGTACCAGACGCCCGTCCCGATGCCCAGCGTCAGCAGTACGGCGGCGAGCACCGTGATCAGCTTGCGGTGCGGCCCGCCGAACGGGCCGCGGCGGCCGGTCCCGCGCCGGGGAGCGGCGGGTCCCGCGGGCGGCATCTCCAGCCGGCTGGTGCGGTGCACGCCGTCGCCGTCCGCCGGGAGGGCCCGCGGGATCACGCTCGTACGGTCGTCCGCGCCGTCATGAGTATCCGACAGGGCCCCGGGCGGTACGGCGTCCAGCTCGGCGTCGGTCAGCGTGGCACGGGCCTCACGCGCCTCGGCCAGCAGCAGCACCGCGTCGTGCGGGCGCACCTCGGGATTGCGGGCGGTCGCGCTCGCCACCAGGCTGTCCAGCGCGACCGGGAGCCCCGGCACGACGGCGGACGGGGCCGGGACGTCGGAGTTGAGGTGCCGGTAGATGACCTGGGCGGCGTTCTCGCCGGTGTGCGGCTTGACGCCGGTCAGCATCTCGTAGAGCACGACCCCGCAGGCGTACACATCGCTGCGGGTGTCGGCGCTGCCGTGCTCGATCTGCTCGGGGGCCAGATACGACACGGTGCCCAGCAGGGAGCCGGTGCTGTCGGTGGTCGTGCCGACCGCTCTGACCAGACCGAAGTCGGCGACCTTCACCCGGCCGTCGTCCCCTATCAGGACGTTCTCCGGCTTCATGTCGCGGTGCACGAACCCCGCCCGGTGCGCGGCGCCGAGCGCGGCGAGGACCGGCTCCAGGATGTCCAGCGCCGCCCGGGGCTGCAGGGCCCCGCGCTCGCGCAGCACGTCGCGCAGGGTGCAGCCCGCCACGTACTCCATCGCGAGATAGACATACGCGCCCTCGGCACCCTGGTCGAAGACCGCGACGACATTGGGATGCGCCAGGCGGGCCACTGACTTGGCCTCACGGATGAAGCGCTCGACGAACGAGACGTCGGTGGCGAGCGCCGGGTGCATCACCTTGAGGGCGAGCACCCGGTCCAGGCGGGTGTCCACGGCCCGGTAGACCGTGGCCATCCCGCCGACGGCGATGCGCGCCTCAATGCGATACCGGCCGTCGAGCAGCTGCCCGACGAGAGGGTCCTGGAGGGTCGTGTCCACCCCGAGAGTCTACGAGCCGCCGCCGACACCCCGGACGGGCGAGGGCGTTCCCGGGGCCGTTCTGCAGCCGATCCGTGACAGGCACACGCCCTGCGGCCGGGGCAGTTCAAGCCCCTCCGACGACCAGTTCAAGCCCCTCCGGCGATTGAGGAGCGGGGTTCGGGGCGGCGCCCCGAACGCGTACCGGCGCTCAGAACGCGGGCCGCTCCGGATCCAGCGCCGCCCGCCCGTCCACGGGCGAGGACGCCTCGGCGAAGTGGCGGCGCGGAATCCGGCCCGCCCGGTACGCGAGCCGCCCGCCCTCCACCGCGTGACGCATCGCACCCGCCATCAGCTCCGGCTCCTGGGCCCGGGTCACCGCCGAGGCGAGCATCACGGCGGCGCACCCCAGCTCCATCGCCTGCGCCGCGTCCGAGGCGGTCCCGGCCCCCGCGTCGAGGATCACCGGCACCCCGGCCCGCTCGACGATCAGCTCGAAGTTGTGCGGGTTGCGGATGCCGAGCCCGGAGCCGATGGGGGAGCCGAGCGGCATGATCGCCGCGCACCCCACGTCCTCCAGCTTCCGGGCCAGGACCGGATCGTCGTTGGTGTAGGGCAGCACGGTGAACCCGTCGTCGACCAGGACCTCCGCCGCGTCCAGCAGCTCGATCGGATCGGGCAGGAGGGTCCGCTCGTCGGCCACCACCTCCAGCTTCACCCAGTCGGTGCCGAGCGCCTCCCTGGCCAGCCGGGCGGTCAGCACCGCCTCGCCCGCGGTGAAGCAGCCGGCGGTGTTCGGCAGGACCTGGATGGAGAGCCGCTCCAGCACCGAGAGCACCGAACCCCGCACGGTCGGGTCCAGCCGGCGCATCGCGACCGTCGTCAGCTCGGTGCCGGAGGCGATCAGCGAGCGCTCCAGCACCTCCAGGCTCGGGGCCCCGCCGGTGCCCATGATCAGCCGGGAGCCATACGTGGCGGGCCCCAGCGTGAAGACGTCGTCCGACATGGTCAGCCCCCCTGCACGGCGGTCAGGACCTCGACGCGGTCGCCCTCGCCGAGCCTCGTCGTGGCCCACTGGCCGCGCGGGACGACGCTCTCGTTGACGGCGGCGGCGACCCCGGAGCGGGCCGGGGTCAGCGTGGTGACGAGGGCGTCCAGGTCCGTCCCGGCGGGAACGGCGCGGACTTCCCCGTTCACCGAGACGGAGACGGTGGCGGCGGATTCCGGTACGGCGTGCTGCTGGGTCATACGGGCTGCTCCTGGAGTACGGGGGCGGCGAGGGCGGCGGGTTCGAAACGGCCGGGGGTGAAGGGGCGGACCGTCTCGGGCAGCTCGCCGGTGGTCAGGACGTCGGCCATCGCGTCCCCGGTGACGGGCGTCAGCAGGACGCCGTTGCGGTGGTGGCCGGTGGCGAGCAGCAGACCGGGCAGGGCGGTCGGGCCGAGCAGCGGGGCGTTGTCGGGCGACGCGGGACGCAGACCGGCCCGGGTCTCGGTGAGCGGCAGCTCGGTGATGCCCGGGACCAGCTCGTGGGCGTCGCGCAGCAGCTCGTACACCCCACCGGCGGTGACCGTGGTGTCCCAGCCCATCTCCTCGCTGGTGGCGCCGACGACCAGCTCGCCGTTCTCGCGCGGCACGAGGTAGAGGTGGCCGCCCCGGACCACGGCGCGCACGGTGCGGCTGAGGAAGGGGGCGTACGCCCGGGGCACGGTGAGCCGGAGCACCTGGCCCTTGACCGGGCGGACCGGCGGTACGAGCTCCGGCGGGAGCCCGGCGAGCCGGCCGCTGAGACTGCCCGCGGCGAGCACGACCTGATCGGCCGCGAATTCCGTACCGTCGCCGAGCAGCGCCCCGGCGGCCCGGCCCCCGGCGACGGTGAGCCGCTCGGCGGTCGTCCGGCGGAACGCGACCCCGGCCCGTTCGCACGCGGTCAGCAGCGCCGCGGCGAGGCGGCGGGGATCCACCTGGTGGTCGCCGTCGACCCGGAGGCCGCCCCGGACGCCCGGGGCCAGCATCGGCTCCAGGCGGCGGCACTCACGGCCGCTGAGCCAGACCGACTCCAGGCCCGAACGCTCCTGGAGGGCGTGCAGTTCGCGCAGATGCGCCCGGTCGTCGGAGTCCAGTGCGACGGCGAGCGTGCCGCAGGTCCGGAAGCCGGTGTCCCGGCCGCTCGCCTCCTCCAGCTCGGCGACGAACGAGGGATAACGGGCGGCGGAGGCGAGGTTGAGCCCGAGCAGCATCTGCTCGCCGTAGTGCAGTTCGGTGACGGCGGCCAGCATGCCCGCCGCGACCTGTGCGGCGCCGCCGCCCGGTTCCGGGTCCGCGACCGTGACGCGCAGCCCCCGCTGGGCGGCCCGCCACGCCGTGACCAGACCGATGATTCCGCCCCCGATGACGAGGACGTCGGATCCGGAGCTTCTCTCCGAGACGCGCATGAGTGTCCAGCCCCTCCCTTCGCCGGCATGACCCGGAGCAGGTTCGTACGGTCGGAGGCCGTCCAGCCTCCCTCTCAGCCCGGTGCGTCCGGGCTCCCGCGAGTGTTCTACCTTGGCCACCCTAAACCCCTCCGCCCCCCGGCCAGTAGAGGAGCGCCCGCCATGGCCCGTTCGCTCGACGGACTCGTCCTGTCACCCGTCGCCGACCAGGCCCCGGGCCAGGTCGGCACCCGCACCCGCTTCACGTACCACGAGTCGGACGGCCGGATCTGGGCCGAGTACGCGGGCGGCGACGTGGTGCGCGGTCATCTCGTCGGCACCCGCGACGGGGACGCGCTGGACTTCCGCTACGTGCAGCTCAAGCAGGACGGAACGACCTCGTCCGGGCACTGCCTCTCCACGGTCGTCGAGCTCGCCGACGGCCGGGTGCGGCTGGAGGAGCGATGGGCCTGGGAGTCCCAGGAGGGCAGCGGCACCAGCGTGGTGGAACAGCTTCCCTCCTGAGCTCCCAGGCGCTTCCCGGGTTCCTTCCCCGCACCCCTCTACCTGACGATCCGTCAGTTGATTAAGGTGGACGGGTGAGCGAGCAGACGGAACAGCGGGCGGCGCGGCAGGCACGGCACGTCGTGGTCGTCGGGGCGGGCATGGCAGGCGTGCAGAGCGCCGTGGCCCTGCGCGAGGCGGGCTTCACCGGGCCCGTCACCCTGATCGGCGCCGAACCCCACCAGCCCTACGACCGCCCGCCGTTGTCCAAGGCCGTCCTGCTGGGCCAGGCCGAGCACTCCGCCTTCGACGTCGACTTCGAGGCGTTGGACATCACCCTGCGCCTCGGCCTGGACGTCACCGCTCTGCGCGCCGCCGACCATGTGCTGGACACCGCCGCCGGGCCGGTGCCCTACGACGCCCTGGTCCTCGCGACCGGTGCGGAGCCCATGACCCTGCCCGGCGCCGCGGGCGTGCCCGGCGTCCACCTGCTGCGCACCCTCGACGACGCCGCCCGGCTGCGGCCCGTCCTGGACCGGCAGCACGACGTGGTCGTCGTCGGGGCGGGCTGGATCGGCGCGGAGTTCGCCACCGCCGCCCGCGCGGCGGGCTGCGCCGTCACCGTCGTCGAGGCCGCCGCCCGCCCGCTCGCGGGCACCCTGCCCGCCGAGGTGGCCGCCCCGATGGCCGCCTGGTACGCCGACAGCGGCGCCGAACTCCTCACCGGGACCCGGGTCGACCGCGTCGAGGAGGGGGCCGTCGTCCTCGACGACGGCCGGGTCCTGCCCGCCGGGGCCGTGGTCGTCGGCATCGGCGCGCGCCCCGCCACCCGCTGGCTGGCCGGCTCCGGGGTCGCGCTCGGCCCGGACGGCTCGGTCACCGCCGACAGTGCGCTGCGCACCTCGGTGCCCGATGTGTACGCGGTCGGGGACTGCGCCTCCTTCCCCTCCGCCCGCTACGGGACGCGCCTGCTGGTCCACCACTGGGACAACGCCCTCCAGGGCCCACGCACCGCCGCCGCCGCGATCATGGCCGCCCAGGGCGGGGAGCCGCTCCCCGTCTACGACCCCGTCCCGTACTTCTGGTCCGAGCAGTTCGGCCGCTTCGTGCAGTACGCCGGCCACCACGCGGACGCCGACACCCTGGTGTGGCGCGGCGACGGGACGGACGCCGCCTGGTCGGTGTGCTGGCTGCGCGACGGCGCGCTGGTGGCCGTGCTCGCCGTGGGCCGCCCGCGTGACCTCGCCCAGGGCCGCAGGCTCATCGGGTCGGGGGCCGCCCTCGACCCGGAGAGGGTGGCCGACCCCGCCGTACCGCTGAAGTCCGCCGCCCTGTGACGCACCCGGAACCGCCGGGCCGGCCCCGTACGGTCGGGCCCGGCTACCGGCTGTCGGTCCTGGATGGCACGCTTGTCCCTGTGACCGAGATTGACGCAAAGACCGATGCTCTCGTCCCCGCCTGGCTCCACCTTCCCGACATCGCGGAAATGCTCGATGTCCAGGTGACGCGCGTACGGCAGCTGGTCAGGGATGGCCAGCTCATCGCCGTACGCCGTGGTGAGAACCGGGCGCTCCAGGTGCCCGCCGCCTTCATCGACGGCGACAAGGTGGTCAAGGGCCTCTCCGGCACCCTGACCCTCCTGAGGGACGACGGCTATTCCGACGAAGAGATGCTGGAGTGGCTCTTCACTCCCGATCCGACCCTGCCCGGCACCCCCGCGCAGGCGCTGAGCGAGAATCGCGGTACGGAGGTGAAGCGCCGCGCCCAGGCGCTCGCCGTCTGACCGACACGACAGGAAGCGGAGCACGGGCCGCCCCGCGCGGCCCGTGCACCGTCACGACCACGGGGGAGTCCACCCATGTCCACGCCTCGCGAGCAGCTGTCCGATGCCCGGCTCTACCTGTGCACGGACGCCCGCAAGGTCCAGGGTGACCTCCCGGCCTTCCTGGACGCCGTGCTCGCCGCCGGCGTCGACATCGTCCAGCTCCGGGACAAGGGCCTGGAGGCCGCCGAGGAGCTGGAGCACCTCGCCGTGTTCGCCGACGCCTGCCGCCGGCACGGCAAGCTCCTCGCGGTGAACGACCGCGCCGACGTCGCCCACGCCATCGGCGCCGACGTGCTCCACCTCGGCCAGGGCGACCTCCCGGTCCCCGCCGCCCGGGCGATCATCGGCGCCGACCGGATGATCGGCCGCTCCACGCACGCCGAGGCCGAGGTCGACGCGGCGCTCGCCCAGGACGGTGTGGACTACTTCTGCACCGGCCCCTGCTGGCCCACCCCCACCAAGCCCGGCCGCCACGCCCCCGGCCTCGACCTCGTGCGCTACACCGCCTCCCTCGGCGGGTCGCGGCCCTGGTTCGCGATCGGCGGGATCGACGCGGGCAATCTGGACCAGGTGCTGGACGCCGGAGCCCGCCGTGTCGTCGTCGTCCGGGCCATCACCGAGGCCGACGATCCCGCCGCCGCCACCGCCGACCTGGCCCGACGCGTCAGGGCCCGCGCGCTCTGATTCTCCGCGCGCCGACCAACGCACCGACCAACGCACCGACCAACGCACCGACCAACGCACCGACCAACGGGCCGACCGGCGCCCCGGCCCGCACGTCGGCCGGCGCACCGACTGATCTGTCGGCTCGCATGCCGATGCGGGACATCTCGGGCACTTGTCCGAGGGATGGACAACAGTCCGGCAAAACGAGACAAAGTCGGTTGCTCCGGTTGGGGGAGCGTCCACCCCCTGGTTAACCTCCCCTTATGGCCCTTGGCACACCCTCCACCAGGACGGATCACGCGCGCACCGTGCGTGACCTGCTAGCGACCGGCAAGATGTCGTACTCCTTCGAGTTCTGGGCGCCCAAGACGGAGAAGGGCGAGCGGAACCTCTGGAACGCGCTCCGCCGCGTCGAGGCGGTCCGTCCCAGCTTCGTCTCCGTGACGTACGGCGCCGGCGGCTCCACCCGCGCCGGGACGGTCCGGGCCACCCAGCAGATCGCCGCCGACTCCACCCTCACCCCGGTCGCCCACCTCACCGCGGTGAACCACTCCGTCGCCGAGCTGCGCAACATGGTCGGGCAGTACGCCGACGCGGGCATCAGGAACATCCTCGCGGTCCGCGGCGACCCGCCGGGCGACCCGATGGGCGAGTGGGTCGAGCACCCGCAGGGGGTGAAGTACGCCGCCGACCTGGTCCGTCTCATCAAGGAGTCGGGTGACTTCTGCGTCGGCGTGGCGGCATTTCCCGAAATGCACCCCCGGTCGTCCGACTGGGAGACGGACATCGGCCATTTCGTGGACAAGTGCCGGGCGGGCGCGGATTATGCGATCACTCAGATGTTCTTCCGCCCGGAGGACTATCTCCGGATGCGTGACCGTGTGGTCGCCGCGGGTTGCGAAACGCCGGTGATCCCCGAGGTCATGCCCCTTACCAGCGTGAAGCAACTGGAAAAGTTCTCCCAGCTCAGCAACGCGACCGTGCCCGCGTCGTTGAAAGAGCGCATCCTCGCGGCCAAGGACGATCCAGCCGCTGTACGCTCCATTGGCATCGAGTTCGCAACGGAGTTCTGCGCGAAGCTGCTGTCCGAGGGTGTGCCCGGACTGCACTTCATCACGCTCAACAACTCGACGGCTACGCTCGAAATCTACGAAAAACTCGGACTGCACAAGCAGTCGTGACCGGTCGTACCCGCCGCCGACGCGGCTACGGCCGAAGGAGGGGGCGGGCGTGGGCTGGACGGTCCTCTACATCGCTTTCGGTCTGGTGGCCCTGTGGCTGCTCGGCGAGGTGCTGTTGCAGTACAAGGCACGACTGCGCTGGCGGCTCCTCGCCTTCGCCGGCTTCCTCGGCGTGGTGGTCGGGGTGCTGCTGGCCTCCGTTCCGGTCATCGTCGTCGGGACGCTCGCCTTCGCCACCGGCCAGACCTTTGTGACGCTGTCCTTCCGGCGCGGCTTCTCCACCGGCTGGGCCATAGGCGGCAGTCCGGGGGAGAGCCGTCGGCGCAGGGGCGGCGGCGAGGGCGCCGCCGTGAAGGAACCCACGCTGGAGGTCTCGGACCTGGAGGTCACAGGACCCGGGTACGACCGGCCCCCGGCCGCCCCGCCCGCCCAGTCCGTCTACGAACCGCAGCCCCTGCCCGACGACACCGGCCAGTACGGCGTGTACGGGAACACGGGCTACGACGCGAACGGCGGCGCCCGCCAGGACCACGCCCACGAGGCAGACCCCTCGGCCCAGCCGCAGTACGCCGCGTACGACCCGTACACCGGCTACGAACAGCCCCCGGCCCAGGACCCCTACGCCGGAACGTACGACTACGGCACCGACCCGCAGAGCTACGCCGCCTACTCCGACCCGTACATCGGCACCACCAACGGAGCCCCCTCCTACGGCGGTTACGACGCCTACGGCCATGGCGGCGACGGCTACGACAGCCAGGGCGGGCAGCAGAGCTACCCCGACCCCTACGCCCAGGGCTACGTCGCGGACACCCCGCCCGGCGGCGTCTGGGTCCCGCAGCAGCGCGACACCGAGCAGTACCCCCCGATGGAGCCGGAGCAGCCCGCGACGCCCGCTCCGTACGCCAACGGCAACGGCTACGACACCGGCCAGAACGAGCAGTACCGCTACTGAGGCCGCTACTGAGGCCGCGCCGCTGCCGGGGGAAGGGCCCATCGGCAGCGGCACACGCTCGGACCCCTCCCGCTCAGCGTGAGCCGCGGAAGCCGTCGCCCTCCACGACGAGCCCGGCCACCAGAGTCCCGGACATCCCGGCGTGCGCGAGCCCGCCGCCCGGGTGCGACCAGCCGCCCGCGAGATACAGCCCCGGCAGCCGTGTGAGGTTGCCCGGGTGCAGATACGCTCCGCCGGCCCCGGCCAGCGCGGGCGGGGGCACCGCACCGCCCTCGGCCCCCGTTTCGGCCTCGGTCTCCGCGGGCGTGCGGACCTCGGTGTGCAGGATCCGCTCCCGCAGCCCGGGCACGGCCGCCGCCGCCCGCTCCACCAGGACCTCGGCGAACCGCTGCCGCACCCCGGCGTCCCGCCAGTCGACCGGCCCCTGCGGAGCCACCGTCGCGGTGAGCGTCACCGCCTCGTGCTCCGCGTCCGGACGGGTCGCCGGATCGTCGGGGCGCAGCACCGTCACCGTGGGGTGGACGCCGACCCGGCCCCCGAACACCGCCTCCTGCTCCGCCGTCCCGTCGCCGTGCACCACCGTCCGGTGCACCGCCTCCGCCTCCCGGGCCCCGCGCAGCGACAGCAGCACCGTGAACCGGCCCGCCGCGCCCGCGCCGGAGCCCGGCCGGACCGTCACATCGCCCGCGCCCCAGGTCCCCCGACCCGGCACCAGACCCGAGCGCGGACGGACCCCGAGCACCACCCGGTCCGCCTCGGCCACCTCACCGTCCGCCAGCTCCACACCCGCCGCCCGGCCGTCCTTCTCGACGACCCGGACCACCTCGGCCCCGAAGACGAACCGCACCCTGCGGGCCACGCACCGCTCGTACACCGCCCGCGCCAGCTCGCGCATCCCGCCCATCACGTACCAGCTGCCGAAGGTCTGCTCCATGTACGGCAGCAGCGCGGTGCTCGCGGGGGCGGTGCGCGGGTCGAGACCGTGGGACAGCGCGTACCCGTCGAGCAGGGCGGCGAGCCGGGCGTCCGCCAGCTCCCACGCGCCGATCTCCGCGACCGTGGCCGCCTGCCGGGAGCCGCGCAGCAGGCGTCGCTGGAGCACCGCCGGATACGGATCGCGCCCCAGCACCTGGTGGTCCGCCCGCAGGGGCTCCTCCAGGAGCGGCCGCCGCGACCGGTCCCAGGCGTCCCTGGCCCGGTCCATGAAGTCGCTCCAGCGTGCTCCGGCGCCCGTACCGAGGGCGTCGTCCAGGGCCGTGGCCACCCCGGCCCGGGAGGCGTTGGGCAGGGACACGGCCGTGCCGTCCGCGAAGAGATGGCGGCTCGCCGGATCGACCTGCGTCAGGGTCACGGACTGCTCCAGCGACTCCTTGCCGGTCTTCACGAAGAGGTCCCGCTGGACGGCGGGGAGGTGCAGCAGCCCGGGACCGGTGTCGAAGACGAAGCCCTCGTGCTCATGGCGGCCGACCGAGCCGCCGTAGCTCGCGGACCGCTCGTAGACCGTCACCGTCTCGCCCGCCACGGCGAGCCGGGCGGCCGCCCCCATCGCGCCCGTCCCGGCGCCGATCACCGCAATTCGTGCCATGCCGGTGACTTTATCGACCGGCGCCGACAGGTCAGCCCGGAGGCCAGGGCCCACCCGTGCCGGCCAGGCGTTTCTCCTCGCGGCGCCAGGGCCCGGCGGCGCAGGAAACGGCGGATCCGCGAGGCGAGGAAGAGCACGGTGACGATCCCGAGCACCAGCAGCACGGCCGCGATCACCGCGGCCGCCACCGGATTGAATATCGCGAAGGTGATGACTCCGGCGACCCCGAGGTCCTCGGCGACGCTCATTCCGACGTTGCTGAAGGGCTCCGGGGAGGTGTTGACGGCCATCCGCGTGCCGGCCTTCACCAGATGGCTCAACAGCGCCGTGGACCCACCGATCGCACCGGCGGCCAGCTCCGGGAGCGAACCGCTCTCCCCGGCCAGCAGCGCGGCGATCACCGCCCCGGCCACCGGCCGGATCACGGTGTGCGCGGTGTCCCAGACCGAGTCCACGTAGGGGATCTTGTCCGCCACCGCCTCGCAGAGGAACAGCACACCGGCCACGATCAGGACGTCGGTGCGCTGGAGAGCGGCGGGCACCTCGTCGGACACGCCGGTCGCGCCGAACAGACCGAGCAGCAGGACCACCGCGTACGCGTTGATTCCGCTCGCCCAGCCGCTTGTGAACACCAGGGGGATTACCGACACGCAGGCGATCGTAACGACCCCGCGCGGGGCCCGGGTGGGGTGCGGCGCGGGGCCCTGAGTATCCGTACTCAGGGACGTAGATGAGTAGCTACGCGGATAGGCCCCCACCTGCGAGGACGGCAGAGTGATGACCACGGAAGGGGCGCTGCGCCAGGACCGCCGGCACGGGGCGGCGGAACGGTGCGGTTCCCCCGACGCAACGGGGGTGCACGACGGAGGCCCGGGGACCACGGGGGATACGGGGTCACGGGGAACGGGTTTCCGGAAGCACGGAAGACGCCGGTCCGGTGAGGTTCGCGGGGGATGCGAACTCCAGCGGCCGGCGTCTTCGGCTTTCCCGGTACGTTCCCGGACCCGGATCCGGACCCGGAGCGCCCGGCGGGTCTCAGTGCCCGCTGACCCGCCCGTGCAGCAGCAGGGACAGCGCCGAGTGGACCTCGTCGATCGAGCGCTCCGGCTGGAACGCCTGCCAGTCCAGCGCCGCGACCAGCACCATTCCGACCAGCGCGGCGGCCGTCAGCGGGATGTCGATCTCCTCGCTCAGCTCACCGCTGCTCACGGCCTCCCGCAGCACGTCCTCGACGACCGCGACGGCCTCCTGACGTACCACCAGCAGCGTGGACTGCCAGGCGCGGTTGGTGCGCCAGAGCTCGGCCACGTACAGCTGGGTGAAGGCCGGGTAGCGGTCGATGAAGGCGAGCCCGGCCCGGATCATCGCGTCCAGCGCCTCGACCTGGGTGCCCCCGCGCTCCTCGGACTCCTCGGCGGCGGCCCGCAGCGAGGCCGTGAGCAGCCCCACGCCGTGCCGGAGCAGCTCCTCGAACAGCTCGGTCTTGCTCTTGAAGTTGTAATAGACCGTGCCCTTGGCGACCCCGGCCCGCTCGGCGATCTCGTCGACGGTGGTCGCCGAGAAGCCCTTCTCGGCGATGAGCGTCACCGCCGCCTCGTAGAGCTTCTGCCGGGTGGCCTGGCGGCGCGTGGTGCCACTGCTTTCCATGAGGCCGATTCTTCCAGGCCCCGCCGTGCTCGCAGGCGCGGCTCCGGGCGCGCTCACAGGCTCAGCTCCGGGTGCAGCCGGCTCAGGCTCCACACCTGCTTGCGGCGGGCGGTGAACGCGGTCAGGGCCAGCGCGCCGACGGTGAAGGCCCCCAGCACCGCGCAGCCCAGCCACACCGGGCCGAGAGGGCCGCCCGTGATCAGCCTGCGCAGCCCCTCGACGACGTACGTCATGGGGAGGTACGGATGGATCGCGCCGAAGAAGCCGGGGCTGGTCTGGACGGGGTACGTGCCCCCGGCCGAGGTCAGCTGGAGCATCAGCACCACCAGCACCAGGATCCGCCCGGCCGCCCCGAAGCAGGCGTTCAGCCACTGCACGATCGCGGCGAAGCAGCAGGTCACCAGGGCCAGGAAGCCGATCGTTCCGGCGGCGTCGGTCATCTGGAGGCCGAGGCCCCAGTGCAGGACGGCCATCAGGGCGCCGACCTGGAGCGTGCCGATGGCGGCGACCGGGAGCCAGCCGGCGAGCGCGATCCGCCACGAGGAGGCCCCGGCGGCGAGCGCCCGCTTGTTGAGCGGCTGGATCAGCATGTACGCCACCATCGCGCCGACCCACAGGGAGAGCGGGATGAAGTACGGGGCGAAGCCGGTGCCGTAATTGGGTGCCTCGTGCAGCGACTTGGAGGCCAGCTGGACCGGGTCGGCCATGACGTCGGTCCGCGCGTCGCGGTCCTTCTTGTCGTAGTCCGGGATCTTGTCGACGCCGTCGTTGAGGCCCCGGGCCAGCTCGGTCGAGCCGTCGCCGAGCCGGAAGAGCCCGCCGTCCAGGTTCTCCGCGCCGGTCTTCAGCTTGCCGACGCCGGTGTCCAGATCGCTGGAGCCGGTCTGCGCGCCGCCGAGTCCCGTGTGCAGCGCCTGCGCGCCCTTGGCGACCTTCTGGGCGCCGGTGTTCAGCTCATTGACCTTCGCTACGGCCGACGCCAGATCGTCATCCAGTGTCGGCGCGCGCTTCGCGAGGTCGTCGGCCTGCTTCTGGAAGGCGGTCAGCTGGCTGCTCAGCTTCTTCAGGTCGCCGTTCTGGTTCGTGACCAGGGTGTTCACATCGGCGGCTATCTTCGCGACATCGACGGCCGTGACCTTCGCGCGCTCCAGCGGGGGGCAGACCGCGGTGTCGGGCTCCTCGGCCTCCTCGCACCGGGTGCGGTGGATCTCGGTCAGCTCGTCGGCCGCCTCCTTGGCGCCTACGGCGGCGGTGGGCGCGCTCTTCACCAGCAGGTCGAGGTTGTGCCGTACGGCCCCGGAGGTGTCGGCGACCAGCCGGGCCGTGTCGCGGATGGACTTCCCGTTGTCCCGGAAGAAGGGGCGCACGTCATCGGCGATCCCGTTGACCTTGTCGGCCAGGACCTGGGTGCCTCCGGCCACCTGGGCGGAACCCGTGGCGAGATCCCGCGAGCCCTGGTTCAGCTTCACGATCCCGTCGGAGAGCTTCTTGCTGCCCGCCTTGGAATCCTTGAGACCGTCCGCGAGGTCCTTGGAACCCTGCTTCGCCTTCGAGATGCCGCCCTTGAGGTCGTCGGCGCCCTTGGCCGCCTCGGCGGTCTTGTCGTGCAGATCCGAGAAGTTGATGAAGATGCGGTCGAGGAAGCCCCGGGAGGCGTTCGTGGAGGCGGCGTTGCGCACCTCTCCGAAGACCGTCCTGGAGATCTGCCCGACGATGTAGTTGTTCGCGTCGTTCGTCCGCACCTGGAGCGCGCCGGTCTCGGGGGAGTCCCCGCCGCTGGACGCGATCTTCTTGCTGAAGTCCGACGGCATCGTCAGCGAGAGGTAGTACGTACCCTCCTCGACGCCCTTCTCGGCCTCGGCGGAGCTCACCTCGTGCCAGTCGAAGACCTTGGAGTCGAGCAGCTTCTCGCTGATCTCGTCCCCGGCCGCGACGCGCTTGCCATCACTGGTGGCCCCCCTGTCGTCGTTGACCAGGGCGACGGGCAGCTTGTCGAGCTTCCCGTACGGGTCCCAGAAGGAGTACAGGTACAGAGCGCCGTAGAGCAGGGGCAGGAGCAGCAGGGCCACCAGCGCGGCGGCCGGCAGCTTCCCCCTCCCGAACCGCTTCAGCTCAAGCGCGGCGAGCTTCGGCGAACGCATCAGCCGTCTCCTCATCGGTGGTGGTCGCGGGGGCGGTGCGAACGACCTGGGTGTCCTCGGGGGCCTCGCTGCACACGGCGAGCACGGTCGTCCCGGCGTCGGCCACGGAGCGCAGCAGCGCCCAGGCCCGGTCGCGTTCGGCGTCCGAGAGCTTGAGGTCGGTGTCGTCGACGGCGAGCAGCCGCGGCTCGCCGATCAGCGCCAGCGCCACGGACAGCCGCAGCGCCTCCAGACGCTCCAGATGCCGTACGGAGGTGCGCCCCGCCTTCGGCAGCGTGGCGAGGTCGAGGCCCGCGGCCTCAAGAGCCTCGTCGACCCGTGCCCGGGCCGCCGCCCGGCGTTCGGCGCGCGGGCGCAGCAGGGTGCGCAGGGAGGCGCCGTAGCGGCCCTGGAGAAGGGCGCGTTCGCCCAGGTGCTCGGCGACGGTGAAGGCGGGGTCCAGCTCGCTGACGCCCGGGACCGGCCCCAGGGCGGCGATCCGGCGGACGGCGGCGGCCTGCTCGGGCAGTCGCAGTCCGCCGGTCTCGGCGCGGCCCCCGGTGGGGCGCATCCGGCCGGTCAGGGCGAGCAACAGGCAGGTGCGGCCCGATCCCGACGGTCCCTCGATGGCCACCAGCGTTCCTGGCTCGGCACTGAACGTCACGTTCCGGAAGACCCGGCCGCGCGGCCCTTCCAGTCCGAAGTCCTCGGCGGCGACAGCCGCGCCGTGCGGGCTCTCCACAGACCCTCCCCTTTTTTTTGCACTGACCAGTCAGTGCAAAAAGGTAGTCCGAACTCGCGCTCGAAGCAAAACGGCAGGTCAGGGGCGTATAGAGGTCGATTGTCAGTGGGGCCCGCCACCATGGACACAGACGGCCACGAAGCCGTCACACGACGACAGGAGGTTCGTCATGGCCAGCTCGTCCGCAGCCGCCGCCCCGCGGCGCCGCGCAGGCAGCCCTGCCCCCTCACTGACCGGTCCGGCCGGCGATGTCCACCCCGTGCTGCGCCGCAGCACGGCGCCGCCCGCCGCTCTCGAACTGCTCGCCAAGGCCCGCTCCGGCCTCGACGAGGCCGCCGTGCTCCACGAGCCGAACGAGCGGTACGCCACCGCGCACCTCGCCGCCCTGCGCACCGCGGCGGCCGTGCTGGCCGCCCGAGGCCGCCCCGAGACGAACAAGCGCCGCCGCGAACGCATCCGCAGTGCCTGGGAGGTCCTCCCGGAGATAGCACCGGAACTGACCGAATGGAGCGCCCTCTTCGCCTCGGGGGCCCTGCGCCGGGCCCGTGCGGAGGCCGGTATGCCGGGAGCCGCCAGCGGGCGCGACGCCGACGACCTGCTGCGCGACGCTGCCATGTTCCTGCGCCTGGTGGAACGGCTCCTGGTCCTCCAGCCGGTGCTCCCACAACCACGCCCGGAGCGGCCGGGCGGCGGGTGACCCGAGGCCGGGCGCCGGACCGACGCCCGCCGGGCGACCGCGCCGGACCGACGCCGGGCCCGGGACTGCGGTGCGAGGCAATAGGGTGGTGACCGCTCACATCACCACCGCACTGTTCACGCTCCGCCGTCCCCGGCGGCACGTTGCCGAGGAGTCATCTGCCGTGTCGGACCAGCTGCGCCCCCGCGCCTCCCTCCGTACCGCCGTGGTCTGGGAGGTCCTCAAGGACGCTCTGGACCGTCAGGCCAAGGCGACCGGCAGGGAGGCCCTGGATGTTCTGGACACCGGCGGCGGCACCGGCAACTTCGCGGTGCCCGCGGCCCGGCTCGGCCACCGGGTCACCGTCGTCGACCCCAGCCCCAACGCGCTCTTCGCGCTGGAGCGCCGCGCGGCCGAGGCCGGGGTCGCCGACCGGGTCCGGGGAGTCCAGGGCGACATCCTCGGCCTGTTCGACGTCGTGGAGCGCGACGGCTTCGACGCGGTGCTCTGCCACGGCGTCCTGGAGTACGTCGACGAGCCCGCCGAGGGCGTGCGCAACGCGGTCGAGGCGCTGCGGCCCTCCGGCGCGCTCAGCCTGCTGGCCGCCGGCCTGGGCGGAGCCGTCCTGGCCCGCGCGCTCGCCGGACATTTCACGGAGGCCCGCCAAGCGCTCACCGACCCGGCGGGCCGTTGGGGCGAGGGGGACCCGGTGCCCCGCAGGTTCACCGCCGAGCAGCTCTCCGACCTGGTCTCCTCGGCCGGTCTGGAGATCGCCGCGGTGCACGGGGTCCGGGTCTTCGCCGACCTCGTGCCGGGCGTCCTGGTGGACACCGAGCCCGGCGCCGTGGAGGCGCTCCTCAAGCTCGAAGCGGCCGTCGCCGAGCAGCCCGCGTTCCACTCCGTCGCCACCCAGCTCCATGTTCTGGGCGAGAAGCGCCGCTGATCAGCAACGCAAGCGCGGACGGAGTGGGACTCAGGACCCCCGTACCGGGCGTACGCCCCGTATGATCGGGTGACACCATCCGGCATGGCGGATCGGTCGTCGGGGAATCTACGCCTCAACAGCCGAGCCGACATAGCGGTCCGGACTGGCTGAGCGCTAGAGGGCAGGGTTTCACGGGGGCGAATCCCTGCCTATCCTGGAAGGGCCGCATACCGGTCGCCCCCGCGGCCGACGACGAGGAGGATCCCGTGCCGCTCTCGGAGCACGAGCAGCGCATGCTCGAGCAGATGGAGCGAGCGCTGTACGCCGAAGATCCCAAGTTCGCGACAGCGCTCGAGGGAAGCGGACTGCGTACGTACACCCGGAAAAGGGTCTATCAGGCGGTCGCTGGCTTCCTGGTGGGTATCGCGCTCCTCATGGCCGGAATGGTCGCCCAGCAGATCTGGATCAGCGTGGTGGGGTTCCTCGTCATGCTCGGCTGTGCCGTGCTCGCGGTCACCGGATGGCGCAAGGCGCCCAAGCCCGGTGAACAACAGCCGGCTGCCGCGGGCAGCGGGGACAGCGGCGCAGGCCGCCGACCGAGACAACGCCGGTCGATGATGAACCGCATCGAGCAGCGGTGGCAGCGCCGCCGCGACGAACAGGGCCAGTAGACGCCTCGGTCCTGCTCTTCTCCGCAGGACCGGGCGATGGCACGTGACACCGATGGCTGAGGGGTGGCCGCATTTTCTGCGGCCACCCCTCAGCCATTGCCCGACGCGCCGCTTGAGCCGCTGCCCGCGCTGCCCACGGTGCCCTTGCCCGACCGTGCCGTCGGCCGTGGCGCTGCTGTCCCACAGCGCTGAGCCTCCGGTTCCGACCCCTGCCCGGGGTCGGGACCGGAGGCTCTGTCGTGCTTCGCCCCCGACCGCCTCAGCCGTGCTGACGTGTGAGGCGGCGCAGCCGGGCCGTCCAGCGACCGGCTCCCGGGCGGCCCGCCCATCGCTCACCGAGCGCCGCCCGGCGCTCGGTGAGGGCCCACACCACCCGGACGGACGATCGGGGCAGGAGCGTCGCCCGCAGCCGGGTCCCGCGGTCGGCCGATGCCCGCAGACCC
Source organism: Streptomyces sp. NPDC091287 (assembly GCF_044768525.1). Lineage (NCBI taxonomy): Bacteria > Bacillati > Actinomycetota > Actinomycetes > Kitasatosporales > Streptomycetaceae > Streptomyces > Streptomyces sp. NPDC091287. Next base: position 299,631 of record NZ_JBIVUV010000006.1, read on the forward strand.
GCCCGTACCACCTGCGCGTCCTCGGCCAGTCCGGACGCGGGGCGCGGCTCGGGGGCGTACAGCACCTGCTCCACCGAGCTCGCGATCCGGTGCACCGCCTCGGCCGCGGTGGTGTCGAGGCGGCCCAGCCGCACGATCCTGGCCGCCGCCTTCCGTGGCGTCAGCGACTCGTCCGGCGCGATGCCGTGGTCCCAGGCCGTGTCGGTGAGCTCCCGCCAGGCGGCCAGCGTCCGGGCGGCGGCGTCCGCGGCCGTCCGGCCCCTGGAGCCCAGTCGGCGGTTCCGCGTCCGGAGTCGCCACAGGAGCGGCGACAACACCAGCGCCGCCACCAGCAGGAGCGCCGCGTGAACCACCAGCAGGACCTTCCAGAGCGGAGTGCCCCGGTCGGTCGGCAGCGCCGCTCCAGGCTCCTGCGAGGGACCGCACCCGCCTTCCTGACGCAACTGCGGCGGGCAGCTGTCCTCGGCGGAGGGTGCCGCGGACGGCTCGTCGGAGGTGTCCGCGGAGGGCTCGGCGACGTCGCTCGCACTGTCCGAGGGCACCTCGGGGCGGGTCCACGAGGGGGTGCTGCCCCGGCTCGGGGTGGGTTCGAACCGGGTCCACCCGACCCCCTCGAAATACAGCTCGGGCCAGGCGTGGGCGTCGCGCAGCCCGACCGAGATCGCCCCGTCCGCCTTCATGGTCCCCGGGGTGAAGCCCACCGCCACCCGGGCCGGGATACCCAGCGTCCGCGCCATCGCGGCCATCGAGAACGAGAAGTGGACGCAGAAGCCCTCCTTGTCGCGGAGGAACCGAGCGATGGCGGACGACCCCGTCCCCGAGGTGACCGTCGTGTCGTACGTGAAGCCACCGTCGGACGCGAACCAGTCCTGGAGCTTCACGGCCTGCTCGTAGGCGTTGGACGCGCCTTCGGTGACCTGCTCGGCGGTCTCGGCGACCACCTTGGGCAGGGAGCCGGGAACCCGGGTGTACTCGCGGACCAGCTCCTGGGGCGGTGAACCCGCGGCCGCGAGCTGGTCCGCCGTGGGTTCGACGACCAGACTGCCGACCTCGTACTGCGCGCCGCGCGTGGTCTGTCCGTCGTCGCCGACCAGGGTGCGGCCCTCGGGCTCGTACCGCCAGCGACCGCCGACGCGGACCTCGCTGGCCGGGTAGGGGAGCGGCAGATAGGTCTGCTGGTAGGAGCGCGATGCGGAGATGTTCGTCCGGACCTCGGTGACGGAGACGTCCCTGCCCAGCCCGGTGGGTTGCGGGAGGCGGTCGGGAACGTCCGTCAGCCGGCGGGTGGAGGACCTCCACTCGCTGCCGTTGAACTCGTCCAGGGCCAGGATCCGGAGGTAGAGACTCTGCGGGTCCTCGATGTTGCTGCGGTACGTCATCACCTCCCGGTTGTCCGGCTGGTTGAGGTTGTTCTGCAGCGAGACCAGCGGATTCACCGCGGAGATGGTGCCGCCGCCGCTGCCCCTGCCGGTCCCCGGGCCGTCGCCGCCCAGCAGTCCGCTGTCCAGGGCGGGCAGGGCCAGGGGGGCCACCAGGGCGATGCCGAGCGCGAACACGCCGATCCGCCGCCCGGTGCGGACGGGGGAGGAGCCGCCGCTCACCCCGGCCAGCCCGTCGGCCAGACCGCCCGAATTCCGTGTGGCGCCACCGAAGACGCGGCCCCACTGGGAGAGCCGGTCCCGGCCCTCCGCCAGCAGGAGCAGGAGATAGCCGGAGGCGGCCAGCAGGAACCACAGCCAGCTCGCTCCGCCGTCGGAGAGACCGGCCGCGACCGAATACAGGGCGAGGAGGGGCAGTCCGGCGGGGGCCGCGCTGCGGAAGGTCACCGCCAGGGCGTCCACGGCAAGACCGATCAGGACCACCCCGCCGACCACCATCAGCTTGATGCCGTCGGTCATCGGGGCCGGGATGGCGTACGTGCCGACGTCCTCCCCGCCCGCCACCAGCAGCTCACCGAGCCGCATGAGGGCCGTCGGCCCTGGCACCACCCCGAACAGGGCGTGGTCCCGGACGAACACCAGCGTCAGCAGCAGCAGGGTGACCAGCGTCTGGACGCCGATGGTCAGCATCCTCGCCAGCGGCACCCGGCGCGCGAGGGCGCCCACCCCGCTCTGGACGGCGAGCAGCACCGCCGCCTGCACCAGCCAGCCGACCCCCTCCACCAGCGGGATCAGCGCCCCCGCCGCCAGCAGCGACGCCGCATAGGCGCACAGCGCCAGCCTGGCCCGCCCGCTCATGACCATCCCCCCGTGAAACCTGTGGCGCCGCCGCTCGTGGCCGACGGCGAATCCGTGCGCATCCCGCCCGCCAGCTGCCACAGTGCGGGCAGCTCGGCCCCCGGCTCCACGGGCACCGCGATCCAGCCCGCCTCGCGCAGCCGCCGCAGCCGCTCCCCGGCCCGCCCCGCGCCGTCCTCGTCGCCGGCCCAGGCGGCGCTGTCCAGGACGAAGGCGACCCCCGCCCCGGCCCGCTGCCGCATCCGTGCCGCGACCGCGGCCTGTTCCTCGTCCAGATCGCCGAAGAAGGCGATGAGCAGTCCCTCGTTGCCGCCGCGCAGCACGTCATGGGCGCGCGAGAGGCCCCCGCCGTCGGAATGGCCGACCACCGCGAGCGTGTCGAGCATCAGGCCCGCCGAGTCCGCGGACTCCTGGGTCGAGCCCGCGTAACCGCCCGACCCCTCGCCGGGCACCGCGTTCCCGTCGTCCGTGAGCAGCCGTACGGCGAAGCCGCGCTCCAGCATGTGCACGAGCGCCGAGGCCGCCCCGGAGACCGCCCATTCGAAGGCCGAGTCGGGTCCGGCGCCCTGGTAGCCGATCCCCCGGGTGTCCAGCAGGACCGTGCACCTGGCCCGCTGCGGCTGTTCCTCACGGCGCACCATCAGCTCGCCGTAGCGGGCGGTGGAGCGCCAGTGGACCCGGCGCAGATCGTCGCCGTGCCGGTAGCCGCGCGGAATGATGTCGTCCTCACCGGCCAGCGCGAGGGACCGCTGCCGCCCGTCGCCGTATCCGGAGGCCTCGCCCGCCAGCCGCAGTACGGGCAGCGGCACCGTGCGCGGAATGACGACGAGGGTGTCGTACGCGCTGAAGGAGCGGGTCAGCTCGCACATCCCGAACGGGTCGCTGAGCCGCAGTTGCAGCGGGCCCAGCGGATAGCGTCCGCGCAGGTCGGAGCGGACCCGATAGGACACCTCGCGCCGGCCGCCCGCCTCCACCCGGTCCAGGACGAAGCGGGGGCGCGGGCCGAGGACGTACGGAACACGGTCCTGGAGCATCAGCAGTCCGGTGGGCAGCCGGGAGACGTTCTCCATCCGCAGGTGCACCCGGGCCTCCGCGCCCGCGGGCACGCGCGACGGTGAGAGCCGCCGGGTGCCCGTCACCCGGTAGCGGGTGCGGTAGAGCACGGTCACGCAGACCAGGGGCAGCACGGCCAGCAGCAGCCCGACCCGCAGCAGATCGCCCTGGCCCAGGACGTACGCGCAGACGGCGGCGGCGAGACCGGCGGCCAGGAACGAGCGTCCCCGGGTGGTCAGTCCGCCCAAGGCCGCCCGGAGGCCGCCCTTCCTGTCGCCGTCCTCCACGGCGCCGGGCTCGCCGGCCGCCATCACAGCCGCCGTGCCCCGGGCTGCTGCTGGTGGTACAGCGGGCGGCCCGGCTCCTGCCCGCCCGGCGCGGGCGGCGCGGTGCCACCGGCCGAGGTCGGTACGGGGGTGCGCTGGATGATCTCCAGGACCACCTGCTCCGCCGTGCGGCGGTTCAGCTGGGCCTGGGCGGTGGGCAGCAGCCGGTGCGCGAGCACCGGCGTGGCCAGCGCCTGCACGTCGTCCGGCAGGGCGTAGTCGCGCCCGCTGAGCGCGGCGGACGCCTTCGCGGCGCGCAGCAGGTGCAGCGTCGCGCGCGGGGAGGCGCCGAGTCTGAGATCGGGGTGGCTCCGGGTGGCCCCGACGAGCTCCACGGCGTAGCGCCGCACGGCGTCGGCGACATGCACCGTACGGACGGCGTCGATCAGCTTCACGATGTCGTGGGCGTGGGCCACCGGCTGGAGGTCGTCCAGCGGGGAGACGCCCCCGTGCACGTCGAGCATCTGGAGCTCGGCCTCCGGGCTGGGGTAGCCGATGGAGACCCGGGCCATGAAGCGGTCGCGCTGGGCCTCGGGCAGCGGGTAGGTGCCCTCCATCTCGACCGGGTTCTGGGTGGCCACCACCATGAACGGGTCGGGCAGCTCGTAGGAGTGCCCGTCGATGGTGACCTGGCGCTCCTCCATCGACTCCAGCAGCGCCGACTGCGTCTTCGGCGAGGCGCGGTTGATCTCGTCGCCGATCACGATCTGGGCGAAGATCGCGCCCGGCTTGAACTCGAAGTCCCGCCGCTGCTGGTCGAAGATCGACACACCGGTGATGTCCGAGGGCAGCAGGTCCGGTGTGAACTGGATCCGTCGCACCGAACAGTCGATGGACCGCGCCAGCGCCTTGGCCAACATGGTCTTGCCGACACCGGGGACGTCCTCGATGAGGAGATGCCCCTCGGCGAGGAGCACCGTCAGCGAGAGCCGTACGACCTCGGGCTTGCCCTCGATCACACCCTCCACCGACCTGCGTACCCGCTCTGCTGTGGTGGTCAGATCCGTGAGGCTCGCTCGATCGTCATAGGTCGTCACCCGGCCCTCCTCGGCCCTTTTGCGCAGGGGCCGTCGCGCGTACCCGCGCGGCCCACCCCGAAAAATCGGACACTCCTCCGGAAGACCCGGGGATGTCACACCCGCATTCTTGTTGCCGTTACCGCTTCGTGTCACTCGCCTGTGGATAAGTGGGTGTGAAATGTCAGCGTCTGTCGCGATTTCGGCACCGCGAGGCGCGGTGATGAGTGCGTGAGGTGCGGCGGAGGGCCGGGAAGCGAGGTGAGTGCGTTCAGGAAACGGAGTGGATCTCGCGCAGCAGACCGGTGGTCACGTCGAAGACGAACCCGCGCACGTCGTCGGTGTGGAGCAGGAACGGCGAGGTGCGCACCCGCTGCATCGACTGGCGCACGTCCTGGTCGGCGTCCGTGTAGGCCTCGACCGCCCAGACCGGACGCTGGCCCACCTCGCGCTCCAGCTCCTGCCGGAAGTCCTCGGTGAGGGACTCCAGGCCGCAGTTGGTGTGGTGGATGAGGACCACGCTGCGGGTGCCGAGCGCCCGCTGGCTGATGGTCAGCGAGCGGATCACGTCGTCGGTGACCACGCCGCCCGCGTTACGGATGGTGTGGCAGTCGCCGAGCTCCAGGCCGAGCGCCGCGTGCAGGTCGAGACGGGCGTCCATGCACGCGACCACGGCCACCTGGAGGACGGGACGCGCGTCCATGCCCGGATCCCGGAAATCCTTCGCGTACCCGGCGTTCAGCGCGACGAGCCGGTCGGTGACCTGGCCCCCCTCGCGGACCGCCGCAGCGGTGGACGTCACGGACTCGGCGGGAGAGTGAGCAGAAGTCGACATGGATACGACGTTAGCCTTCCCGCCTGGCCCGGGCGTGCTGTGAGAGCGGACAAAAAACGCCAACTCGGCTTGTTGTGAGCTAACCCACAGGACTCACAGGGATGCACCCGTTCGGGTGGGTTCGCCGCATCCGGACGGGTGGCGCGACTCGCTGCCCGGTTCGTTGATCGCGAATCGATCGAATGGCAGGGTGGACTAAAGTAACGCGAAGTCACCAACCACCTCCGTACCCACTGCCCCATCGCACCCCCTGCACCTCCTGCATATTCCGTATTTCCCCCGTGATGTGCGGCGTACGTGCGACCCGGCCCTCTCCCGCTCTCGGTCGGCCGACGCCTCTTCCCCGGCGCCGGCGGACCTCCCCTTCAGAGCGGGCGGGGACCAGGACGTACGTGCCGGCCGCGCGGGACAGAGCCTGAGAGGGCGCCTTGAGCCAGACCCGACACGTCCCCGTGATGCTCCAGAGGTGTCTGGACCTGTTGGCCCCGGCTCTCCAGGACCCGGCCCACCCGGAGCCCGTGGTCGTCGACTGCACCCTCGGCCTCGGCGGTCACAGCGAGGCGCTGCTCGCCTCCTTCCCCACCGCCCGGCTGATCGCCCTGGACCGCGACAAGGAGGCGCTCCGCCTCTCCGGTGAACGACTCGCCCCCTACGGCGACCGCGCCACCCTCGTCCACGCGGTCTACGACGAGCTCCCCGAGGTCCTCGCGCGGCTCGGGATCCCGAAGGTCCAGGGCGTGCTGTTCGACCTCGGCGTCTCCTCCATGCAACTGGACGAGGCCGACCGCGGATTCGCGTACGCCCAGGACGCCCCGCTCGACATGCGGATGGACCAGAGCACCGGCATGGGCGCCGCCGAGGTGCTCAACACCTACCCGCCCGGCGAACTGGTCCGGATCCTGCGCGCGTACGGCGAGGAGAAGCAGGCCAAGCGGATCGTCTCCGCCGTCGTCCGCGAACGCGAGAAGGAGCCGTTCAGCAACAGCGCCCGGCTCGTCGAGCTGATCCGCGACGCGCTGCCGCAGGCCGCCAAGCGCACCGGTGGCAACCCCGCGAAGCGGACCTTCCAGGCCCTGCGCATCGAGGTCAACGGCGAGCTGAGCGTCCTGGAGCGGGCCATTCCGGCCGCCGTCCAGTGCCTCGACGTCGGCGGCCGCATCGCCGTGCTGGCCTACCACTCGCTGGAGGACCGGCTGGTCAAGCAGGTCTTCGCGGCCGGCGCCGCCAACACCGCGCCCCCCGGACTGCCCGTCGTCCCCGAGCGCTACCAGCCCCGGCTGAAGCAGCTCACCCGGGGCGCCGAGCTGCCCACCGAGGAGGAGGTCGCCGAGAACCGGCGCGCCGCCCCCGCCCGGCTGCGCGGCGCCCAGCGCATCCGCGCGGAGGAGCGATGAGCGCCCGGCGTCGCCCGACGCGAAGCGGCCGCCCGGCACCGGGCGACAGGGGAGCCGTGCGGTGAGCAAACCGGCCGCACCGCTGAAGGGGCGGGCCGCGCGGCTCGCCCGGCTGATGCCGTCCACCGGGCCCAGCACCGCGGCCCGCACCCCCTTCGTGCTGCTGGTCGTCCTGCTCCTGGGCGGCGGGCTCATCACCCTGCTCCTGCTGAACTCCGCGCTCAACGAAGGATCGTTCAGGCTCAGCGAGCTGAAGCGGGACACCACCGAGCTCACCGACGAGCAGCAGGCGCTCCAGCGCGACGTCGACAGCCGTTCCCAGCCCGACGCCCTGGAGCGCCGGGCCCGGGAGCTGGGCATGGTCCCCGGCGGCAGCCCCGCCTTCCTGAACCCCGACGGCACGGTCCGCGGCAACCCCACCGAGGCCACCGCCCCGCCGCCGAGCCCCACGCCGAGCCCCAGCGCCGGGACCCCCGCCGCCGGGGCCCCGGCCGGGCCCTCCGGCTCCACGCCGCCCTCCGGATCCGTCCCCGCGACCGTCCCCGCGACCGAGCCCGACCCCGCAACCGCCCCCGCGGCGGAGAGCACCCCGCCCCCGACGAGCCCCGGCAGGTGACGCAGTGCCGCCCAAGGAACCGCCGCGCCGCCGCGTACCCGGCCCGGCCCGCCCCCGTAACGGGGCATCAGGCTCCGGCCGCTCCGGCCCGCGCCCACCGGCCCGCCGCCCCCGTTCCGCCCCGGGGCGCACCACCGCGCGCCCAGGCGCACAGCGCGCCCTGCGCCTCGGCAGCCCCCGCCCCCGGCTGCGGCTGGTCAGCCTCGGGCTGACGCTGGTCATGCTGGCCTTCGTGGCCCGGCTGCTCCAGGTCCAGGCCGTCGACGCCAGCGCGTACGCGGCCAAGGCCGAGAAGAACCGCTACCTGGAGTACACGGTCGCCGCCGAGCGCGGCGAGATCACCGACCGCAAGGGCGTCGCGCTCGCCACCAGCGTGGACGCGCACAACATCACGGCCGACCCGAAGATGTTCACGCCCGAGGACAGCAAGGCCCCCGACGCGCCCCAGCAGGCGGCGGCCCTGCTCGCCCCGATCCTCGGCAAGGACGTCGACGAGCTCGTCAAGAAGCTCTCGGCGCCGGGGTCCCGCTACACCGTGCTCGCCTACCGGCAGACCCCCCAGGTCTGGAAGCAGATCAAGGACCTCAAGTCCGTCTTCGCCGAGAAGGCGTACGAGGACAAGCTGAAGGGTGGCCCGGGAGCCAACGTCCTGGCCGGCGTCCTCCAGGTGCCGACCACCAAGCGCGTCTATCCCAACGGGGATCTCGCCGCCGGGATACTGGGATTCGTCAGCGCCGACGGCAAGGGCGGCGGCGGCCTCGAATCGCAGCTCAACAAGGAACTCGCGGGCGAGGACGGCAAGATCCGCTACGCCCAGGCCGGCGGCCGCCGGGTTCCCACCGCGGGCGGCAGCGAGATTCCGGCCGTGCCCGGCTCCGACATCGAGCTGACCATCGACCGCGACATCCAGTGGGCCGCCCAGAAGGCCATCAGCGACCAGGTCGAGAAGTCCAAGGCCGACCGCGGCTACGTCATCGTGCAGAACACACGGACCGGCGAGCTGCTGGCCATGGCCAACGCCCCCGGCTACGACCCCAACGACCTCTCCCAGGCGACCTCCGCCTCCCTCGGCAACGCCGCCCTCCAGGACGTGTACGAGCCCGGCTCCACCAGCAAGGTCATGTCCATGGCCGCCGTACTGGAGGAGAAGGCCGCCACGCCCGGCACCCACGTCACCGTCCCCAACCGGCTGCACCGCGGCGACCGGCTCTTCAAGGACGACGTGGACCACCCCACCTGGTACCTCACGCTCAACGGGGTCCTCGCCAAGTCCAGCAACATCGGCACCATCCTGGCGACCGGTCAGCTCGGCAAGACCCAGGCGGAGTCCAACCAGGTCCTCTACTCCTACCTGCGCAAGTTCGGCCTCGGCTCCAAGACCGGGCTCGGCTACCCCGGGGAGTCGCCGGGCCTCCTGGCCCACCCCAAGGACTGGTCGACCTCGCAGCAGTACACGATCCCCTTCGGCCAGGGCCTCTCGCTCAACGCCGTCCAGGCCGCCTCGGTCTACTCCACCATCGCCAACGGCGGCGTACGGATCGCCCCCACCCTCGTCCGCGGTGCCAAGGGCTCCGACGGGCGCTTCACCGCCGCCGAGGCCCCCGAGGAGAACCGGGTGGTCAGCGAGAAGACCGCCAAGGCCCTGGCGACGATGCTGGAGTCCGTCGTCGACGACCGGGAAGGGACGGGCACCAAGGCCGCCATCCCCGGATACCGGGTCGCGGGCAAGACCGGCACCGCCAACCGCGTCGACCCCGTCCGCGGCGTCTACAAGGGCTACACCGCCTCCTTCGCGGGCTTCGCCCCCGCCGACAACCCGCAGATCACCGTCTACTGCGCGATCCAGAACCCCACCAAGGGCAGCTACTTCGGCGGCCAGATCTGCGGCCCGATCTACAAGCAGGTCATGGAGTTCGCGCTCAAGACGCTCCAGACCCCACCGTCCGGCAGCGAGCCGCCCCGGCTGCCGGTGTCCTTCAAGCCCGGCGAGTGAACACGGGGATGCGCGAGCATCTCCTCCAAGGGAACCCTCAGTGACAACCATCACCCCCGACCCCGGGAACCGGAACGAGAACCGCCGGAACCAGGGTCCCTCGCTTCGCGAGACGCCGCACCGGCCCGGTACGCTCACCGCCGTGCCCCACGCTGATCAGTCCCAAACCTCTCAGAAGGACGCGCCTGTGACCTACCCGGGAGCGCCCCGACCGGACCGGCTCCGGCCCACCCCTCTCGGCGAGCTGGCAGACCGGCTCGGCGTCGAAGCGGCCGGGTCCGGTGAGGTCACCGGCATCACCCACGACTCACGGGCCGTGCGACCCGGAGACGTGTACGCGGCCCTGCCCGGCGCCCGCTTCCACGGCGCCGACTTCGCGGCCCAGGCCGCCGGCCTCGGCGCCGCCGCCGTCCTCACCGACCCCGCCGGCGCCGAACGCGCCGCGGCCACCGGCCTGCCGGTGCTGGTCAGCGAGGACCCCCGCGCCGTCATGGGCGAGCTGGCCGCCGACATCTACGGGCGGCCCGGCATCGGCCTGCTCCAGCTCGGCATCACCGGCACCTCCGGCAAGACCACCACCGCGTACCTCGTCGAGGGCGGACTGCGCGCCGCCGGGCGCCCCACCGGGCTGATCGGCACCGTCGAGATGCGGATCGGCGACGAGCGCATCAAGTCCGAGCGCACCACCCCCGAAGCCACCGACCTCCAGGCCCTGTTCGCCGTCATGCGCGAACGCGGCGTCGAGGCCGTCGCGATGGAGGTCTCCAGCCACGCCCTGGTGCTCGGCCGGGTCGACGGCTGCGTCTTCGACGTCGCCGTCTTCAACAACCTCAGCCCGGAGCACATGGAGTTCCACTCCGGCATGGAGGACTACTTCCAGGCCAAGGCCCAGCTCTTCACCCCCGAACGCAGCCACCGCGGCGTCGTGAACTTCGACGACGAGTACGGCCGCAGGCTCCTGACCGAGTCCGGGGTGCCGGTCACCAGCTTCTCCGCCGAGGGCCACCCGGACGCCGACTGGCACGCCGAGGACGTCGAGGTCGGACCGCAGGACAGCACCTTCACCGCCGTCGGACCGAAGGGCGAGCGGATCACCGCCCGCGCCCCGCTGCCCGGCCCGTTCAACGTCGCCAACACCCTCGCCGCGATCGTCACGCTGGCCGTCGCGGGCGTCGACCCGCAGACCGCCGCCGACGGCATCGCGGCCGTCCCCGGGGTCCCCGGCCGGCTGGAGCGGGTGGACGCCGGACAGCCCTACCTCGCCGTCGTCGACTACGCGCACAAGACCGACGCCGTCGAGTCCGTACTGCGCTCCCTGCGCAAGGTCACCGAGGGCAAGGTGCACATCGTCCTCGGCTGCGGCGGCGACCGCGACACCACCAAGCGCGGCCCGATGGGGGCGGCAGCCGCCCGGCTCGCCGACACCGCCGTGCTGACCTCCGACAACCCCCGCTCCGAGGACCCCCTCGCGATCCTCGCCGCGATGCTCTCCGGCGCCGCCGAAGTACCCGTCCACGAGCGCGGCGACGTGCTGGTCGACGCCGACCGCGCCTCGGCCATCGCCGCCGCCGTCGCCCGCGCCGAAGCGGGCGACACCGTCCTCGTCGCGGGCAAGGGGCACGAACAGGGCCAGGACATCCACGGGGTGGTACGCGCCTTCGACGACCGCAAGGTCCTGCACGCAGCCATCGAGCGGTCCCTCACGCGCCCCGGCGCCGCGGACCGCGCCCCTCACCTCGAGAACAACAGTCAGGGATGACCAAGTGATCACCCTTTCCCTCGCCGAGATCGCCGAAATCGTCGGCGGGCAGTCGTACGACATACCGGATCCGGCAGTCACCGTGACCGGACCCGTCGTCATCGACTCCCGCGAGGTCGCGCCAGGCAGCCTGTTCGCCGCGTTCGCCGGCGAACGGGTCGACGGCCACGACTACGCCCGGCGCGCCGTCGAGGCGGGTGCCGCGGCCGTACTGGCGGCCCGCCCCGTCGGCGTTCCGGCGATCGTCGTGGACGATGTCGTCGGCGCGCTCGGAGCCCTCGCCCGTGCCGTGGTGGAACGCCTCGGCACCACCGTCGTCGGACTCACCGGATCCGCCGGCAAGACGTCCACCAAGGACCTGATCGCGCAGCTCCTCCAGCGCAAGGGGCCGACCGTCTGGACGCCCGGCTCCCTCAACAACGAGATCGGCCTGCCGGTCACAGCGCTGACCGCCACCGCCGAGACCGAGCACCTGGTCCTGGAGATGGGGGCCCGCGGCGTCGGCCACATCCACTACCTGGCCAACCTCACCCCGCCCCGCATCGGCCTCGTCCTGAACGTCGGCTCCGCGCACCTCGGCGAGTTCGGCAGCCGGGAGGCCATCGCCCAGGCCAAGGGCGAGCTGGTCGAGGTCCTGCCCGAGGACGGCTGCGCCGTGCTCAACGCGGACGACCCGCTCGTCCGCGCCATGGCCTCGCGCACCAAGGCCCGCGTCCTGCTCTTCGGAGAAGCCCCGGAAGCGGACGTACGGGGCGAGAAGGTCAGGATGACCGCCGACGGACGGCCCGCCTTCGAGCTCCACACACCCACCGGGTGCAGCGACGTGACCATGCGCCTGTACGGTGAGCACCACGTGTCGAACGCGCTCGCCGCGGCCGCCGTCGCCCATGAGTTGGGCATGTCCGTGACCGAGATCGCCGAGGCGCTCTCGGAGGCGGGCACCCTCTCCCGCTGGCGCATGGAGGTCACCGAGCGTCCGGACGGTGTGACGGTCGTCAACGACGCCTACAACGCGAACCCCGAATCCATGAGAGCCGCACTGCGTGCGCTGGCTGCCATGGGCCAGGCCCGAGGGGCCGACGGGGGACGTACCTGGGCGGTGCTCGGTCAGATGGCCGAGCTCGGTGACGCGTCGCTCGCCGAGCACGACGCGGTCGGACGGCTCGCCGTCCGGCTCAACGTCAGCAAGCTCGTCGCTGTCGGGGGGAGAGAAGCCTCCTGGCTGCAACTGGGCGCATATAACGAGGGTTCGTGGGGTGAGGAGTCGGTGCACGTGTCCGACGCACAGGCGGCCGTCGACCTGTTGCGCAGTGAACTGCGCCCGGGAGACGTCGTGCTGGTGAAGGCGTCCCGGTCGGTCGGCCTGGAGAAGGTCGCCCTGGCACTGCTGGAGAACTCGACCGAGGGCGAGGTCGCCGGCCGATGAGGCAGATCCTCTTCGCGGGGGCCATCGGGCTCTTTCTGACCCTGGTCGGTACTCCGCTGCTGATCAAGCTGCTGGCCCGCAAGGGATACGGGCAGTTCATCCGGGACGACGGCCCGCGCACGCACGGCAGCAAGCAGGGCACGCCCACGATGGGCGGCATCGCCTTCATCATGGCGACGATCATCGCGTACCTCCTCGCGAAGGTCATCACGGGTGAGGACATCCGCTACTCCGGCGTTCTCGTGCTGTTCCTCATGGCGGGAATGGGCCTCGTCGGGTTCCTCGACGACTACATCAAGATCGTCAAGCAGCGTTCGCTCGGTCTGCGGGCCAAGGCGAAGATGGCGGGACAGCTGATCGTCGGTATCGCCTTCGCGGTGCTCTCGCTCCAGTTCCCCAACTCCATGGACTACACCCCGGCCTCAACCCGGCTCTCGTTCGTCGAGGACTTCGGCTGGTCGATCGGCCCGGTGCTGTTCTGCGTCTGGGCGCTGTTCATGATCCTCGCCATGTCCAACGGCGTGAACCTCACCGACGGTCTCGACGGGCTGGCCACCGGCGCCTCCGTGATGGTCTTCGGCGCCTACACCTTCATCGGCCTCTGGCAGTTCCAGGAGTCCTGCGCCAACGCGGACAACCTGACCAACCCGAGCGCCTGTTACGAGGTGCGCGACCCGCTCGACCTCGCCGTCGTCGCCGCCGCCCTGATGGGCGCCTGCTTCGGCTTCCTGTGGTGGAACACCTCGCCCGCCAAGATCTTCATGGGCGACACCGGCTCGCTCGCCCTCGGCGGTGCGCTCGCGGGTCTCGCGATCCTGTCCCGCACCGAGTTCCTCCTCGCCATCCTCGGCGGCCTCTTCGTGATGATCACCATGTCCGTGGTCATCCAGGTCGGTTCGTTCAAGATGACCGGCAAGCGAGTGTTCCGGATGGCGCCGCTCCAGCACCACTTCGAACTCAAGGGGTGGTCCGAAGTCCTTGTCGTGGTCCGCTTCTGGATCATCCAGGGCATGTGCGTGATCGTCGGCCTCGGCCTCTTCTACGCGGGATGGGCAGCCAAGAAGTGAGCAGCACCGTGGACTGGCAGGGCAAGCACGTCACCGTCGCCGGGCTCGGCGTCAGCGGGATCCCCGCGGCCCGCGCCCTGCACGAGCGCGGCGCGCTCGTCACCGTCGTCAACGACGGCGACGACGAGCGCGCCCGCGCGCAGGCGGCCGAACTGGAGGCGCTCGGCATCACCGTGCGCCTCGGCGACGGCGCGACCCTGCCGCCGTCCACGGAACTCGTCGTCACCGCCCCCGGCTGGCAGCCGGACAAGCCGCTCTTCCTGGCTGCCGCCGAGGCGGGCGTCCCGGTCTGGGGCGACGTCGAACTGGCCTGGCGACTGCGCGGGACCAACGGCCGCGAGGCCGCCCCCTGGCTCGCGGTCACCGGCACCAACGGCAAGACCACGACCGTACGGATGCTGGCCTCGATCCTTCAGGCCGCGGGCCTGCGCACCGCGGCCGTCGGCAACATCGGCGTATCGCTGCTGGACGCGGTGCTCGGGGAGACCGAGTACGACGTCCTCGCCGTCGAACTCTCCAGCTACCAGCTGCACTGGGCGCCCTCGCTGCGCGCCCACTCCGCCGCCGTCCTCAACCTGGCCCCGGACCACCTCGACTGGCACGGCTCGATGGAGGCGTACGCCGCCGACAAGGGCCGCGTCTACGAGGGCAACACGGTCGCCTGCGTCTACAACGCGGCCGACCCGGCCACCGAGGACCTGGTGCGCGAGGCGGACGTCGAAGAGGGCTGCCGAGCCATCGGCTTCACCCTCGGCGCCCCCGGCCCCTCGCAGCTCGGCGTCGTCGACGGCATTCTCGTCGACCGGGCGTTCGTCGCCAACCGCCAGAAGCAGGCCCAGGAACTGGCCGAGGTCACCGACGTCAATCCGCCGGCCCCGCACAACATCGCCAACGCCCTCGCGGCCGCCGCCCTCGCCCGCGCCTTCGGCGTGGAACCGGCCGCGGTCCGGGACGGACTGCGCGCCTTCCGGCCGGACGCCCACCGCATCGAACACGTCGCGGACATCGGCGAAGTCCGTTACGTGGACGACTCCAAGGCCACCAACACCCATGCCACCGAGGCCTCCCTCGCCGCCTACGACTCCATCGTCTGGATCGCGGGCGGACTGGCGAAGGGCGCCACGTTCGACGAGCTGGTCACCGGCGCGGCGAAGCGGCTGCGCGGGGTCGTGCTGATCGGCGCCGACCGGGCACTGATCCACGAAGCCCTGACGCGACACGCCCCCGAAGTCCCGGTGGTCGACCTCGACCGGACCGACACTGGGGCGATGTCCGAAGCGGTCGGGCGGGCGGCCGAGCTCGCCCGGCCGGGCGATACGGTACTGCTGGCCCCGGCCTGTGCCTCGATGGACATGTTCACCAACTACAACAAGCGGGGCGAGGCGTTCGCGGACGCGGTCCGCGCACGCGCCGACGAGAGCGCCTGACCGACCGGGCCTCCGCGCCCGGGGTTCACGGGCCCCGGGCACGAGCAGTGGAGGGGACAGCGACAATGCCGGCCGACGAGAGATTCGCCGTACGCCGGGACCGCGCAAGGACCTCGGTTCCCCGCCCCCTCACCGCGACACCCGCCCCCTCCGGAGTAGCGCTGCCTCCCGGACTCGCCCTGCGCGGACGCCTCGCCACCGGAGCCCGGCGTCCCGAGACACCCCGCGGCTCCGGACGCGGCGGCTCGGCGCCCCGCCCCCCGCGCACCGGGCGCGGCGGTGGACCCCGCCGTACCTACGAGCGGGCACGGCGGGCCTGGGACCGCCCCCTGACCGCCTACTACGTGATCCTCGGCTCCAGCCTCCTGATCACCGTGCTGGGCCTGGTGATGGTCTACTCCGCCTCGATGATCAAGGCGCTGGACATCAGCAAGCCCTCGACCTACTTCTTCGGCAAGCAGTTCCTCGCCGCCGTCATCGGTGGCGCGCTGATGCTGCTCGCCGCCCGGATGCCGGTGAAGCTCCACCGGGCGCTGGCCTACCCGATACTGATGGTCACCGTCTTCCTGATGGTCCTGGTCCAGGTGCCGGGGATAGGGATGTCGGTCAACGGCAACCAGAACTGGCTCTACCTGGGCGGCCCGTTCCAGCTCCAGCCCAGCGAGTTCGGCAAGCTGGCCCTCATCCTGTGGGGGGCGGACCTGCTGGCCCGCAAGCAGGACAAGCGGTTGCTGACGCAGTGGAAGCACATGCTGGTGCCGCTCGTGCCGGTCGCGTTCATGCTGCTCGGGCTGATCATGCTCGGCGGCGACATGGGAACCGCGATCATTCTCACGGCGATCCTGTTCGGTCTGCTCTGGCTGGCGGGCGCCCCCACCCGGCTGTTCGCCGGGGTGCTCGGCTTCGCCGCCGTCATCGCGTTCCTGCTGATCAGGACCAGCCCCAACCGGATGTCCCGGCTCGCCTGCATGGGGGTGAGCGAACCCGATCCGGAGGGCGGTTGCTGGCAGGCCGCACACGGGATCTATGCTCTGGCGTCCGGCGGATGGTTCGGTTCCGGACTGGGTGCGAGTGTGGAAAAATGGGGTCAACTCCCGGAACCGCACACCGACTTCATCTTCGCCATCACCGGTGAGGAACTGGGGCTGGCGGGGACGCTGTCCGTGCTCGCCCTGTTCGCGGCTCTAGGCTATGCGGGTATCCGCGTGGCCGGACGCACGGAGGACCCCTTCGTGAGGTTTGCCGCGGGAGGCGTGACCACGTGGATCACGGCCCAGGCCGTGATCAACATCGGTGCGGTGCTCGGCCTGTTGCCGATCGCCGGGGTTCCGCTCCCGCTGTTCTCCTACGGGGGGTCGGCCCTGCTGCCGACGATGTTCGCGGTCGGGCTGATGATCGCCTTCGCACGGGAGGACCCAGCCGCCAAGGCGGCCCTGGCCACGCGGAAGCCCGGGGTGAGATGGAAGACGATGAGACGGCGCGTCAAGAAGCGTCCGTCCGGAGAGCGGTGAATTTCGGTGCATGTCGTACTCGCCGGCGGGGGGACCGCCGGACACATCGAGCCCGCGCTTGCCCTCGCAGACGCCCTGCGCAGGCAGGACCCGACCGTGGGAATCACTGCCCTCGGCACGGAACGCGGACTGGAGACCAGGCTCGTGCCCGAGCGGGGGTACGAGCTGGCGCTCATTCCCGCCGTGCCACTGCCCCGTAAGCCCACACCCGAACTGATCACCGTCCCGGGCCGACTGCGCGGCACCATCAAGGCCGCCGAGCAGATCCTGTTGCGCACCAAGGCGGACTGCGTGGTCGGCTTCGGCGGCTACGTCGCACTGCCCGGCTATCTGGCGGCCAAGCGGGCCGGTGTGCCGATCGTGGTCCACGAGGCCAACGCCCGCCCGGGCCTGGCCAACAAGATCGGTTCGCGGTACGCCCACGGGGTCGCCGTCTCCACGCCCGACAGCAAGCTGCGCGGCGCCCGCTACATCGGCATCCCGCTGCGCCGCACCATCGCCACCCTGGACCGCGCCCGGGTCCGCCCGGAGGCCCGCGCCTCCTTCGGCCTCGACCCCAACCTGCCCACGCTGCTGGTCTCCGGCGGCTCACAGGGCGCGCGGCACCTCAACGAGGTGGTCCAGCGGGTCGCGCCGCTGCTTCAGCGCTCCGGGATCCAGATCCTCCATGTGGTCGGCCCGAAGAACGAATTGCCGCGCATCGACAACATGCCCGGGATGCCGCCCTACATCCCGGTACCGTACGTGGACCGGATGGACCTTGCGTACGCCGCGGCCGACATGATGCTCTGTCGCGCGGGCGCGATGACCGTCGCCGAACTCTCCGCCGTCGGGCTCCCCGCCGCCTACGTCCCGCTGCCCATCGGCAACGGCGAACAGCGGCTCAACGCCCAGCCGGTGGTCAACGCCGGCGGCGGCCTGCTGGTGGACGACGCGGCGCTCACCCCGGAGTGGGTGCAGGGCAACGTCCTGCCGGTACTGTCGGACCCCCACCGGCTGTACGAAATGTCCCGCGCCGCGGCCGAGTTCGGCCGGCGCGACGCCGACGACCTGCTCGTCGGCATGGTGTACGAAGCGATTGCCGCGCGCCGCTAGGCGCCCGGCGCGATGCGGTGCGGACCCGGGGCGGGTGCCCCGGGTCCGTCGAAGGAGCGAGCGTGGCCGGACCGACGACCGCCCAGCGCGGCGCACCCGGGCGGGCGGACGCCTCCGCCGGCCCGCCGCACAGCGGCCCCGAGGGGCCCCGGATCGGGCGCCGCACTCTGCTGATCCTGATCGGCGTCGCGGTCGCCCTCCTCACCGCGTTCGTGATCTGGGTGCTCTACGGCTCCTCCTGGCTCCGCGTCGAGAAGGTCAGCACGAGCGGCGTCGAGGTCCTGACCCGCGAGGAAGTGGAAGCGGTTGCCGCCACACCGATCGGCGCTCCGCTGGTCTCCGTGGACACCGATGCCATGGAGCGCCGGTTGCGCCAGAAGTTGCCTCGTATCGACACAGTTGATGTCGTTCGGTCCTGGCCGGACGGCATCGGCCTTAAGGTGACCGAACGGAAGCCGGTCCTGCTGGTCGAAAAGGGCGGCGCGTTCGTGGAAGTGGATGCCGAGGGCGTGCGCTTCGCCACCGTGGAGAAGGCGCCGAAGGGCGTGCCCCTGCTGGAGCTGACTCCCGAACCGTCCGCGAGCCTTCGCCGCTTCGGGGGTGACGGTCTGTTGCGGGAAGCGGTCCGGGTCGCCGGCGACCTTCCGGCAGGTGTGGCCGAGGACACCGAGGTCGTACGGGTCACCTCGTACGACGCGATCTCCTTGCGGCTCACCCGGGATCGTGTGGTGACCTGGGGGAGTGGGGAAGACGGGCCGGTGAAGGCGCGCGTCCTCGCCGCACTCATGAAAGCGGCCCCCAAATCGGAACAGTTCGACGTAAGTGCTCCCACCGCCCCGGCGGTATCGGTGAGTTGACGGGTATTTGTGCTGGCCAGCACCCTGGTTGGTCAGCGCTACGGGTGATCACATAGGGTGAAAAGAAAAACGGGAGGTTCGGCGTGTTCGTTGAACGTGCGCCACTTGTCGACTTAGTGTCCTGTTCGGAAGAGTCCAGGAAGCAGACACACTGGTAACCCTAAACTTCAACGTTAGGGTTTGGGTCGGCGTTCGGACCGTCCCCATCGACATCAGTCGTCGCCGCGGGGCTACCGCAGAGCGACGACACGTAACTCGAGGCGAGAGGCCTTCGACGTGGCAGCACCGCAGAACTACCTCGCAGTCATCAAGGTCATCGGTGTCGGCGGCGGTGGTGTCAATGCCATCAACCGAATGATCGAGGTCGGTCTCAAGGGCGTCGAGTTCATCGCGATCAACACGGACGCACAAGCCCTGTTGATGAGCGACGCCGACGTCAAGCTCGACGTCGGCCGCGAACTCACCCGGGGCCTCGGCGCCGGGGCGAACCCGGCCGTCGGTCGTAAGGCGGCAGAGGACCACCGTGAGGAGATCGAGGAGGTCCTCAAGGGGGCCGACATGGTCTTCGTCACCGCCGGAGAGGGCGGCGGCACCGGCACCGGCGGCGCACCCGTCGTCGCCAACATCGCGCGCTCGCTCGGCGCCCTGACGATCGGAGTGGTCACCCGCCCGTTCACCTTCGAGGGCCGACGACGCGCGAACCAGGCGGAGGACGGCATCGCCGAACTCCGCGAAGAGGTCGACACCCTCATCGTCATTCCCAACGACCGCCTGCTGTCCATCTCGGACCGCCAGGTCAGCGTGCTCGACGCGTTCAAGTCGGCCGACCAGGTGCTGCTCTCGGGTGTCCAGGGCATCACCGACCTCATCACCACCCCGGGTCTGATCAACCTCGACTTCGCCGACGTCAAGTCGGTCATGTCCGAGGCCGGATCGGCGCTCATGGGCATCGGCTCGGCGCGCGGCGACGACCGCGCGGTGGCGGCTGCGGAGATGGCGATCTCCTCGCCCCTCCTGGAAGCCTCCATCGACGGCGCCCGCGGTGTCCTCCTCTCCATCTCCGGCGGCAGCGACCTCGGTCTCTTCGAGATCAACGAGGCCGCCCAGCTGGTGAGCGAGGCCGCGCACCCCGAGGCCAACATCATCTTCGGCGCCGTCATCGACGACGCCCTGGGCGACGAGGTGCGGGTCACCGTGATCGCGGCGGGATTCGACGGCGGACAGCCGCCTGCCCGCCGTGAGAACGTCCTCGGCGCGAACAGCAACAAGCGCGAGGAGCCGGCCGCTCCGGCCAGGTCCTCCGCCGAGTCCACGCGCCCGACGGGCGGACTCGGTTCCGTACCTCCGCGCGAGGAGAGCCCGGCTCCGGCCGAGCCCGCCCCCGCGTCGGCTTCGAGTGAGAGCGCGCTCGGGCCGGTCTCGCCGCCGCACGTCCCGCCGGCCCGTCCCTACCAGGACACCCAGGCCGAAGAGCTGGATGTTCCGGACTTCTTGAAGTGATAGGTCAGCACCGGGCGGCACCCGTCACGGGCAGCGCTCATTTCGC
This sequence comes from Streptomyces sp. NPDC091287, assembly GCF_044768525.1. Lineage (NCBI taxonomy): Bacteria > Bacillati > Actinomycetota > Actinomycetes > Kitasatosporales > Streptomycetaceae > Streptomyces > Streptomyces sp. NPDC091287. The sequence goes on from NZ_JBIVUV010000006.1 coordinate 319,789, forward strand.
CTTCACCGACCGGTGGGGCGGAGTGAGCGCCGCTCCGTACGGTGAGCTCAACCTCGGCGGCGCGGTCGGCGACGACCCCGCCGCCGTCGGCGCGAACCGGGAGCGCGCGGCCCGTCGCCTCGGCCTCGACCCGGCCCACGTCGTCTGGATGAACCAGGTGCACGGCCGGGACGTCGCGGTGGTGGACGGACCCTGGGGCGCGGACGCGGAGATTCCGGCCGTGGACGCGGTGGTGACCGCCCGGCGCGGACTGGCGCTCGCGGTCCTCACCGCCGACTGCACTCCCGTTCTTCTCGCCGACCCGGTCGCCGGGGTCGTCGGGGCGGCGCACGCCGGGCGGCCGGGACTGGTCGCCGGAGTCGTTCCGGCGGTGGTCGAGGCCATGGTCGCGCTCGGCGCACACCCCTCCCGGATCACCGCGCACACCGGGCCGGCCGTCTGCGGACGGTGTTACGAAGTGCCGGAGGCGATGCGGGCCGAGGTCGCCGACGCCGTTTCCGGCACTTGGTCCGAGACCAGCTGGGGAACCCCGGCGGTCGACGTCACCGGCGGAGTCCACGCCCAGCTCACCGCCCTCGGTGTCACGGACCGGCACTCCTCGCCGTACTGCACCTTGGAATCGGGCGACCACTTCTCGTACCGCCGCGACCGCACCACCGGGCGGCTCGCCGGATATGTCTGGTTGGACTGATAGGGCATGACGGACCGTAAGGCTGAACTCGCCGCGAATCTGGCACAGGTGGAGGAAAGGATCGTCTCCTCCTGCGCCGCGGCCGGACGCAAGCGCGAGGAAGTGACCCTGATCGTGGTCACCAAGACCTACCCCGCGAGCGATGTGCGGATCCTGCATGAACTCGGTGTGCGCCATGTCGCGGAGAATCGTGACCAGGACGCCGCCCCCAAAGCCACCGCTTGTGCGGATCTTTCGCTGACATGGCACTTTGTCGGACAATTGCAGACGAACAAGGTTCGTTCTGTGACCAGTTATGCCGGTGTCGTGCAGTCGGTGGACCGCGCCAAGCTGGTCACCGCCCTCTCCGCCGCCGCGGTGCGCGGGGAGCGTGAACTCGGCTGCCTGATCCAGGTCGCCCTGGACGCGGAGAGCGGTGAGCGCGGTGAGCGCGGCGGCGTCGCGCCGGACGGGGTCGAGGAGTTGGCGGCCGTGATCGGCGCGGCTCCCGGACTGCGGCTCGACGGACTGATGACCGTGGCACCGCTGGCCGGGGAGTACGCCGGCCGGCAACGGGCCGCGTTCGACCGGCTGATGGAAATCTCATCCAGCCTGCGCGCAGGTCATCCGGCTGCGAACATGGTCTCCGCAGGTATGAGCGGGGACCTGGAGGGCGCGGTGGCGGCCGGAGCGACACATGTACGCGTCGGTACGGCGGTACTCGGAGTCCGACCCCGGCTCGGGTAACGTCGCGAAGCAAGTCGGACCACAGCAGAAAATATGGTCATTACCGCTCACAGCGGGCAGACCACAGTGGATCGCGGGCACTTGGTGACGAATGCCGATCCACCACAGAGCGGAGGACTCGGAGCATGGCCGGCGCGATGCGCAAGATGGCGGTCTACCTCGGCCTCGTGGAGGACGATGGGTACGACGGTCCGGGGTTCGACCCCGATGACGAATTCGAACCTGAGCCGGAGCCGGAGCGTGACCGGCGGCGGCATCAGCCCCCACACCAGGCGGAGCGGGAACGCGAGCGCGAGCGCGAAAGGGACGAACCGGTGCGAGTGGTGCAACCGCCCGCCCAGCGCGAGCCGGTTCAGCTCCCCGCGGAAAGCGTGCGACCCGCCCGGATCGCCCCCGTGGCATCCATCACACCTGAACGCCCGAACATGGAGAAGAACGCACCGGTGATCATGCCCAAGGTCGTGTCCGAGCGGGAGCCGTACCGCATCACCACGCTGCACCCCAGGACCTACAACGAGGCCCGTACCATCGGGGAACACTTCCGTGAGGGCACTCCGGTGATCATGAATCTCACGGAGATGGACGACACGGACGCGAAGCGACTTGTCGACTTTGCCGCGGGACTCGTCTTCGGTCTCCATGGCAGCATTGAACGCGTGACGCAGAAGGTGTTCCTGTTGTCGCCTGCTAACGTCGATGTCACGGCGGAGGACAAGGCCCGCATCGCAGAGGGCGGATTCTTCAACCAGAGCTGAGAACACGACACCGGGAACAACCCGGCCGAGAGGCCGGTGCCGGCCACGAGGCCGGAGCTGACGAGAGCCAGGGGAGAGGGAACCGCGGGACATGGGCGTCGCACTGGATGTGGTCTATATCGCGCTGATGTGTTTCCTCATCGTGCTGATCTTCCGGCTGGTCATGGACTACGTCTTCCAGTTCGCACGTTCATGGCAACCCGGCAAGGCGATGGTGGTCGTACTTGAGGCCACCTACACAGTCACCGATCCACCGCTCAAGCTTCTGCGGCGGTTCATTCCGCCGCTGCGTCTCGGGGGCGTGGCACTCGACCTGTCCTTCTTCGTTCTGATGATCATCGTCTACATCCTGATCAGCGTTGTGGTCAGGTTGTGAGCGATACGGTCTTGCCGACTGCCGACGACTACGTAGAGGTGAAGAAGAGATGCCGTTGACCCCCGAGGACGTGCGGAACAAGCAGTTCACGACCGTCCGCCTCCGAGAAGGCTATGACGAGGACGAGGTCGATGCCTTTCTCGACGAGGTCGAATCGGAGCTGACCCGTCTGCTCCGTGAGAACGAGGACCTGCGCGCCAAGCTGGCCGCCGCGACGCGTGCCGCCGCGCAGAACCAGCAGCAGCAACAGCAGCAGGGTATGCGCAAGCCTCCGGAGCAGCAGGATCGCCCGGGTGCGCCCGTTCCCGCCGCCATATCAGGACCGCCGCAGCAGCAGCAGCCCCCGCAGATGGGTCCGCCCCAGCTGCCCGTTGGCGCGCCGCAGCTGCCCGCAGGTCCCAGTGGCCACGGCCCCCAGGGTGGCCATGGTCCCGGTCCGCAGGGCCCGCACGGCCCCGGCCCGATGCAGGGCGGCCCCATGGGTGGCCCGATGGGCGGCCCCATGGGCCAGCACCCCCAGCAGCAGCAGATGCAGCAGATGCAGCCGCCGCAGATGCAGCAGCAGCAGGGCCCCGGTGGCGACAGCGCCGCCCGTGTCCTCTCGCTCGCACAGCAGACCGCCGACCAGGCGATCGCGGAGGCCCGTTCCGAGGCCAACAAGATCGTCGGCGAGGCGCGCAGCCGTGCCGAGGGCCTGGAGCGCGACGCGCGTGCCAAGGCCGACGCCCTGGAGCGGGACGCGCAGGAGAAGCACCGCGTGGCGATGGGCTCGCTGGAGTCGGCCCGCGCGACGCTGGAGCGCAAGGTCGAGGACCTGCGTGGCTTCGAGCGCGAGTACCGCACGCGGCTGAAGTCCTACCTGGAGAGCCAGCTGCGTCAGCTGGAGACCCAGGCGGACGACTCGCTCGCCCCGCCGCGGACTCCGGCAGCGGCTTCGCTGCCGCCGTCCCCCTCGCTGGCCCCGGCCGGTGCGGGTGCGATGGGTCACTCCATGGGCGGCTCCAACCACGGTGGCCACGGCGGCCAGCAGATGGGTGGCGGCCCGTCCACGATGGGCGGCGCGCCGTCCTACGGTGGCCAGCAGCAGATGTCGCCCGCGATGACGCAGCCGATGGCGCCGGTGCGGCCGCAGGCGCCGCAGCCGATGCAGCAGGCGCCTTCGCCGATGCGTGGGTTCCTGATCGACGAGGACGACAACTGAGCGGTTCGCGCTCGCTGAGCGCGTAGCCGTCGGCAGGCAGAGGGCCGGGCCCCGGGGTTTCCCCGGGGCCCGGCCCTCTGGCGTGGGCTCGGCCGCGTCTGGCGGTGCGGTGCGGGTGGGGCGCCTGCGGCGGGCGGTTCCCCGCCCCGCCCCTTCCCGAAACCAGGGCTCCGCCCCGGGCCCCTCTGCCCTCAAGCGCCGGGCGGGCTTGGAATTCGGGGCTCCGCCCCGGACCCCGCTCCTCAAACGCCGGAGGGGCTGGAGGGGCGCCGGACGGGCTGCGTACTCCAGCCCGTCCGGCGATTGAGGACATCTTTCAGCCTCGCCGGCGTTTGAGGCGCGGGGGTACGCGGAAGGGCCCGCCGGAAATCCGTTCCGGCGGGCCCTTCCGGTCCTGCGGGCTACCGCTACCGCTTCCGCAGGCGGAACGTCAGCTCCAGGCCCTCGTCCGTGAACACCTCGCCGTACGTCTCGTCCGCCTCGCCCTCCGCGTAGTCCAGGGCGAGCACCTCCTCGGAGATCAGCGGGGTGTGCTCGGTGAGGGCTTCCACCGTTGCCGGGGACGTCGAGGTCCAGCGGACGGCGATGCGGTCCGCGACGTCCAGGCCGCTGTTCTTGCGGGCCTCCTGGATCAGGCGGATCGCGTCACGGGCCAGGCCCGCGCGGCGCAGTTCCGGGGTGATCTCCAGGTCCAGGGCGACCGTCGCGCCCGAGTCCGAGGCGACCGACCAGCCCTCGCGCGGGGTCTCCGTGATGATGACCTCGTCGGGGGAGAGGGTGATCTGCTCGCCGTCGACCTCCACCGATGCCGTGCCCTCGCGCAGGGCCAGGGACAGCGCGGCCGCGTCCGTGTTCGCCACCGCCTTGGCCACCGCCTGGACGCCCTTGCCGAACCGCTTGCCCAGGGCGCGGAAGTTGGCCTTCGCCGTCGTGTCGACCAGGGAGCCGCCCACCTCCGAGAGCGAGGCCAGCGACGTGACGTTCAGCTCCTCCGTGATCTGGGCGCGCAGTTCGGGGGAAAGGGCCCCGAAGCCCGTCGCCGCCACCAGCGCACGCGACAGGGGCTGACGGGTCTTCACGCCCGACTCGGCGCGCGTGGCCCGGCCCAGCTCCACCAGGCGGCGCACCAGCGCCATCTGGGAGGAGAGGGTGGGGTCGATCGCCGTCAGGTCCGGCTTCGGCCAGGTGGACAGGTGGACCGACTCCGGGGCGTCCGGGGTCACCGGCGCGACCAGGTCCTGCCAGACCCGCTCGGTGATGAACGGGGTCAGCGGGGCCATCAGCCGGGTCACCGTCTCGACGGCCTCGTGCAGCGTGCGCAGCGCCGCCTTGTCGCCCTGCCAGAAGCGGCGGCGCGAGCGACGTACGTACCAGTTGGAGAGGTCGTCCACGAACGCCGAGAGCAGCTTGCCGGCGCGCTGGGTGTCGTAGCCGTCCATCGCGACGGTCATCTGGTCGACCAGCGCGTTCAGTTCGCTCAGCAGCCAGCGGTCCAGGACCGTGCGGTCCTCCGGGGCCGGGTCGGCCTCGGAGGGTGCCCAGCCCGATGTGCGCGCGTACAGGGCCTGGAAGGCGACCGTGTTCCAGTAGGTGAGGAGCGTCTTGCGGACGACCTCCTGGATCGTGCCGTGGCCCACGCGCCGTGCCGCCCACGGGGAGCCGCCGGCCGCCATGAACCACCGCACCGCGTCCGCCCCGTGCTGGTCCATCAGCGGGATCGGCTGGAGGATGTTCCCCAGGTGCTTGGACATCTTGCGGCCGTCCTCGGCGAGGATGTGGCCCAGGCAGACGACGTTCTCGTAACTCGACTTGTCGAAGACCAGGGTGCCCACCGCCATCAGCGTGTAGAACCAGCCGCGGGTCTGGTCGATGGCCTCCGAGATGAACTGCGCCGGGTAGCGGCTCTCGAAGACCTCCTTGTTCTTGTACGGGTAGCCCCACTGCGCGAACGGCATCGAACCCGAGTCGTACCAGGCGTCGATGACCTCCGGGACGCGGTACGCCTCCAGCTGGCAGTTCTCGTGCGAGCAGGTGAAGGTGATCTCGTCGATGAACGGGCGGTGGGGGTCAAGACCTGATTGGTCGGTGCCCGTGAGTTCCGTCAGCTCGGCGCGTGAGCCCACGCAGGTGAGGTGGTTGTCCTCGCAGCGCCAGATCGGCAGCGGCGTGCCCCAGTAGCGGTTGCGGGAGAGCGCCCAGTCGACGTTGTTGTTCAGCCAGTCGCCGAAGCGGCCGTTCTTGACCGAGTCCGGGAACCAGTTGGTCTTCTCGTTCTCCTGGAGGAGCCGGTCCTTGATCGCCGTCGTCCTGATGTACCAGGAGGGCTGCGCGTAGTAGAGCAGCGCCGTGTGGCAGCGCCAGCAGTGCGGGTAGCTGTGCTCGTAGGGGACGTGACGGAAGAGCTTGCCGCGTGCGTCCAGGTCCGCGGTGAGCGCCTCGTCGGCCTTCTTGAAGAAGACACCGCCGACCAGGGGGAGATCCTCCTCGAAGGTGCCGTCCGGGCGGACCGGGTTGACCACCGGGAGGCCGTACGCACGGCAGACCACGAGGTCGTCGGCGCCGAACGCGGGGGACTGGTGGACCAGACCCGTACCGTCCTCGGTCGTCACGTACTCGGCGTTCACCACGTAGTGGGCTTCCGCGGGGAAGTCGACCAGGGCGAAGGGGCGCTCGTAGTTCCAGCGCTCCATCTCCGCGCCGGTGAACGACTGGCCCGTCACCTCCCAGCCCTCGCCGAGGGCCTTCTCCAGGAGCGGTTCGGCGACGACGAGCTTCTCCTCGCCGTTCGTCGCGACGACGTAGCGGACCTCGGGGTGGGCGGCGACCGCCGTGTTGGAGACCAGCGTCCAGGGGGTGGTCGTCCAGACCAGGAGGGCCGCCTCGCCGGCCAGCGGACCGGAGGTGAGCGGGAAGCGGACGAAGACCGAGGGGTCGACGACCGTCTCGTAGCCCTGGGCCAGCTCGTGGTCGGACAGGCCGGTGCCGCAACGCGGGCACCAGGGGGCGACGCGGTGGTCCTGGACCAGCAGGTCCTTGTTGAAGATCTCCTTGAGTGACCACCACACGGAGTCCACGTACTCCGGGTCCATCGTGCGGTACGCGTCGTCCAGGTCGACCCAGTAGCCCATGCGGGTCGTGAGCTCGGCGAACGCGTCGGTGTGCCGGGTCACCGACTCACGGCACTTGGCGTTGAACTCGGCGATGCCGAACGCCTCGATGTCCTTCTTGCCGTTGAAGCCCAGTTCCTTCTCCACCGCGAGCTCGACCGGCAGGCCGTGGCAGTCCCAGCCGGCCTTGCGGCCGACGTGGTAGCCCTGCATGGTGCGGAAGCGGGGGAAGACGTCCTTGAAGACGCGGGCCTCGATGTGGTGGGCGCCCGGCATGCCGTTGGCGGTGGGCGGACCCTCGTAGAAGACCCACTCGGGGCGGCCCTCGGACTGGTCGAGGCTCTTGGCGAAGACCTTGCTCTCGCGCCAGAAGTCGAGCACGGCGTGCTCGAGCGCGGGCAGGTCGACCTGGGCGGGTACCTGGCGGTACTGCGGCGATGTCATGTGCGGCTTCCTCCGGCGGACGTCTTCCACTTCCGTCGGAGGGACGAGAGCGTCTCGGCTCCCGCGGTACCACCCTCCTTGGCCCCGGGCGCAGCCCTTGGCCCCCTCATTGGGGTCGCGATGCCGGGTCTAGTGGCCTTGCGTCGGCGGGCGGGGCCCATCGGTCAAAGCGTTCTTCCGGCGGCTCCGGGGTGATCTTCACGGCGCGCTCGCCCCCGGGCTCCCACCGTCCCCGGGTCGCTACTGGCTGCGTACGACGCTACTCGTCCCATCAAAGCCTCTCGCCGGGCCCAGTGTACGGGCCCGTACGGGCGACGGCCGACCGGTTATCCGCGGCGCGTGGGCGTGACCCGAGTGGCGGGACGGGGTACAAGGACTTCCCGGCGGGGCCCGAGGGCCGGATTACCGGACGGGGAGCTGGGAACAACGGAGGCAGGCGCGCCACGACCGGGTACGGGGAGGGGCGAGAAGGCGGCGTGCCCCGTTGCCGCGGGGCTGGAGTCGATTTATCGTCCCAGCACGATTCGCGAGCAAGATCACAATATGTGAAGGGGCCGCGGCCATGGTGGCGAAGAAGACGGCGGAAGAGACCGCGGCCGAGCACGACGGCACCCACGAGTCGCCGGCCGAGCAGGCGTCCGCGCCCGCGAAGAGGACGGCGAAGAAGGCCGCCGCCAAGAAGGCGTCCGCCAAGAAGACAGCGGCGAAGAAAACCGCCGCCAAGAAGAGCACCGCCAAGAAGAGCGCGGCCAAGAAGGCCTCGGAAAAGGCCACGGAGGCGGCCCGGGCCGCCGATCAGACGGGAGCCCACACGGTGGTAGCCAAGAAGAGCGCGAGTCGTCACGCAGCAGGCGCACAGGCCACGGCCCCCGTGCCGCCGGCCCGCGCCGCCGCCCCCGGCGAGCTGGCCGTCCGGCCCGGGGAGGAGCCCTGGACGCCGGAGGAGGTCACCGAGGCGCGCACCCTGCTGACGAGCGAGACGCTGCGGCTCCGCAGCGAGCTGGAGGCCTCCGGCGCGGCGCTCGCCGGGCTGATGCGGGACTCCGGCGACGGCGCGGGCGACGACGAGGCCGACACCGGCACCAAGAACATCACCCGCGAGCACGAGCTGTCGCTGGCCGCCAACGCCCAGGAGATGCTGGAGCAGACCGAGCGGGCGCTTGCCCGGCTGGAGGCGGGGACGTACGGGCTCTGCGAGGTCTGCGGCAAACCGATCGGAAAGGCGCGCATGCAGGCCTTCCCCCGGGCCACGCTGTGCGTCGAGGACAAGCAGAAGCAGGAGCGGCGCGGCTGATCCGCACAGGTGTGTCGTACCCTCATCCTCAGGCAGGCACCTAGGTTGAGGGACTCACGTGGCAGAGGCGGAGCGCATCATCGGTACGCCGGAAAACCCCGAGGTCGACGGCACGGACGAAGGCGGCAGCACCGCGGCCGACGCGGCCGTGAACGCGGGCCGTGGCAAGCGCAAGATCCTCGCCCTTCTGAGCGTGGCCGTCGTGGCCTATCTGCTGGACCTGGGCACCAAGATGCTCGTGGTCGCGAAGCTGGAGCACCAGCCGCCGATCGACATCATCGGGGACTGGCTGCAGTTCCGGGCGATCCGGAACGCGGGCGCCGCGTTCGGGATCGGCGAGGCGTTCACGGTGATCTTCACCATCATCGCCACCGGAGTGATCGTCGTCATCTTCCGGATCGCCCGCAAGCTCTACAGCCTGCCGTGGGCCATCGCCCTGGGCCTCCTCCTGGGCGGTGCGCTCGGCAACCTCACCGACCGCATCTTCCGGGCGCCCGGCGTGTTCGAGGGCGCGGTGGTGGACTTCATCGCCCCCAAGAACTCCGCCGTCTTCAACCTCGCCGACTCCGCCATCGTGTGCGGCGGCATCCTCATCGTGATCCTCTCCTTCAAGGGCCTGGACCCCGACGGGACCGTGCACAAGGACTAGGCCTCTCGTCCGGGGGCGCCCGGGCTGCGCGGAGAGCGTTCCGCGCAAGGCATACTCGACAGGTGAGTACGCACCCCGAGATCCGCACCCTGCCCGTACCGGACGGCCTGGAAGGCGAGCGCGTCGACGCCGCCATCTCCCGGATGTTCGGTTTCTCCCGCACCAAGGCCGCCGAGCTGGCCGCAGCCGGGAAGGTCCAGGTGGACGGTTCGGTGGCCGGGAAGTCCGAGCGGGTCCACGGAGGCGCCTGGCTGGAAGTGGAGATGCCGGGGGCGCCCGCCCCCGTCCAGATCGTCGCCGAGCCCGTCGAGGGCATGGAGATCGTCCACGATGACGACGACATCGTCGTCATCATGAAGCCGGTCGGCGTCGCCGCCCACCCCAGCCCCGGCTGGACCGGCACCACCGTCATCGGCGGCCTCGCCGCCGCCGGCTACCGGATCTCGACGTCCGGCGCCGCCGAGCGCCAGGGCATCGTCCACCGCCTCGACGTCGGCACCTCCGGCCTGATGGTCGTCGCCAAGTCCGAGCGCGCCTACACCCTGCTCAAGGCCCAGTTCCGCGACCGGGTCGTCGACAAGAAGTACCACGCCCTCGTCCAGGGCCACCCGGACCCGATGAGCGGCACCATCGACGCCCCCATCGGGCGTCACCCCAACCACGACTACAAGTGGGCGGTCACCGCCGAGGGCAAGCCGTCGGTGACCCACTACGACCTGATCGAGGCCTACCGCGCCGCCAGCCTCCTCGACATCAAGCTGGAGACCGGCCGCACCCACCAGATCCGGGTCCACATGTCCGCCCACCGCCACCCCTGCGTCGGCGACCTCACCTACGGTGCGGACCCGACCCTGGCCAAGCGCCTCGGGCTGACCCGCCAGTGGCTGCACGCCGTGCGCCTGGGCTTCGAGCACCCGAGCGACGGCAGCTGGGTGGAGTTCGCCAGCACCTACCCGGCCGACCTCCAGCACGCACTCGACACCATCTCCGCGGAGAGTCAGTGACCGCCGTTCCCGCCCCGTACAGCACCCGCAGGGCCGTCGAGGAGAGCGACCTCCAAGCCTGCTTCCAGGTCCGCAAAGAGGTCTTCGTCGGCGAGCAGAACGTGCCCGAGGAGCTGGAGTACGACGCCCACGACGCGACCGCGGTGCATGTCCTGGCCGTCGCGGCGGACGGCACCGCCCTCGGCACGGGCCGGCTGCTGCACGGCGCCGACGCGGCCGGGAAGACCGGCGGCGACCCCGCCGTGGGCTCGCTGGGCCGGCTCGCCGTGAGCCGGGAGGCCCGTGGCCTCGGGGTCGGCGCCGCCCTCGTGCGGGCCATCGAGGACGAGGCGCGGACGCTGGGCCTGGCCGCCGTCGACCTGCACGCCCAGACGCACGCCCTCGGCTTCTACGAGCGGCTCGGATATGTCGCGTACGGCCCCGAGTTCCCCGACGCGGGCATGGAGCACCGGGCCATGCGGCGGGAGATCCGCCCGGCCTGAGCGCCGGTAGCGGGGGGTATCGGCCGAATCGCGCACCCCGCGTGGCAGGGTGGGAGCCCTGTTCGGCCGCTCGTGGTGTGCCGGACCCGCACGCTCCGGAAGGCACCTCGTGGAACAGATGTCCCTGCTGCTCCTGCTGCTGCTCGGAGCCGTGGTCACGGTGCCGCTCGGCGACCGGCTGGGGCTGCCCGCGCCGGTGCTGATGACCCTCATCGGCATCGCGATGGCCTTCATGCCGTTCGTGCCGAACGTCGACATCCCACCGGAGATCATCCTCCCCGCGCTGCTTCCGCCGCTGCTCTACGCCACCGTGCAGCGCACCTCCTGGCGGCAGTTCGCCGCCAACAGACGCCCGATCTTCCTGCTGGCCGTCGCCCTCGTCTTCGTCACCACCGCCGCCGTCGCCGCGGTCGCCAACTCGATCGTGCCGGGGCTGCCCATCGCCGCCGCCGTCGCCCTCGGCGCTCTCGTCGCCCCGCCCGATCCGGTCGCGGCGACGGCCGTGGCGGGCTCCGTGGGACTGCCGCGCCGGCTGGTGTCGATCCTGGAGGGCGAGGGGCTCTTCAACGACGTGACCGCCATCGTGCTTTACCACGTGGCCATCGCCGCCGCCGTCAGCGGCACCTTCTCGCTCCCCGAGGCCTTCGGACTGCTGGTCCTCTCCGCCGTCGTCGCGGTCGCCGTCGGCCTCGCGCTCGGCTGGCTCACCATCAAGCTGATGAACCTCCTGGGCGACGCCACCCTCCAGGTCGGGCTGACCCTGCTGGTGCCGTTCGTCGCCTACGTCCTCGCGGAGGAGCTGATGGGCTCCGGCGTGCTGGCCGTCCTGACCGTCGCGCTGTTCCTCGCCGAGCACACCGCCGACGCCGACGACGTGCTGGGCCGGCTCACCGGAGTCACGTTCTGGGACATCGTCGACACCCTGGTGACCGGCGTGGCCTTCGGCCTGATCGGCCTGGAGCTGCACAGCGTGTTCGGCACCGCCGACGGACACGCCCTGGAGATGGTCGGCTGGGGGCTCGCGATCGTCGCGGTCGTCGTCGGCGTACGGCTGCTGTACCTGCTGCCGGCGACCTGGCTGGCCAAGCGGCTCCACACCCGCCGCGACGTCAGCGAGGAGATCCCCACCAGCTGGCGGGAGACCGTCGTGATGTGGTGGGCCGGGATGCGCGGGGTGGCCTCGGTCGCCCTGGCGCTGGCGATCCCGCTGGAGACCGACGACGGGCAGCCCTTCCCCGGCCGTGACGAGATCATCTTCATCGCGTTCGCCGTGATCATGGCCACCCTCGTCTTCCAGGGGCTCACCCTGCCCTGGCTGGTGCGCAAGCTGAGGGTCCGGGCCGACACCGACGCCGAAGAGGCACTGGAGCGGGACCTCGCCGTCCGCGCCGCCAAGGCCGCCAAGTTCCGCCTCAAGGAGATCCAGGAGGTCGAGGAGTTCCCCGAGGAGGTCGTGGAGCGGCTCCAGCGCGCCGCGTACGACATCGGAGCCCGGATCAGCCCGGACATGGTCGACGAGGAGCGGCGCGAGGCCTACGCCCGGCGCGCGGAACGCTTCAAGGCGATCAGCCGTGTCCAGCGCGAGATGATGTCGGCCGCCCGCCACGAGGTGCTCTCCGCGCGCAGCGAGCCCGGCTCCGACCCGGAGGTCGTGGACCGGGTGCTGCGGTACCTGGACTTCCGCTCGCTGCGCTGAGGGCCGTCGCGGGGCAGCCTCAGCCGCGGCCCGTGCGCGGGGCCTTGGAGTCGTCCCCGTCGGAGGGCGCCGCCTTGTCGTGGCCCGCCCGGGTACCGGCGCCCGTCAGCTCCGCCCACTGCTCGCCCGGCGGCAGTACGGCGGGGCCGGTGGCGATCCGCGGCAGCGCGTACGGGTGGTGGTCGCGCAGCCAGCAGATCAGCTGCTCACGCACCGCGCAGCGCACCGTCCAGATGTCGTCCGCGTCCTTCGCCGTGACCACCGCCCGCACCTGGATCGTGGACGGCGTCGTGTCGGTGACGGCCAGCGACCAGTCGCGGCCGTCCCAGGCGGCGATGTCCCCGAGGAGGTCCCGCAGCTTCTCCCGCATCGCGGCGATCGGAGCGGAGTGGTCGAGGTGGAAGAAGACCGTGCCCGTCATCTGCACCCCGCCGCGCGACCAGTTCTCGAACGGCTGGCTGGTGAAGTACGAGACCGGCATCGTGATCCGCCGTTCGTCCCAGGTCCGTACCGCCAGGAACGTCAGCGTGATCTCGTCGATCGTGCCCCACTCGCCGTCCACCACCACGGTGTCGCCGAGCCGCACCATGTCGCCGAACGCGATCTGGAATCCGGCGAAGAGATTTCCGAGCGTCGACTGGGCGGCGACACCCGCGACGATGCCGAGCAGACCGGCCGAGGCGAGCATCGACGTGCCGACCGCCCGCATCGGCGGGAACGTCAGCAGCATCGCCGCGATGGCGACCACCGTCACCACCGCGATGACCACCCGCTGGATCAGCGTGACCTGCGTACGGACCCGGCGGACCCGGGCCGGGTCGCGGCTGCCCGTCGCGTACCGGGCGTAACTGGCCTCCACGACCGTCGCCGCGATCCGCACCACCAGCCAGGCGGACGCGCCGATCAGCACCAGGGTCAGCACCTGGCCGATTCCGGCGCGGTGGTCACGAATCCAGTCGATGCCCATCTGGCGGTAGCTGCTGCGCAGCAGCGCGGTGATGAGCACCACCTGCAGGGGAGGGCGGCAGCGCCGCAACAGCCCCCACAGCGGGGTCTCGTGGTGTCGGCTGTCGGCCCGCCGCAGCAGCCGGTCGACCAGCCAGCCGACGATCAGGGTGATCACCACGGAACCGCCGATGACGATCAGCGGGCGCAGCACGCTCTCCATTCCCTCGTCCTCCAAGCTGTAGGGCGGGCCCCAGGGCACAAATGGCACCATGGGCCTCATGAACATCATGCTTTTCCACTCGACGTACGGGCTCAGGCCCGCCGTGCACGCCGCGGCCGCGCGCCTCAGGGACGCCGGCCACGAGGTGCGCGTGCCCGATCTGTTCGAGGGGCACACCTTTGACACGGTGGAAGAGGGCATGGCCCACAAGGACGAGATCGGCAAGGAGGAGCTGCTGAAGCGCGCCGTGCTGGCCGCCGCGCCCTACTCCGACCAGGGGCTCGTCTACGCCGGCTTCTCCCTCGGGGCGGCGACCGCGCAGACCCTGGCGCTCGGTGACGCGAAGGCCCGCGGGCTGCTGCTGTTCCACGGCACCTCGGACATCGCCGAGAACGCCTCGGTGGACGAGCTCCCCGTGCAGCTGCACGTCGCGGACCCGGACCCCTTCGAGTCCCACGACTGGCTGAACAGCTGGTACCTCCAGATGCAGCGCACCGGCGCGGACGTCGAGGTCTACCGCTACCCCGGGGCCGGGCACCTGTTCACCGACCCCGATCTGCACGACTACGACCAGGCGGCCGCCGAGCAGACCTGGAAGGTCGCGCTCGGCTTCCTCGCCACCCTGTAGACCCGGCCGTCCCGTAGCCCTGGTCACCCTGGAGCCCTGGTCACCCTGGAGAAACGCGCGACACCCGGCGCGTCCGGGCGGTCGGCCCGCCCGGTGCGCCGGGTGTCACGGAAGGCGAAGGCCGTTACGCCTTGAGCGCCTTGTCGATGGCCTTCGTGAACTCGTCGGCCGTCATCGGGGCGTTCTCGCTGCCCTCGGCCGTGATCTTCTTGTCGTCCATCTTCAGCGTCGGTGTGCCCTGCACCCCGCTCTTGTCGAACGTCTTGGACATCTTCATGGCCCAGGCGTCGTACGTGCCGTCCTCGACGTCCTTCTGGAAGTCCTTGTTCCCCTTCAGCGCGTCGACCGAGTCCGCGACCTCGATGAGGTAGCTGTCCTTGGCGAACTTGTCGTCGCTCTCCTCGGGGTGGAACTTCGCCGAGTACAGCGCGGCCTTGTACTCCATGAACGCCTCGGGGCTCACGTCCAGCGCCGCACCGAGCGCGCTCAGGGCGTTCTTGGAGCCCTCGCCGTTGTCGGTGTTGTCGATGAAGGTCGCGCCGACGTACTTGACCTTGTACTTGCCGGCCTCGACGTCCTTCGAGACGGTCTCGCCGACGCCCTGCTCGAACGTGGCGCAGACCGGGCAGCGCGAGTCCTCGTACAGCTCCAGGGTCTTCTTCGCGCCCGACTCGCCGATCACCACGGTGGTGCCGTCGTCGCCCGAGGTGTTCTTCGGCGCGGTGACGTTCTTCGCGTCGGCGGCCGTCTCCCAGGCGTCCGGCTTGTTCAGCTGCATCACGCCGTAGCTGATGCCGCCGACCACGGCGAGGGCGGCGACGACCGAGACCGCCACGACGAGCTGCTTGCGGGTCTTGTCCTTCTTGGCCTGGGCCTCGCGCTCGGCGCGCAGCCGCTCGCGGGCCGCTGCCTTGTTCGCATGGGTGTTGCGCTTGCTCATGATCGTTCTCCGTGAGTACGTGTGTGGGGAGTGGGCGGGTGCTGCCGTCGTCGCGTGGCCGTGCCCTCAGGCGGCGGCGTACGTCGCGAGCGGCGGGCCCCTGCGTCCCACACAGTGCACGAGGAAGCGGGCGGTCAGCGGCGGGTGCGGACGCCCGGCGGGCCGGGAGGGACGGGCCGAGGCCCGGACGCCCGCGCGCACCACGGCGACCGCGACCAGCAGCGGCCGGAACGCCAGCAGGGCCGCCGCGCGCAGCAGCCCGGCCAGGGCCGCCTCGCCGCGTCGCAGCCAGGCCGCGGCGAGCAGCCCGACCGCCACATGGGCGACGAGCAGCAGCCAGGGCACGGCCGGTCCCGGCTGCGCCAGCAGCGCCGCCGCACGGTCGCCCGCACCGGCCACATCGGCCAGCGGGGTGCCCACCGCGCCGACGCCCGCGATCCGGGCCCCGCCCGCGCCGACCTCGCCGCCGCACAGGACGTCGAAGCCCACCGCGCGCAGCGTGCCCGCGACCGGGCCGCCTGCCGCCCCGTAACAGAGGTGCTGGCCCGTGGTGAAGAGCGTGTCGGCGGCCAGCTCCAGCGGGACCAGCAGGCCCGCGATCGCCCCGAAGCCGCGCTCCCGGCCGGCCAGCGCGTACGCCACCGCGAAGACCGCCGCGGCGAGCAGCGCGACCGCGGTCAGCGGCAGGGGGACCCGGGAGAGCAGCACATGGGACGCCGTGGACAAGGTGACGACGAGCGCGGTGAAGACCGCCGCGCGCGCGACCCTGAGCTGCGTCCCTGAGATGTCCATCGCCGGAAAGTGTGTCATGCGCCGAGGTAGGCGGACCTTAAAAGAGGCTGAGAGTCCCCGGGGTGGCTTCCCGGGGCTCCGGCGCCCTACAGACCCGGGATCCGGCCGTTGCGGAAGAGGTCCACGAAGATCTGGTGGTCCGCGCGGGCCCTCGCCCCGTAGCTGTGGGCGAAGTCGACCAGCATCGGCGCGAAGCTCTCCTCGTCGGCCGCGATGGCCGCGTCGATCGCCCGCTCGGTGGAGAACGGCACCAGTGAGTGCCCGCTCTCGTCGTCGGCGGCCGCGTGCATCGTGGCCGTCGCCCGGCCCAGATCCGCGACGACCGCCGCGATCTCGTCCACCTCGTCGATGTCGGACCAGTCCAGGTCGACCGCGTACGGCGAGACCTCGGCGACCAGCTGACCCGAGCCGTCCAGCTCGGTCCAGCCCAGCCACGGGTCCGCGTGTGCCTGGAGCGCGCGCTGCGAGATCACCGTGCGGTGCCCCTCGTGCTGGAAGTACTCCCGCACGGCGGCGTCTGTGATGTGCCGGGAGACCGCCGGGGTCTGCGCCTGCTTGAGGTAGATCACCACGTCGTTCTCCAGGGCGTCGCTGTTGCCCTCCAGAAGGATGTTGTACGAGGGCAGCCCGGCGGACCCTATGCCGATGCCCCGGCGGCCCACCACGTCCTTGACCCGGTAGGAGTCGGGACGGGTCAGGCTCGACTCGGGCAGCGTCTCCAGATAGCCGTCGAACGCGGCCAGCACCTTGTAGCGCGTCGCGGCGTCCAGGTCGATCGACCCGCCGCCGTCCGCGAACCGGCGCTCGAAGTCCCGGATCACCGTCATCGAGTCCAGCAGCGAGAACCGCGTGCGCGCCCGGGCGGCGCGCAGCGCGCCCAGCAGCGGGCCGTCCGCGGTGTCCAGCGTGAACGGCGGCACCTCGTCGTTCTTCGCACCCGTCGCCAGCGCGCGGATCCGATCGCGGTAGGAGACGGCGAAGATCGTCACCAGCTCGCTGATCTGCTCGTCGGCCAGCGCCTTCGCGTAACCGATCAGCGCCACGGAGGCGGCGAAGCGCTTCAGGTCCCAGGTGAAGGGGCCCACGTACGCCTCGTCGAAGTCGTTGACGTTGAAGACGAGGCGGCCGTTGGCGTCCATGTAGGTGCCGAAGTTCTCCGCGTGGAGATCGCCGTGGATCCACACCCGGCCGGTGCGCTCGTCCAGGAACGGGCCGCCGTGCCGCTCCCGCTCCAGGTCGCCGTAGAACAGGCAGGCCGTGCCCCGGTAGAAGGCGAAGGCCGAGCCCGCCATCTTGCGGAACTTGACCCGGAAAGCGGCCGGATCGGCGGCCAGCAGCTCCCCGAAGGCGGTGTCGAAAACGGCGAGAATCTGCTCCCCGCGCTGCGCTGCGCCGGTCTGCGTTTCCGACATTTCTTGCTGCCTCCTGCTGTAGCTGGCGTGTCTGGCCGGACCGTGGGCCCGCCTGATGGAGTCCTGACCGAGTGCATGACAAAACGGACAGGTGTCCCGCTCTCTCCAACGCTCGGCGGAAGCCGGGAGTGCCCGTCGTTCGACTCCGTCACGTCGTAGACTTCCACGCTGTCCCCCCGTCCGTCATCGCCCGACTTCCCGGAGGCCCGACGCCGTGACCAAGCCGCCCTTCACGCACCTGCACGTTCACACCCAGTACTCGCTGCTGGACGGTGCGGCGCGGCTCAAGGACATGTTCGAGGCCTGCAACGAGATGGGCATGTCGCACATCGCGATGACCGACCACGGCAACCTCCACGGGGCCTACGACTTCTTCCACTCGGCGACGAAGGCGGGCGTCACGCCGATCATCGGCATCGAGGCGTATGTCGCCCCGGAGTCGCGCAAACACAAGCGCAAGGTGCAGTGGGGACAGCCGCACCAGAAGCGTGACGATGTGTCCGGATCCGGTGGGTACACCCACAAGACGATCTGGGCGTCCAACAAGACCGGACTGCACAACCTCTTCCGGCTCTCCTCCGACGCGTACGCCGAGGGCTGGCTCCAGAAGTGGCCCCGGATGGACAAGGAGACCATCTCCCAGTGGTCCGAGGGCCTCATCGCCTCCACCGGCTGCCCCTCCGGCGAGGTGCAGACCCGGCTGCGGCTCGGCCAGTTCGACGAGGCGGTCCAGGCGGCCTCCGACTACAAGGACATCTTCGGGGCGGACAAGTACTTCCTGGAGCTGATGGACCACGGCATCGAGATCGAGCGCCGGGTCCGCGACGGGCTGCTGGAGATCGGCAAGAAGCTCGACATCCCGCCGCTCGTGACGAACGACTCCCACTACACGTACGCCCACGAGGCCACCGCCCACGACGCCCTGCTCTGCATCCAGACCGGCAAGAACCTCTCGGACCCCGACCGCTTCCGCTTCGACGGCACGGGCTACTACCTCAAGACGACGGACGAGATGTACGCCGTCGACTCCTCCGACGCCTGGCAGCAGGGCTGCGCCAACACGCTCCTGGTCGCCCAGCAGATCGACACCACCGGCATGTTCGAGGCGAAGAACCTCATGCCGAAGTTCGAGATCCCGGACGGCTTCACGGAGATCACCTGGTTCCAGGAGGAGGTCCGGGTCGGCATGGGCCGCCGCTTCCCGAACGGCGTCCCCGACGACCGGCAGAAGCAGGTCGAGTACGAGATGGACATCATCATCCAGATGGGGTTCCCGGGGTACTTCCTGGTCGTCGCCGACTTCATCATGTGGGCCAAGAACAACGGCATCGCGGTGGGCCCCGGCCGTGGTTCCGCCGCCGGATCGATCGTCTCGTACGCCATGGGCATCACCGACCTCGACCCGATCGAGCACGGGCTGATCTTCGAGCGGTTCCTCAACCCCGAGCGCGTCTCCATGCCCGACGTCGACATCGACTTCGACGAGCGTCGGCGCGTCGAGGTGATCCGGTACGTGACCGAGAAGTACGGGGCCGACAAGGTCGCCATGATCGGCACCTACGGCAAGATCAAGGCCAAGAACGCCATCAAGGACTCCGCCCGCGTGCTGGGCTACCCGTACGCGATGGGCGACCGGCTCACCAAGGCCATGCCCGCCGACGTCCTCGGCAAGGGCATCGACCTCAACGGCATCACCGACCCCAAGCACCCGCGCTACAGCGAGGCGGGCGAGATCCGGGGGATGTACGAGAGCGAACCGGACGTCAAGAAGGTCATCGACACCGCCAAGGGCGTCGAGGGCCTGGTCCGGCAGATGGGCGTGCACGCCGCCGGCGTGATCATGTCCAGCGAGCCGATCGTCGACCACGCGCCGCTCTGGACGCGACACACCGACGGCGTCACCATCACGCAGTGGGACTACCCGCAGTGCGAGTCGCTCGGCCTGCTGAAGATGGACTTCCTGGGCCTGCGCAACCTGACGATCATGGACGACGCCATCAAGATGGTGAAGTCCAACAAGGGCGTCGACCTGGAGATGCTCTCCCTCCCGCTGGACGACCCCAAGACGTACGAACTGCTCTGCCGCGGCGACACGCTCGGCGTCTTCCAGTTCGACGGCGGGCCGATGCGCTCCCTGCTGCGCCAGATGCAGCCCGACAACTTCGAGGACATCTCCGCCGTCTCGGCCCTCTACCGGCCGGGCCCGATGGGCATGAACTCGCACACGAACTACGCGGAGCGCAAGAACGGCCGCCAGGAGATCACCCCGATCCACCCGGAGCTGGAGGAGCCCCTCAAGGAGGTCCTCGGCCTCACGTACGGCCTGATCGTCTACCAGGAGCAGGTCCAGAAGGCCGCCCAGATCGTCGCCGGGTACTCGCTGGGCGAGGCCGACATCCTGCGCCGTGTGATGGGCAAGAAGAAGCCCGAGGAACTGGCGAAGAACTTCGTCCTCTTCGAGGCGGGCGCCAAGAAGAACGGCTTCTCCGACGCCGCGATCAAGGCGCTGTGGGACGTGCTGGTCCCGTTCGCCGGTTACGCCTTCAACAAGGCGCACTCCTCCGCGTACGGGCTGGTCACCTACTGGACCGGATACCTCAAGGCCAACTACCCCGCCGAGTACATGGCCGCCCTGCTGACCTCGGTCAAGGACGACAAGGACAAGTCCGCGGTCTACCTCAACGAGTGCCGCCGCATGGGCATCAAGGTGCTCCCCCCCAACGTCAACGAGTCGCTGTCCAACTTCGCCGCCCAGGGTGACGACGTGATCCTCTTCGGCCTGACCGCCATCCGCAACGTCGGCCAGAACGTCGTCGACTCGATCATCCGGTCCCGCAAGGCGAAGGGGAAGTACAGCACCTTCCCCGACTTCCTCGACAAGGTCGAGGCGGTCGTCTGCAACAAGCGCACCGTGGAATCGCTCATCAAGGCCGGCGCGTTCGACGAGATGGGCCACACCCGCAAGGGCCTCGTCGCCCACCACGAGCCGATGATCGACAACGTGGTGCAGGTCAAGCGCAAGGAGGCCGAGGGTCAGTTCGACCTCTTCGGGGGCGGCGAGGAGGAGAGCGGCGAGCCGGGGTTCGGGCTCGACGTGGAGTTCTCCGACATCGAGTGGGAGAAGGCCTACCTCCTCGCCCAGGAACGGGAAATGCTCGGCCTGTACGTCTCCGACCACCCGCTGTTCGGCCTGGAGCACGTGCTGTCCGACAAGGCCGACTCCTCGATCTCCCAGCTCATGAGCGGGGACTACGGAGACGGCGCCATCGTCACCGTCGGCGGCATCATCTCCGGCCTCCAGCGCAAGATGACCAAGCAGGGCAACGCCTGGGCCATCGCCACCGTGGAGGACCTGGCCGGTTCCATCGAGTGCATGTTCTTCCCCGCCACCTACCAACTGGTCTCCACCCAGCTCGTCGAGGACACCGTCGTCTTCGTCAAGGGACGGCTCGACAAGCGCGAGGACGTGCCCCGGCTGGTCGCCATGGAGATGCAGGTCCCCGACATCTCCAACGCCGGGACCAACGCGCCCGTCGTCCTCACCATCCCCACCGTGAAGATCACCCCGCCCATGGTCACCCGGCTCGGCGAGGTGCTCAGCCACCACCGGGGCGACACCGAGGTGCGCATCAAGCTCCAGGGCCCCCGCAAGACCACGGTCCTCCGGCTCGACCGGCACCGGGTCAAGGCCGATTCGGCCCTCTTCGGCGACCTGAAGGTGCTGCTCGGCCCGGCCTGCCTGGCCGGCTGAGCAGGCGCCACCGCCGACGAGAACGGCAGGAGGGGCGTCCCGCATGTGCGGGACGCCCCTCTCGCTGTCCTCAACGCCTGTCTCTACCGCGAGCGGCCGACGGGTCAGTTGTGGCCGAAGCGTCGCTGATGCTTGCGCGCCACGTCGGACGGGCTGCCCTGGGCCTGCGTCTGCGCCTCGTTCTGCGACTCGTACGCCGTCGACTTGGCCTGCTCCGCGCTACGCTCCGACGCGGACGCGCGGTCGTGCTGGCTGCCCTGCTTGCGGTTCTTGTTCTTGGCCATGGTGAATGCCTCCTGTGGGGAATCCTGGGGGGCCAGGACCGCTGTCAGATTCACATAGCGCCGCAAACACCGCATGTTGGATCATTACCGTGCGTAGCGGTTTCCGCAGTGGGGCCCCGTTCCACCGCCTTCGCCCGGTCTTTCCGCGTTTCCCCGACGCCTTGCGCAACGCGACCTTCTTCCCTTCTCGCCTTTCCCTCCCCCTTCCTTTCCGGATCCGCCACGCCGATGATCCAGTTCCGGCCGTTAACCCCCGCGCGGTCGGGCAGACTCGAAGGAAACCCTGGGTAAGCGGACCCGGTCATCGAGGAGCGGGCCGCTGAACCGTTCCCGAATTCGGAAGAGGGTGGAACGCGTGGACCGTTGCGTCGTCCTGGTGGACGCCGGCTACTTGCTGGGCGCAGCCGCGAGTCTGCTGGCCGGAGAGCCCGCCCGTTCCCGCATCACCGTCGACCACGCGGCCCTCATCCAGGGGCTGCGCGAGCGTGCCGAGGCCGACACCCAACAGCCCCTGCTGCGCATCTACTGGTTCGACGGCGCCCCCGACCGGGTGCCCCAGCCCGAGCACCGCCGGCTCCGCGTGATGCCCCGCGTGACCGTCCGGCTCGGCGCCCTGACCCGCAGCGACGGGCGCTGGGCGCAGAAGGGCGTCGACGCCGCCATGCACGCCGAGCTGACCGAACTGGCCCGGAACCGGGCCTGCTCCGACGTGGTCCTGGTGACCGGTGACGGCGATCTGCTGCCCGGTCTGATGTCCGCCAAGGAACACGGGGTAGCCGTCCACCTCTGGGCCGTGCAGGCCGCCGACGGCGACTACAACCAGTCCGAGGACCTCGTCGCCGAGGCCGACGAACGGCGGGTCCTGGACCGGGCCTGGATCACCAAGGCCGTACGCGCCAAGGACCTCGGCGGCACCTGCGCCCCGCCGCCCGTCCCGCGCCCCGAGATCGCCGCGATCCTCTCCGCACCGCTGCCGGAGGCCGCCCTCGCCGCCTCCGCCGAACGCGCCTCCGAGGCCCAGGCCGCCGCGGCCCGGAGCGGCGCCGCCGCCCCCGCCGAGAACGCCGCAGCAGCGTCCGACACCCCGTCCGCCCCCGGCCACAAGACCGTCCCCACCCCCAAGGATCTGGCCGCGCTGCGCGCCCACGCCACCCACCCGGACCGCCAGCACCCGCCCCAGCCCGCGAACGCCACGCTGCGCTGGTCCTCCGACAAGGGCTGGGTGGAGCGCGGCGGGCCCCTCGGCGAGCCGGCGGAGACCGCGTCCCTGCCGACCCTTGCCCAGGTCACCAGCGCCGAACAGCGCTGGGCGGACCGGGAAGAGGACATCACCACCGTCGGCGGCGACCCCTTCGAGGTGGGCCAGGTCTTCGCCCGCCGCTGGATGGAGCGCCTGCCGGAAACCGTCCACCTGCAGAAACTCTCCACCATGTACCCGCGCATCCCGCACCGGATCGACGGTGAACTCCTGCGGTACGCGGCCCGCTTCGGGCTCCTCGCCCACAAGGACGACCAGATCGACGAGCACGACCGGTACGCGATCCGGGCCGGCTTCTGGCGGGAGATCGACGTGCGGGCCGCCGCCGAGCACGTACCGGCGGGGGAGTAGCCGTCCCGCACCGCCCCGCGCCGCCCGGCGACGCGGGGTGGCCCCGGACGTGAACCGGGGCATGTGACCCCGTACCCTCGTACCTCGTGAGTACGGGCACTGCACAGGCGCAGAGGGACACCGGCACCGTGTGCGCGGTGCGCGATCTGGTCAAGACCTATCCCGCCGTCCGAGGCCGTCGGGGTACTCCCGCGACGCCCGAGGTCCGCGCCACCGACAGCATCAGTCTGGACGTCGAGCGCGGCGAGATCTTCGGACTGCTCGGCCCCAACGGCGCCGGCAAGTCCACCCTGGTCCGCCAGCTCACCGGGCTGATGCGGCCCGACTCCGGCAGCGTCGAGGTGCTGGGCCACGACCTCGTACGCCACCCCGAGCGGGCCTCCCGGCTGATCGGCTACCTCGGGCAGGAATCCACCGCCCTCGACGAACTGACCGTCTCGCTCGCCGCCGAGACCACGGGGCGGCTGCGCGGTCTCGCCGTTCGGGACGCGCGCGCCGAGCGGGACGCGGTCCTGGAGGAGCTGGGCCTCACCGCGATCGCCGGGCGGCCCCTGAAGAAGCTCTCCGGCGGTCAGCGGCGGCTCGCCTGCTTCGCCGCCACCCTGGTCGGCGACCGGCCCGTCCTCGTCCTCGACGAACCGACCACCGGAATGGACCCGGTCGCCCGCCGCGCCGTCTGGGCCGCCGTCGACCGTCGCCGGGCGGAGCGCGGGGCCACCGTCCTGCTGGTCACCCACAACGTGATCGAGGCCGAGACCGTCCTCGACCGGGTCGCCGTCCTCGAACGCGGCCGGGTCATCGCCTGCGACACCCCCGCCGGGCTCAAGGAGCAGGTCGCCGGGGAGGTGCGCGTCGAGCTGGTGTGGCGTGAACGGGCCCCGCTGGACGTCCCCGAGGTGGCGGCTCTGCGGCCGTCCGCCCAGGAGTCCGGGCGGCGCTGGGTGCTGCGGCTCGGGCCGGACGAGGCGCGGGCAGCGGTCGCCGCGGTGACGGGCGGCGCGGCCTTCGCCGCGCTCGACGATTTCACCCTGGCCACGCCCAGCCTGGAGGATGTCTATCTCGCGCTCGGGGGAGACGCGGCCAATGCGACCAAGGGGCTGGTTAAGGCGTGAGAGGCGTGGGCAGCGTGAACGGGGTGAACACGGTGAACGCGGTGCATGTACGCGGCAGTTCGGGTGTGTTGGACGTGTTGGACGTGTTGGACCTGTCTCAGGGGGGCAGCCGCAGGTGACAAGCATCATTCCGGCCAGGACCGCACCGCCGGGCGTCCGGCCCGCGCCCGGCACCTCCGGCACGGGCCCCGCCCGCACCGTCGCCGGGCCCCTCGCGCCGCGCGCCCGGCTGCTGCCCTCGCTGGCCGCCGTCTACCGCGCCCAGCTCTCCCGGGCGCGCGTCGCCCGGATCCCGCTGCTCTTCGTGGCGACCTTCCAGTCCGTCGGGATCATGGTCCTGATGCGGGGGGTCGTGGACGGCGGCGCGGAGGCCCGCGCGGTGGTCGCGGGATCCAGCGTCCTGGTCGTCGCGTTCGTCGCGCTCAACCTGCTCGCCCAGTACTTCGGGCAGCTGCGGGCGGGCGGTGGGCTCGACCACTACGCCACCCTGCCGGTTCCGCCCGCCGCGGTGGTGCTCGGCGCGGCCGCCGCCTACGCCTCGTTCACCGTGCCCGGCACGGTCTTCACGGCGATCACCGGAAGCGTGCTGTTCCAGCTGCCGATGACCCATCTGTGGGTCCTGGTGGCCGTCGTCCCGCTCTCCGGCGCGGCCCTGGCCGGTCTCGGCGCCGCCCTCGGGCTGCTCGCCCCGCGTCCGGAGCTGGCGACCCTGCTGGGCCAGCTGGGGATGTCCGCCGCCCTGCTGCTCGGGGTGCTGCCGGCCGACCGGCTGCCGGAGCCGGTGGGGTGGGCGCGTGACCTGCTGCCCTCGACGTACGGGGTCGAGGCGCTGGCCCGGTCCTTCGACGCCCGCCCGGACTGGGGGCTCATCGCGTTCTTCCTGGCGATCTGCGCGGCGGTGGGTGTTCTCTCGCTGGCCGTGGCGACGTGGGCGTACCGGCGGGCCGCCGTACGCTAGCGGCGCCGGGGGCGGCCCGGGTGCGGCATCCGGTGAGGCGCCTCACAGGGTGGCCTGGCACGATGGCACGGTGACCGCACCTCTGACGCCGCCCCACCAGCCCGGCCCCCATGACCCGTGGCAGGCCCCGCCCTCGGGCTCCCACCCAGCGCCCTCGGTGGGCGATCCGGACAACCCGGATACGGCCACGGAGCTCCGTCAGGCCGCCGTCGTCCTCGTCCTGGTCGCGCTCGCGGGCCTCGCGCTCGGGCTGCTGTGGCTGTGGCTCGCGCCGCGTGTGCCGCTGGTCTCCGACGACACGGCCGTCTTCCTCAAGAACAGCGAGGGCGAGGAGGCGATCGGGGCGGACGGGACGTTCGTCCTGCTGGCCCTCGGCTTCGGCGCGCTCTCGGCCGCCGCCGTCTTCTGGCGGCTGCGTCGCGGGGGCGTCATCGTGGTCGTGGGGCTGGCGCTGGGCGCGCTGCTCGCCTCGCTGGTGGCGTGGCGGGTCGGCATCTGGCTGGGACCGTCGTCCGACGTGGTGGCGCGGGCCCGGGAGGCCGGCCAGGGCGTGACGTTCGACGCGCCGCTGGAGCTGCACTCGGTGTGGGTGGCGGTGCTGGCGTGGCCGTTCGCGGCGATGGGGATCCATCTGCTGCTCACGGCGGCGTTCGGGCCGCGGGATGTGGGGCCGGACTGGTCGGGGTACTCGGAGTATTACGGGGGGCCGGTGCAGGGGCCCCTGGCGGGGCCGTCTACCGGGTCTCCGGGTGGGGGGACGCCTTCTGCGGGTGGGGGTGGTGGGGCGGCCTAGGGTCGCCTGCGGCGGGCCTGTTCCCCTACCCATCCCCAAGCTCTCAACTTCGTTCGAGCAGGGGAGACCCCACTCTTCCCGAAACCGGGGCGCTGCCCCGGGCCCCGCTCCTCAATCGCCGGAGGGGCTGGAAATTCAGTCCCTCCGCGCGATCTCCGCGAACGTCGCCCCCGCCAGTTCCGCCAGATCCGTGGCCGCCAGTTCGACCTCCAGGCCGCGGCGGCCCGCCGACACGCAGATCGTGGGGTGGGCGCGCGCCGACGTGTCCAGTACCGTGCGCAGGCGCTTGCGCTGGCCCAGGGGGGAGATGCCGCCGCGTACGTAGCCCGTGGTGCGTTCCGCGGCGGCCGGGTCCGCCATCGCGGCGCGTTTGCCGCCCACCGCGGAGGCCAGGGCCTTGAGGTCCAGGGAGCCGGCCACCGGGACCACCGCGACCGTCAGAGCGCCGTCCACGTCCGCCACCAGGGTCTTGAAGACCCGGTCGGGGGAGACGCCCAGGGCCTCGGCGGCCTCCTCGCCGTAGGACGGGCTCGCCGGGTCGTGGTCGTAGGCGTGGACCGTGAAGGCGGTGCCCGCCGCGGTCAGGGCGACCGTGGCCGGGGTGCCGCCCGACTGCTGCTTCTTGGGTTTCTTCGCCACCGGGGGCCTGTTCTCGTCAGTTGGGGTGGGTGGGGGCCCGGGTCAGGTCGGTCGCGGGCAGCGAGGGCAGGTGCCGGATGACCGCGGTCTCCTTGCGCAGCAGCGTCAGCTCCTCGCGCAGTCGGGTCGCCGTGTCCGGGGCCTGGAGCAGGCGCTGTTTGGTGGGGACGTCCAGGACGGTCGCCGCCGCGACCAGGTAGGAGATCACGGACGGGTCGTCGGGGAGGTCGGCGCCGGTCGCCAGCGACCGTTCGCTCGCCCCGGCCAGCCGCTTCTGGTAGGTGCGGAAGGCCCGCAGGACGCCCTCGGCGAGCGCTCCCGCCTCGTCCCCCTCGTCCTCGCCGGGCGGTTCCTCGGTCAGCTCCTCGACCTCGGCGGTCAGATACGGGCCGCTCGCCTCGACGGACAGCAGCCTGACCCGGGTGGTGCCGGTGGCCAGGACCTCGAAGCTGCCGTCGGCGCGCTCGCGGATCGTCGCCGCGTCGGCGACGCAGCCCACCCGGTGGAAGGTCTGGATCGGGTCGGGGCCGAAGCCCTCCGCCGGGGCGCGCTCGGAGGGAGGGGCGGCCGCGACGGTGTCCGGCATGCCGGTGGCCGTCGGGGCGGTCTCGCGGCCGTCGCGGATCGCGACCACGACGAAGCGGCGAGGTTCGTCCTCGTCGCTCTTCAGCAGCTCCCGCATCATGGCGCGATATCGCTCTTCGAAGACGTTGAGCGGCAGCACCAGGCCGGGGAACAGCACCGCGTTGAGCGGGAAAAGGGGAAGGCGGGCGGTGGTCACAACGCTCAAGCGTAATGGCCCCGGGGGCGGCCGTGGTCGGCCCGGTTGCGCAACGGGGTCAGGGAGGCCGCCTGGAGCCGTGCGCCGTCCCGCGCGTCCAGGAACCGGCCGAGCGCGTCCTCGGACACCGACGACCACGGGAACGACGTCGCGTACAGGCCGATCAGGTTGAACTGGTGCAGCGCCTCCGCCCAGCGGCCCCGGGCGAGCAGGACGTACGCGAGGAGGTTGCGGACCTCGGCCGGCCACGGATCGCCGGGCCGGTAGGCGGCGGAGAGCCTGATCGCCAGGTCGGCCGCCGCGTCGATCCGCTCCTCCAGTACGGAGGTGGTGCGGCCCGCCGCCTGGGTGTCCAGGAGCAGCGCGAAGGCCGCCCGGACGGGGAGGGCCTGCACCAGGGAGTCGGGCAGCGCGTCCTCGGCGGCCTGCTCGGCGAAGTCGAAGCACTCGCGGTGCGAGCCGTACCAGGCGGCGGAGAGGTAGCGCAGGGCCGCCACATGGCAGCCGTAGTGGTGCGCGGAGCGCCGTACGGCCTGCTCCCACAGCGCTTCGAAGGCGGTGTGCGAGGCGTGGGTGCCGCGTGCGTGGTCCAGGGCGAGCCGCCACGGCACGGGGTCGCGCGGGTCCGCGTCGGCGGCGGCGGTGATCAGCGGGCCGACCTCGCGGAGCCGTTCCGCGCGGGCGGGCGACTCCCAGGCCCGGCGGACCGACAGCTCCGCCTTGACCAGCAGCGCGTCCGGGTCGCGCGGGGCGGCGGCCAGCCAGTCGACGAGCCAGCCGTCCCGGCCGCGGGCGAAGGCGACGAGCCGGCCGAGGTAGCGGTCCCGGTTCTCCCAGTCGGCGGCGGACCGGGTGGTGGCGAGCAGTTCGGCGGCGGGTTCGTAGTCGCCCAGGGCAGCGGCGACCAGCGCGGGAGAGAGCCGCTCGTCCGGGGCGTCGAGCAGCACCGCGTCATCCGCGGACAGTCCGGCGGACAGCGGAGGGCTGTGCCGGATCATGCGCGCGGTACTGAGCAGAGCGCGAAGGAATGCCATGGTGCAGACCATTGAAAAGCGCTGGTGAGGGCCGCGCCAGGGGTGTGCTGTGAAGCTTCTGTGCCGAGTGAATGGGTTGTATCGGACCGGGTCAAGAAAGGGCAAAGGAAATGTCCTTCGATGGCTTGATCGCACCCTCCCGTGACGCTCGCCCGTCCCTACGGTCACACGGTGCGGGCGGCCGGGTCCCTGGCCCCGACCGCCCCACGCCCGCGTGCGCAGCCCTCCGGGGTCAGCCCCTGCGCAGCATCCGGGACGCCCCCGCCGCCACCGTGGTGGCCAGAACCCACCCCACCAGCACCAGACCGGCCGCGGCCCACTGCCAGGCGTCCTCCATCCGCCAGTAGCCGTCCTGCCCGAGGTTGATCACCGGGATCAGCAGGTCCAGCGCGTACAGGGCGGGGTTCCACTGCGGATGCTCCTCGCCCTTGATGGAGGGCGGAACGTGCTGCGCGAACGCCGCCGTGCCCGCCGCCCACAGCACCGCCATCCACACCGCGGCCCGCCCCGGACGGTAGCCGTACGCCACCGTCCAGTCCTGGAGGTAGCCCCACGCCTTCGCGGCGGGCGGCAGCGTCTCGCGGCGGCGGCGCTGCTTGGCCAGCAACACCTCGCGCGCGTCCGCGTCCTCGCCGCAACTGCGCATCACCGTGGCCAGCCGCTCGTACGGCTCGGGGACGTACTCCGGGGTCGCGGCCTGCACCCACTCCAGCCGCCGGGAGAGCGGGAAGTGGCCGTAGGGGACGAGGTTCTCGTAGACGAAGCCGCCCATCGCCAGACCGCCCGGGCCCGGCCAGCTCGTCGACAGGTCGATCAGGGTCACCACCTTCGCGCCGTTCAGCACGACCCGGCCCTCCTCCGGGCGCTCCGCGTTGAACCGCAGCTCCGGCGTCACGATCCGGCGCAGCGACAGCTCCTCCTGCCGGGTCATGGTGAACCGGGCCTTGTGCAGGTCCACCGCGTCCCCGAACCGCCCGTCGTCCAGCCGCACCCCGCCCCGGCACTCGAAGATCTGCGAGCGGGTGCCGCGCGCCGGCGTCGGGGCGTAGACCACGCCGTACGGGGGAGTGGTGCCCTGGTTCCCCGTGTCGACGCTCACCCACGCCTCGGTCATGTAGAGCGTGCGCTCCACCGTCAGCTGCGGGGCGTTCAGCGCGCGACGGTCCTCCGCGGCGCGCAGCCGGCTGCCGCGCAGGCTCAGCGAACCGCCCACCTTCGCCCCGCGCAGGCTCAGCTCGCCGAGCGTCTCGATCATCTCGGCCTGGAGGTCCTGGGCGACCGCCATGCCGTCCCCGACGACGGCCCGGCCGTGCCGGTCCGGGCCGACGCTGAGCTGGTTGATCAGCAGATCCGTGCCGATCTGGGCGTCGGTCAGCCGGATGCCCCGGTCGACCCGGCAGCGCGGCAGATGCAGATCGCCCTCAGTGTGCAGCCGCGCGGCCTCCAGCCGTGGCAGCGCGCACCCCACCAGCCGCAGGGTCGTGAAGTGGCACTCGGGGAGCACCACCTCCTGCTCGAAGCGGCAGCCGGTCAGCTCCACGTACGGAGCCACCCGGCCGCCCGCCAGATCCAGCTTTCCGGTGATCCGCACCCCCCGGAGCTTCAGCGCCGCCACCCGGCCGGGCCGGGCCGGCGGGCCGCTCAGCAGCAGTCGCGCCACCGTGCGCGCGCCGACGCTCCGCTCGGGCCCCCACACCTGCGGGGCGAACGGATCGTTGTGGGTCGGGTCGTAGCTGCGTAAGTCGTAGGTGGTCCCGTTGCGGAAGGACTGCCACATGCCCAGCTCCGCTGCGCTGAGGCCGTCCGGGATATCGCCTTCGTGCGGCTCGGTCACGGCCGCTCCCTCCGTGCACACATGCTGTAGTGCTGTTCTTCCCTCCCTGTGACGCCGTGAAAGCTAGCGGTCAGCAGTGACAGCCGGACATGGCCGAGACGCGTATCGCCCAGTGGTACGGGCGACCGATATCAGCCAGTGATACGGGCGACCGGTCGCTCCGAGCGGTCTGAGAGAATTGCCGTGTGATCTCTCGAATCGATCTGCGCGGTGACGTCCTCCCCGAGGGCGCCGCCCTGCGCGACCTGCTGCCCCGTGCCGAGTTCGACGTGGAAGCCGCCCTGGAGACGGTGCGGCCCATCTGCGAGGACGTGCGCCATCGTGGCTCCGCGGCAGTGATCGACTGGGGGGAGAAACTGGACGGTGTCCGGATCGCGTCGGTCCGGGTGCCCGCCGACGCCATCACCCGCGCCCTGGCGGAGCTGGACCCGGCCGTCCGGGCAGCACTCGAGGAGTCGATCCGCCGCGCCCGCCTCGTCCACCGCGAGCAGCGCCGCACCACGCACACCACCCAGGTCGTCCCCGGCGGCACCGTCACCGAGAAGTGGGTGCCCGTCGAGCGCGTCGGGCTCTACGTCCCCGGCGGCCGCTCGGTCTACCCCTCCTCCGTCGTGATGAACGTCGTCCCGGCCCAGGAGGCGGGCGTCGAGGGCGTCGCGGTCGCCTCCCCGCCGCAGAAGGACTTCGGCGGGCTGCCGCACCCCACGATCCTCGCCGCCTGCGCCCTGCTCGGCGTAGACGAGGTGTACGCGGCCGGCGGCTCCCAGGCCATCGCGATGTTCGCGTACGGCACCGAGGACTGCCTCCCGGTCAACCTGGTCACCGGCCCCGGCAACATCTACGTCGCCGCCGCCAAGCGCCTCCTCAAGGGCCGCATCGGCATCGACGCCGAGGCCGGGCCCACCGAGATCGCGATCCTCGCCGACGCCACCGCCGACCCGGCGCACGTGGCCGCCGACCTGATCAGCCAGGCCGAGCACGACCCGATGGCCGCCGCCGTCCTGGTCACCGACTCCGAGGAGCTGGCCGCCGCCACCGAGGCCGAGCTGGCCCCCCAGGTCGCCGCCACCAAGCACATCAAGGACCGCGTCGAGCCCGCCCTGGCCGGCCGCCAGTCCGCGATCGTCCTGGTCTCCTCCATCGAGGACGGCCTCAAGGTCGTCGACGCGTACGGCGCCGAGCACCTGGAGATCCAGACCGCCGACGCGGCCGCCGTCGCCGACCGGGTCCGCAACGCCGGAGCGATCTTCGTCGGCCCCTGGTCGCCCGTCTCGCTCGGCGACTACTGCGCCGGCTCCAACCACGTCCTGCCCACCGGCGGCTGCGCCTGCCACTCCTCGGGCCTGTCCGTGCAGTCCTTCCTGCGCGGCATCCACATCGTCGACTACAGCCGCGACGCGCTCGCCGAGGTCACCCACCACGTCGTGACCCTCGCCGAGGCGGAGGACCTCCCCGCCCACGGCGCGGCCCTCAAGGCACGTTTCGCCGAAGGCGAACTCGACGAGCGCAGTGGCTGGAAGGTTCCGCAGCAGTGAGAGACGACAGCACCACCCGCGAGACCGTGAACCCCTGGGACGAGCTCCCCATCCGCGACGAACTGCGCGGCCAGTCCCCGTACGGCGCACCCCAGCTCGACGTCCCCGTACGCCTCAACACCAACGAGAATCCGTACCCGCTCCCCGAGGCGCTGGTCGACCGGATCGCCGAGCGGGTCCGCGAGGCCGCCCGCGGCCTCAACCGCTACCCCGACCGGGACGCCGTCGAGCTCCGCACCGAGCTGGCCCGCTACCTGTCCCGCACGGCTGGACACACGGTGAGCAGGGCCAACGTATGGGCCGCCAACGGCTCCAACGAGGTCCTCCAGCAGCTGCTCCAGACCTTCGGCGGGCCCGGCCGCACCGCGATCGGCTTCGAACCCTCGTACTCCATGCACGCCCTGATCTCCAGGGGCACCGGCACCGGCTGGATCTCCGGCCCGCGCAACGACGACTTCACCATCGACGTGGACGCCGCCCGCGCCGCCATCGCCGAGCACCGCCCCGGGGTCGTCTTCATCACCTCGCCCAACAACCCCACCGGCACAGCCGTCGACGCGGAGACCGTCCTCGCCCTGTACGACGCCGCCCAGGCCGCCGGCCCCTCGATGGTCGTCGTCGACGAGGCCTACGGCGAGTTCAGCCACCACCCCTCGCTGCTCCCGCTGATCGAGGGCCGCCGCAACCTGGTCCTCTCCCGGACCATGTCCAAGGCGTTCGGCGCGGCCGGGCTCCGCCTCGGCTACCTCGCCGCCGACCCGGCCGTGGTCGACGCGGTCCAGCTGGTACGGCTGCCGTACCACCTCTCCTCCGTCACCCAGGCCACCGCGCTCGCCGCCCTGGAGCACACCGATACGCTGCTGGGATACGTCGCGCAGCTCAAGAGCGAGCGCGACCGGCTGGTGGCCGAGCTGCGCGCCACCGGCTACGAGGTCACCGACTCGGACGCCAACTTCGTCCAGTTCGGCCGCTTCGACGACAGCCACGCCGTCTGGCAGCAGATCCTCGACCGGGGCGTCCTGGTCCGGGACAACGGCGTACCGGGATGGCTGCGGGTCTCCGCGGGAACCCCGGCAGAGAACGACGCGTTCCTCGATGCGGTACGCGAACTGAAGAAGGAGCACGACGCATGAGCCCCCGCGTAGGCCGCGTGGAACGCACCACGAAGGAAACGTCCGTGCTCGTCGAGATCAACCTCGACGGCACCGGCAAGGTCGATGTCGCCACCGGGGTCGGCTTCTACGACCACATGCTCGACCAGCTCGGCCGCCACGGCCTCTTCGACCTCACGGTCAAGACCGAGGGCGACCTGCACATCGACAGCCACCACACCATCGAGGACACCGCCCTCGCGCTCGGCGCCGCCTTCAAGCAGGCCCTCGGCGACAAGGTCGGCATCTACCGCTTCGGCAACTGCACCGTCCCGCTGGACGAGTCGCTCGCCCAGGTCACCGTCGACCTCTCCGGCCGCCCCTACCTCGTGCACACCGAGCCCGAGAAGATGGCGCCGATGATCGGCGAGTACGACACGACGATGACCCGGCACATCCTGGAGTCCTTCGTCGCCCAGGCGCAGATCGCCCTGCACGTCCACGTGCCGTACGGGCGCAACGCCCACCACATCGTCGAGTGCCAGTTCAAGGCGCTCGCCCGCGCCCTGCGGTACGCCTGCGAGCACGACCCGCGCGCCGCCGGCATCCTGCCTTCCACGAAGGGCGCCCTGTGACCGGCCTCAACACCATCCTGATCGTCGTCGGCCTCTTCCTGGCCGGCGGCGTCTACTCCTTCGCGAAGCAGGGGATGCCCAAGGGCGTCATCGTGCTGCTGTCGATCGGCTCCGTGATGTGCCTGGTGGCGGGCATCCTGCGGATCCAGGGACTGTGGGACTGAGAGGCACGCTGTGACTGACCGAACGACTGGCAAGAAGAAGGTCGTCGTCTTCGACTACGGCTTCGGCAACGTCCGTTCCGCCGAGCGGGCCCTCGCCCATGTCGGCGCGGACGTCGAGATCACCCGCGACTACGACCGCGCGATGAACGCCGACGGGCTCCTCGTCCCCGGCGTCGGCGCGTTCTCCGCCTGCATGGACGGGCTCAAGCGGGCCCGCGGCGACTGGATCGTCGGCCGCCGGCTCTCCGGCGGCCGCCCCGTCATGGGCATCTGCGTCGGGATGCAGATCCTGTTCGAGCGCGGCATCGAGCACGGCGTGGAGACCGAGGGCCTGGACGAATGGCCCGGCACGGTCGGCCCGCTGAAGGCCGACGTCGTCCCGCACATGGGGTGGAACACCGTCGAGGCCCCCGAGGACTCCCGGCTCTTCGCGGGCCTGGACGCCGACGCGCGGTACTACTTCGTGCACTCCTACGCGGCGCACGACTGGTCCCTCGAAGTGACCAACGCCAAGATCCGTGCCCCCAAGGTCACCTGGGCCACGCACGGCGAACGGTTCGTGGCCGCCGTGGAGAACGGCGCGCTGTGGGCCACCCAGTTCCACCCCGAGAAGTCCGGCGATGCCGGCGCCCAGCTGCTGACCAACTGGATCGAGACGCTGTAATGCCGAAGCTTGAACTGCTCCCCGCCGTCGACGTCCGTGACGGCCAGGCCGTCCGCCTCGTGCACGGCGAGTCCGGCTCCGAGACCTCCTACGGCTCCCCGTTGGAGGCCGCCCTCGCCTGGCAGAGCGCCGGCGCCGAGTGGCTGCACCTCGTCGACCTGGACGCCGCCTTCGGCACCGGCGACAACCGCGCCCTGATCGCCGAGGTCGCCGGGGCCATGGACATCAAGGTCGAGCTGTCCGGCGGCATCCGCGACGACGCCTCGCTCGCCGCCGCCCTCGCCACCGGCTGCCGCCGGGTCAACCTCGGCACCGCCGCCCTGGAGACCCCGGAGTGGGTCGCCAAGGTCATCGCCGAGCACGGCGACAAGATCGCCGTCGGCCTCGACGTCCGCGGCACCACCCTGCGCGGCCGGGGCTGGACCCGCGACGGCGGCGACCTCTACGAGACCCTCGCCCGTCTCGACGCCGAGGGCTGCGCCCGCTACGTCGTCACCGACATCGCCAAGGACGGCACCCTGGAGGGCCCCAACCTGGGCCTGCTGCGGGACGTCTGCGCCGTCACCGACCGCCCGGTCGTCGCCTCCGGCGGCGTCTCCTCCCTCGCCGACCTCCGCGCGATCTCCCTCCTCGTACCCGAAGGCGTCGAGGGTGCGATCGTCGGCAAGGCGCTGTACGCGAAGGCGTTCACGCTGGAAGAGGCCCTCAAGGCGGTCGCCGCATGACCGATTCTCCCGAGTCCACCGCGGCTTCCTCCGTGCGCCGGATCTCCACCGGCGCGCCCTGGGAGGAGAAGTTCGGCTATTCGCGCGCCGTCGAGCTCCCCAACGGGCTCGTCCTGGTCGCCGGCTGTACCTCCGTGGTGAACGGCCAGATCTCCGCGGGCTCCCCGTACGAGCAGGCGATCACCTCCTTCGACGTCGCGTTCGCGGCGCTGGAGCAGGTGGGCCTCACCCGCGAGGACGTCGTCCGCACCCGGATGTACATCACGCACGCCCGGGACGTGGAGGACATCGGCCGCGCCCACAAGGAGCTGTTCGATGCCGTACGTCCCGCCGCTTCCATGATCATCGTGTCCGGTTTCGTGGACCCGAGCCTGGTCGTCGAGGTCGAGGTCGAGGCCTACCGGGGAGGCGCGAAGTGAGCCTCGCCGTACGGGTCATCCCCTGCCTGGACGTCGACAACGGCCGGGTCGTCAAGGGCGTCAACTTCCAGAATCTGCGCGACGCGGGCGACCCCGTCGAGATGGCCAAGCTGTACGACGCCGAGGGCGCCGACGAGCTGACCTTCCTCGACATCACCGCCTCCAGCGGCGACCGCGAGACGACGTACGACGTGGTCCGCCGCACCGCCGAGCAGGTCTTCATCCCGCTCACCGTCGGCGGCGGCGTCCGCACCCCCGACGACGTCGACAAGCTGCTGCGCGCCGGGGCCGACAAGGTCGGCGTCAACACCGCCGCCATCGCCCGCCCCGACCTCATCCGTGAGATCGCCGAACGCTTCGGACGCCAGGTCCTGGTGCTCTCCGTCGATGCCCGCCGCACCCCGGAGGGCACGTTCGAGGTCACCACGCACGGCGGCCGCAAGGGCACCGGCATCGACGCCGTCGAGTGGGCCCACCGGGCCGCCGAGCTGGGCGCGGGCGAGATCCTGCTCAACTCGATGGACGCCGACGGTACGAAGGACGGCTACGACACGGAGATGATCGAGGCGGTACGGAAGCACGTCACCGTCCCCGTCATCGCCTCCGGCGGCGCGGGCCGGCTCGCCGACTTCGCCCCGGCGATCGAGGCGGGGGCCGACGCGGTGCTCGCCGCGTCCGTCTTCCACTTCGGTGACCTGCGGATCTCCGAGGTCAAGGGCGCCCTGCGGGAAGCGGGCCACCCGGTCCGCTGAGCCCGTACGGGAGCCCGAGGCGGTATCACCGGTCTGCCGGGACCGGTGATACCGCCGATGCGTGTCCAGGGGGCGCACCGTGAGAGTGGCGAACGCCGGCGGACGACGTCGGCGGCCACGCGGCGCACCCCGAGCC
Source organism: Streptomyces sp. NPDC091287 (assembly GCF_044768525.1). Classification (NCBI taxonomy): domain Bacteria; kingdom Bacillati; phylum Actinomycetota; class Actinomycetes; order Kitasatosporales; family Streptomycetaceae; genus Streptomyces; species Streptomyces sp. NPDC091287. The sequence continues at coordinate 356,070 of NZ_JBIVUV010000006.1, forward strand.
CCCGGACGACGGGCTTCGTGGGTCTCGCGTGGTGTGGTTCCGCCACCACCGAGAGGATCCCCCTCGTGCAGCAGCACCTCCTCCCCTCGCACCAACACCCCCCGCGCCCGAGCCGCCCCCTTACGTCCACACTCCGCCCCCGTACGGTCGCGGGTCTGCTGACCGCCGCAGCGGCCACCGCTGGTCTCCTGATGACCGCCCTGGTCCCGGGCGCCCAGGCCGCCGACAACCCCTACGAGCGCGGCCCCGCCCCCACCAACGCCTCCATCGAGGCGAGCCGCGGCTCCTACGCCACCTCGCAGACCTCCGTCTCCTCGCTCGCCGTGAGCGGGTTCGGCGGCGGCACCATCCACTACCCGACCTCCACCGCCGACGGCACGTTCGGCGCGGTCGTCATCTCGCCCGGCTTCACCGCCTACGAGTCCTCCATCGCCTGGCTCGGCCCGCGCCTGGCGTCCCAGGGCTTCGTGGTCTTCACCATCGACACCAACACCACCCTCGACCAGCCCGACAGCCGGGGCCGCCAACTCCTCGCCGCTCTGGACTACCTGACCCAGCGCAGCTCGGTGCGGACCCGGGTCGACGCCTCCCGGCTCGGGGTGATGGGCCACTCGATGGGGGGCGGCGGCAGCCTGGAGGCGGCCAAGAGCCGCACCTCGCTGAAGGCGGCGATCCCGCTGACCGGCTGGAACACCGACAAGACCTGGCCCGAACTGCGTACGCCGACCCTCGTGGTGGGTGCGGACGGTGACACGGTCGCCTCTGTCGCCACGCACTCCGAGCCGTTCTACGAGTCGTTGCCCGGCTCCCTGGACAAGGCGTATCTGGAGCTGCGCGGCGCCTCGCACTTCACGCCGAACAGCTCCAACACGACGATCGCGAAGTACAGCATTTCCTGGCTGAAGCGATTCATCGACAGTGACACCCGCTACGAGCAGTTCCTCTGCCCGCTCCCGCAGCCGAGCCTGACCATCGCGGAGTACCGGGGCAACTGCCCGCACACCGCGTAGTCCCGGCGTCCCCCGGCCCTGCCGTGCTGTGCTCCGGCACAGCGCGGCAGGGCTCCGGCTGGGAGCGCGCACCGCACCGGGCCGTCCCCGCCGGGTACCTGGACGCGGCGCTTCCACCCTCGCCGACGCGACCGTACGGTGCCGGTGTGACCCCATCGACGACCGTGCGCAGTCCGCTCCGGCTGTACGGCCGGGACGATGAACTCGCCACTCTGGAAAGCCTGTTGAAGCTGTTGTGGCGGGGTGACGGAGGTGCGCTCGTGCTGGCCGCGCCGCCCGGTCTCGGCCGTACGGCGCTGCTGCGCGCCGCCGCCGACGCACACCGCGACCGGGGGCCCGTGCTGTACGCCACGGCGGCCTCCACCGGACGGTCCGTGCCGGGTGGCGGGCCGGTCGCCCTGCTCGGCCCGTCCCTCACCACCGGCCTGTCGCCCGCCCCGTACCCGGTCATCACCCCCGAGGCGCTGGCCCGCCGACTGCGGGAACCGGGCGCCGGGCACCCCCTGTTGGTCTGCGCCGACGACGCGCACGCCTGGGACCGGGCGTCCCGGTCCGCCCTCGCCTTCGCGGCCCGCGGGCTGGGCCCGGGCAGCCGGACCGCCGTCCTGCTCTCGGCCGCCGACGGCACCGCCTTCGCCGGGCTGCCCACGCTCCACCTCGCACCCCTGGACGAGGGCGCGGCCTCGGCGCTCCTGGACCGGCTGACCGGCGGCACGGCCCTCGGACCGGCCCCTGGTGCGGCCCTCGGACCGGCCCCCGGTTCGGCTCGCGGTACGGCTTGCGGTGCGGCTCCCGGTTCGGCTGGCGGTACGGCCCTCGGGCCGGCCCCCGGTACGGCTTTCGGGCCGGCCCCCGGTGCGGCCCTCGGTTCGGCCGCCGGTACGGAGGGGATCGACCCGGTCGTGCGGGCCGAGCTGCTCCGTGAGGCGGCCGGAAACCCGCGCCTGCTCGTCGGGCTCGCCGGACGCCTCACCCCGGACCAGCTCGCCGGCCGCACCCCGCTGCCCTTCCCCCTGCCCGGCGGTGAACCGGTGCTCGCCGCCCACGCCGAACGGCTCGACGGCCTCCCGGACCGGACCCGCACCCTGCTCCTGCTCGCCGCCGCGGCCCAGGAGCACGAGCCGGACGGCGCCGGGGCGGACGCCCTGCTCGTGCTGCGTGCGGGCACTCGCGTCGGACTGCCCCGGGACTTCCTGGACCGGGCCCTGTTCGGTGCCACCGCCACCGACGGCCTCCTCCAACGGGCGGGCAGCCGCGTCCACTTCGCCCACCGCCTCGTCGCCCGCGCCGTACTCCACCACGCCCCTTGGCCGGACCGCCGAGCCGCCCACGAGCTGCTCGCCACCCTGTTGGCGGAGACCGGCGACCGGGCCTTCCCGGGCGCCTCCTCCCCGTCCCCTCCGGACGCCCCGGCCACCGCACCCCCGTCCGTCCCGCTCGCCGCCCTCGTCCAGCGGGCCTGTGCCGCGCCCGGGCCGGACGCCGCGCTGGCCGCCCGGCTCGAAGCGGCCGCCGGAGCCCCCTACCCGCACGCCGAACGGTCCGCCGCCCTGGCCCGCGCCGCCCTGCTCTCCACCGAACCGGCGCTGCGGGCGGCCCGCCTCGCCGCGGCGGCCGAGCAGGCGGGGCTCGCGGGCGACCCGGCCCTGGCCCGGGCCCTGCTGGCCAGGACCGGACCCCGGGCGCCCGGCACTGCGGGGCCGGCCCCCGAGCCCGCGCGGGGCCTCGCCCCCTACGTCCACGGCATGCTGGCCCTGCGCTCCGGGCCCGCGGCCGACGCCCACGAAGCGCTGCTCGCCGCGGCCGCCCTGCTCGGCCCGCGCGATCCCCGCCGGGCCCTCGACGCCCTCCTCGGCGCGGCCGAGGCCGCCTGGTCGGCGGGGGACGCGCTCGGCTACCTCGACGCCATGAACCGTCTCGCCCGCACCCCGCTGGAAGCGGGTTTGGAGCACTACCGGGCCGGCATGTGCGCCGTGCTCGAAGGCCGCACCGCCGAGGGCCACGCCCTGCTCCGCCACTGCCTCGACCCCGCCGGGGACTCCGGCGCCCCGGCCGCGCTGCTCCGGGCCGGGGTCGCGGCCCTCGTCCTCGGGGATGTCGCCGCCGCCTGCCGCGCGGGCGCCCGCGCGCTCGCCGCCGTACGGACCAGGGGCCCCGACGCGCTGCTGCCCCAGGCCCTCGAACACCTCGCCTACGCCGAACTGCGGGCCGGGCGCCACGCCGGTGCGCGGGCCCACGCCCTGGAGGGGCTGCACGCCGCCCGCCGTACGGGGCAGCCCAACAGCTCCGCCCATCTGCACGCCGTGCTCGCCCTCGCCGCCTCCGTGGAGGGGCCCGCCGAGGCGTGCGCCGCGCACGCCGACGCCGCGCTGACCGGGGCGGGGCCGCACGGTCTTGCCCAGGCCGTCACCCTCGCCACCTGGGCACGGGCCCGCGCGGACCTGGCCTCCGGGCGGCCCGGCGAGGCGGCCGCCCGGCTGGCCCCCCTCGTCGGGACCGGCCCCGGACGGGGCCACTTCGCCGCCCGGATGCTCGCCGTGCCCTGCTGGGTCGAGGCCGCCGTGCTGGGCGGCCGACAGCCCGAGGAGTCCCGCGAACTCCACGCCGCCGTCGACGAGTTCGCGTCCTGGGCCGCCCGGACCGCCGACCCGGGGGCACCCGCCCAACTGGCCCGCTGCCGGGCCCTGCTGGCCCCCGCCGACGAGGCCGACGCCCGCTACGCCGAGGCCCTGGCCCACCACGGCCGGGCGGGCGGCGACTTCGAACGGGCCCGTACCCAACTGCTGTACGGGCAGTGGCTGCGCCGCCGTCGGCGCACCCGTGAGGCACGCGGCCCGCTGCGTGACGCCCTGGTCGCCTTCCAGTGCTGCTCGGCCCGCGCCTGGGCCGACCGGGCGGCCGGGGAGCTGCGGGCGGCGGGGGAGCCGGTCGGGGCCCCGCGGAACGCGGCGGACGGACCGCTGGCGGCGCTCACCCCCCAGCAGCTGCGCATCGCCCGCTGCGTCGCCGACGGGGCCACCAACAGGGAAGTGGCGCTGCGGCTGTCGCTCAGCCCCCGCACGGTCGACCACCACCTCCGCAACGTCTTCGCCGCCCTCGGCATCCGTTCCCGCACCGAACTGGCCCGGCTGCTCGCCGGCTAAGGGCTGTCCCGCGATTCCCGGTGGATCAGCGCGCGGCGTCAGATGCGGTGCATCGCAAGGCGGAGGGGCATCCGCATACTGGATGTATGGGGATGTTCCGACAACGCGGCGAGGTGCCGTAGCTGTCGTCGTGCGCCCGCCGGGAATCGCGGGACAGCCCTGAGAAGGGGTCCGGAAGGCCCGGAGGTTGCGAGACCGTGATGACGAGTTCCGCGCAGACCCCTAGGTACCGACTGGGCGGTATGTCATTCTGCGGGCGTCAGGATCGTGTCGCCGCGCTCGCGCCCCGCCCGGGCCGGGCGCCGGGCCCGCCGCTCGCGCGGCCGGTCGATTCCCGGTGGAGGCCGCCATGCCACAGGTCGTACGTTCGCGGATCGGGGCGCCGCACGGACCGTCCCCGGCAACGCCGTTGCCGCACCGCTTCCGGTCCCTGGCCGACCGCGAGGCCGTCGAGGTGCTGCACCGGGCCGCCCGGGTCCTCGTCGCCTCACTGCCGGCCCTCACCGACCGGCTCGTCGAGGCCCTGTACGCCCAGGAGCCCGGCTACCGGGCGGCCATCGACTCCGGCCGGGCCGAGGTCTGGCAGGAGGTCCACCACTCGCTGCGGCACAACGTCGGCTCCCTGATCCAGCCCCGGGAGTTCCGGGAGTCCGCCCACCGCACCTCCCGCTGGATCGGTGAGATCCGCGCCGAGCAGGGCGTGCCGCTCGACGCCGTCCTGCACGCCTTCCGGATGGGCGGCGCGATGGTCTGGCAGGACCTCGTGGACGAGACCGCCCGGCGCGACCCCGACGACGTACGGCTGCTCGTCCATGTCGCCGCCGACGTGTGGAATTTCGTCGACGAGCACTGCGGGATCGTCGCGGACGCCTACCGGCAGGCCGAGCGGCGGCTGTCCTGGCGGCGCGAGAACCGGCAGCGGCTCATGGTCGCCGCCCTGCTGGACGGGACCGCCCGGATCGCCGACCTCGCCGAGGCGGCCGCGATGCTGGGCCTGCCGGAGCAGGGCCGGTACGCCGTGCTCGCGGTGGCCGCCGCCCCGCGCGGTCCGGGGGTCGCCGCCCGCCCGCCGCTGACGCTGCCCGCCGCCGCCCCGGACGCCCCGGCGCTCTGGCACCCGGGCCCGGACGCCGAGTTCGCGATCCTGCCGCTGGCGGGCCCGCCCGGCGAACTGAGCGCGCTGGCCGCCGCGCTGGACGTACCGGCCGGCGCCCGGGCCGGGATCGGCTCCGCGGTCGAGGGCCTGGCCGCCCTCGGCGACGCCCGGCGGCTGGCGGAGACCGCGCTGCGCGCCTGCCCCGCGTCCGGGGGCACCGTCCTGCTCGACGAGCACCTCCCGGACGCCCTGGTGGTGTCCTCCCCGGCGCTCGCCGGGGCGCTCGCCGACCGGGTGCTGGGCCCGCTGGACCGGCTGGACCCCGCCGACCGCGACGTCATCGTGGAGACCCTCACCGCCTGGCTGGACGCGGACGGCTCGGCGCAGCGGGCGGGCGCGAAGCTCTACTGCCACCGCAACACCGTCCTCAACCGCCTCCGCCGCTTCGAACAGCTCACCGGCCGCTGCCTGACCCGCCCCCGGGACGCGGTCGAGGTCGCGCTCGCCCTGGCGGCGCGGAGGCTGCTCGGCACCTGAAGAACCGACACCTGGAGAACTCCGCAACGAATATTGCGCAATTAATCTTGCGCAACTTTTCCTGTGCATCTACGGTCGAGTCATGCCCAGTGAAGAGCGACACCGCGTCTCCGACCTCGACACCCTCAAGGCGATCGGCCACCCCCTGCGCCTGAAGCTCTACCGAGCCCTGCACATCAAGCGCACCGCCACCGCCTCCCAGCTCGCCGACCAGGTCGACGAGGCGGTCTCCCTCGTCAGCTACCACCTGCGCAAGCTCGCCGACCACGGACTGATCGAACCGGCCGAGGGCCAGGGCACCGACGGCCGGGAGCGCTGGTGGCAGCCGTCCTCCCGAGGGCTGACCTTCAGCGACACGGACTTCGACGACGCGCCGGACAAGGCGGCCGTCTACGCCGCCGCCGGCCGGATGTCCTTCGACCAGCACGTCGAGCTCTACCGGGCCCACCAGGACGCACGGCACACCTGGGACGCGGAATGGCGTGGCGCCTCCTGGAGCGCGGAGAACCTCCTGCGCCTCACCGCGGAGGAACTGGCAGCCCTCGGCCGGGAGATGGGCGCGCTGATCGACCGCTACGAGGAAGCGGGCCGCGCCCGCGAGGAAGCGGGCGACACCGAGGGCCGCGAGAGCGTCGCCCTGCACACGTACGGATTCCCCTTCCGCCCCTGAGCCCGCGTCACTCCGCCCCGAAGGACGAACCCATGACCGTCACCGCCGTGGAAGCCCCCGAACGCCCCGCCCACCGCGACCCCAACGTCCAGCGCTGGCTCGGCGCTTACACCGCGTCGATGATCGGCGACAGCATCTACTTCATGGCCCTCGCCTGGGCCGCCGCCCGCACCGGCAGCGCCTCCGGCACCGGCCTGGTCCTCGCCGCCGGCTCGATACCCCGGGCGCTTCTCATGCTCGGCGGGGGAGTGCTCGCCGACCGGCTCGGGCCCCGCCGCGTCGTCATCGGCAGCGACGCCGCCCGTGCGCTGCTCGTCCTCGGGCTCGCCGCGACCCTGGTCCTCACCGCGCCCACCGTGGGCGTCCTGGTGGCCGTCGCCCTGCTCTTCGGCGCGGTCGACGCCCTGTTCCTGCCCGCCGTCGGAGCCCTGCCGCCCCGGATCAGCCCTGCGGGCCAGCTCGCCCGGATCCAGGGCCTGCGCGGACTCGCCGCACGCGGCGCCTCCATCGTCGGCGCGCCGCTGGGCGGGGTCGCCGTGGCCACGGGCGGCCCCGCGCTCACCTTCGCCGCCGCCGGAGTGCTCTTCGCCCTCTCCCTGCCGCTGCTCCTGCGCCTGCGGATCAGCCCGCTGCCCGCGCCGGTGGGCGGGACGGCCGAGGCGCAGGAGACGCCGACGGACACCGGGAGGACACCGAACGCCTGGCAGGACCTCGTCGACGGGCTCCGGTACATCCGCCGCCACCCCATGCTTGGCCCGCTCATGCTCGTCATCGCCCTCAGCGAGCTCGGCTTCGTCGGGCCGCTCAACCTCGGGCTGATCCTGCTCTCCGAGCAGCGCGGCTGGGGCGCGGCCGGCATGGGCTGGATCGTCGCCGGATTCGCCTCCGGCGCCGCCGGGTCCGCCCTCCTCCTCGCCGTCCGGGGCCGGGTGCCGCGCGCCGGGCTGGTGATGTGCCTGACGGTCCTCGTCGGCGCGACGGGCATCGCCGGCCTGGCCCAGGCCCCCTCGGTGGCCCTCGCCGCCGCGACCGCCGCGTTCGTCGGCCTCTCCATCGGGCTGGCCGGTGCACTGTGCGCCGCCCTCGTCCAGACCGCCGCCGACCCGGCGTACCTGGGCCGGGTCACCTCCGTATCGACGCTCTTCACCTACGCGCTCATCCCGCTGAGCTACCCCGTCACGGGGGCCGCCATCGCCCTCTGGGGCACCGGGCCGGTCTACGCCGTCAGCGCGGCCGTGTGCGCGGCCGGCGGCGCGATGGGCCTGGCCTTCACCGCACTCCGCCGCGCCGAACTGCCCCGCTGACCCGGATCCCCCCGGAGCCCCCGGGCCTACATGCCCAGCTCGGACGCCCTCAACCGCTCCACCGCCGCCTGGTCGCCCGCCACCTCGACGTCCGCCGCGTCCTGCCGGCCGAACGCGTACAGCAGCAGCTCGGCGGGCTCCCCGGTCACCGTCACCACCGGCGTCCCCTTGTGGGCGACCGCCGTCTGGCCGTCCGGGCGGCGCAGCACCAGCCCCACCGGGGACCTGCGGCCCAGCAGGCGGGCCGTCTTCTCGGTCCTGGACCACAGCACGTCGGAGAAGACCGGGTCCAGCTCGCGGCGCGACCAGTCGGGCTGGGCCCGGCGCACATCCTCCGCGTGGACGAAGAACTCCACGGTGTTCGCCGCCTCGTCGATCTGCTTGAGGGACATCGGGGAGAACCGGGGCGGGCCGGTGCGGATCAGCTGGATCAGTTCCTCGTACGGTTTCGCCGCGAACTCCGCCTGCACCCGTTCCAGCCGGGCCTTCAGCGCGCTCACCAGCAGCCCGCCCGCCGCGTCCGCGCGGCGTTCGCGGACCACCACATGGGCGGCCAGATCGCGGGTCTTCCAGCCGTCGCACAGGGTGAGGGCCTCGGGACCGGCCGCTTCCAACAGATCGGCGAGCAGAAGACGTTCACGCTTCGCATGGGTCGACATGCCCGCCAGCGTACGACCGTCACCCCTGCTCCGCCCAGTGGACGTCGTCCCGGAAAGCCCTCGCGGCCACGGCACAATGGGCCCATGACGAGCACGCCCGGCACAACGCCGCCCGCCAGCAGCCTCGACCCGGCCGTCGCCGCCCGCCTCAAGCGCGGCGCCGACGGTCTGGTCCCGGCCATCGCCCAGCAGTACGACACCGGAGAGGTGCTGATGCTCGGCTGGATGGACGACGAGGCGCTGCACCGCACCCTCACCACGGGCCGCTGCACCTACTGGTCGCGCAGCCGCCAGGAGTACTGGGTCAAGGGCGACACCTCCGGTCACGTCCAGCACGTGAAGTCCGTCGCCCTGGACTGCGACGCCGACACCGTCCTCGTCAAGGTCGACCAGACCGGCGCCGCCTGCCACACCGGCGACCGCACCTGCTTCGACGCCGACGCCCTGCCTCTCGGGAAGTAAGGTCACCGGCCATGGATCTCGACACCTTCCGCAAACTGGCCGTCGACCGGCGCGTCGTCCCCGTCAGCCGTCGCCTCCTCGCGGACGGCGACACCCCGGTCGGCCTGTACCGCAAGCTCGCCGCCGAACGCACCGGCACCTTCCTCCTGGAGTCCGCCGAGAACGGCCGGACCTGGTCGCGCTACTCCTTCATCGGCGTCCGCAGCGACGCCACCCTCACCGCCCGCGACGGCGAGGCCCACTGGCTCGGCACCCCGCCCGTCGGCGTCCCGGTCGACGGCGACCCGCTGGACGCCCTGCGCGCCACCGTCGAGACCCTCCACACCCCCCGCGACCTGGTGAGCGACGCGGGCCTTCCCCCCTTCACCGGCGGCATGGTCGGCTACCTCGGCTACGACGTCGTACGCCGTCTGGAGAAGATCGGCGAGCACGGCGGCGACGACCTGAAGCTGCCCGAACTGACCATGCTCCTCACCTCGGACCTCGCCGTCCTCGACCATCAGAACGGCACCGTCCTGCTGATCGCCAACGCGATCAACCACAACGACCTCGACACCGGCGTCGACGAGGCGCACGCGGACGCCGTCGCCCGCCTCGACGCGATGGAGCGGGACCTGCGCCGCCCGGTCGAGAACGCCCCCGCCGTTCTGCCCCCGTCCGAGCTGCCGCCGTACACCGCACTGTGGGGCGGCGAGGCCTACAGGCACGCCGTCGTGGACATCAAGGAGCGCATCAGGGCGGGCGAGGCCTTCCAGGTCGTCCCCTCCCAGCGCTTCGAGACCCCGTGCACGGCGAGCGCCCTGGACGTCTACCGGGTGCTGCGGGCCACCAACCCGTCCCCGTACATGTACCTCTTCCGCTTCGACGGGTTCGACGTCGTCGGCTCCAGCCCCGAGGCGCTCGTCAAGGTCGAGGACGGCCGGGCCATGGTCCACCCGATCGCCGGGACCCGGCACCGGGGCGCCACCCCGCAGGAGGACCAGGCGCTCGCCGACGAACTCCTCGCCGACCCCAAGGAGCGCGCCGAGCACCTGATGCTCGTCGACCTCGGCCGCAACGACCTGGGGCGGGTCTGCGAACCCGGCAGCGTCGAGGTCGTCGACTTCATGTCGATCGAGCGCTACTCCCACGTAATGCACATCGTCTCCACCGTCACCGGCCGCGTCACCGAGGACCGCACCGCCTTCGACGTGCTCACCGCCTGCTTCCCCGCGGGCACCCTCTCCGGCGCCCCCAAGCCCCGCGCCATGCAGATCATCGAGGAGCTGGAACCGAGCCGCCGCGGCCTGTACGGGGGCTGCGTCGGCTACCTCGACTTCGCCGGGGACTCCGACACCGCCATCGCCATCCGGACCGCCCTGCTCCGCGACGGCACCGCGTACGTGCAGGCCGGAGCCGGGGTCGTCGCCGACTCCGACCCGGTCGCCGAGGACACCGAGTGCCGCAACAAGGCGGCGGCCGTGCTCCGCGCCGTCCATACGGCCAACCGGCTCCACGACCGCTGAACCGGTAGGGGATAGTGGAGGGCGTGAGTGCTGTCCCCGTACCCCAGCCCCGTGCCCGAACCGCCGACTCCGCGTCCGGCGCCGCGCCCGACTCCGCAGGGAGCCGACGCAGTCTCGCGGCCGGTCTGCTCCTCGGCGCGGCCGGCGCGACCGTCGTCCTCCTCGCCTCCGGGCAGACCTGGGCCGAGGGCGACGCGGCCACCGGCGGCGGCGCCCTCCCGCTGACCGTCGACGGCCAGGACGTCACCGGCGTCCCGGCCGCCCTGGCCGTCGTCGGCCTCGCCGCCCTCGTCGCCGTCTTCGCCGTACGCGGCGTCGGCCGCCGGATCGTCGCCGCCCTCCTCGCCCTCAGCGGCCTCGGAGCGACGCTCAGCGCCTGGGCCGGCGGCTCCGACAGCACGGCCCTCGACGAGGAGGCCGCCAGAACCACCGGCGACGCGGCGGCCACCATCCACGCCATCGGTCACACCGCCTGGCCCTACGTCACCGCCGCCGGCGGCCTGCTGATCCTGCTGGCCGGGCTCCTCGCCCTGCGCTACGGCAGCCGCTGGCCCGCCATGTCCGGAAAGTACGAGCGCGACGGCACCCCCCGCCCCGGCAAGGCGTCCGCCACCGCCCCCGACCCGGACCGGCCCGAGGACCTGTGGAAGGCCCTGGACCGCGGCGAGGACCCGACGCGCGAGGCCTGACCCCACGCTCACCTCCCCAGGTCCCGTACGGGACAATGAACCCGAGCCGTCCCCGGGCGGCGGCCACACGTACAGCGCCACTCACGGCGCAACACCAACGAGGAGCAACTCATGGCGGGCACGAGCCACGGACACACCCCGGCCGCCTGGACCGGTGTCATCATTGCTTTCATCGGCTTCTGCGTCGCAGGCGTCTTCATGGTCGCGGCCAACCCGCTCGGCTTCTGGGCCGGTATCGCCGTCATCTTCGCCGGCGGTCTCGTGGGCCTCGCCATGAAGGTGGCCGGCCTCGGCATGCCGAAGGAGTCGGCCGAGCTGGTCGAGGCCAGGGAGCGCGCCGGGCGGGCGCAGATCTCCCACTGACCCGGACGCCGGCCCGTCCCGGCGACCGACACGCCGACAGGCGCAGCCCTCACCCGGGGCTGCGCCTTTTCGCGTCGGCGGGGGACAATCACCGGGTGGACGCCTCGCCTACCCCCTCCGCCCCCCAGCCCCCGGACCCGGAACCGGCCCCTCAGCAGGGCCCCGGCCCCTGGAACATGCCGCTGACGGTCTGCCCGACCCCCGACATGGCCCGGCCCACCCCAGCCGGTCCGGCGCTGGAGGACGGGTCCCTTGCCGCCCCAGCGTTCGCGGACGGAACCCTCGCCACCCCAGCCGGTCCGGCGTTTGAGGACGGAACCCTCGCAGGGGTGGGCCCGGAGCGCACTGGCCCCTCGGGCGAAGGGCCCCCGCAAGTGCCCGGCCCCCAGGGCCACGGTTCCGTCCTCAAACGCCGGACGGGCTGGTTGGGCGCCCCTGAACGCCCGAAAGGCTGGACGGGCACTCCCGAGCCGGCCCGCCCGGCAGGGCGGGTGCGACGCCTCGCCACCCCCATCGGCATCCTCGCCGCCGTCGCAGGCGCCTTCGCGTACGTCGGTACCGTCGACCCCAACGAGTCCGGCCACTACCCGGTCTGCCCGCTGCTCAAGCTGACCGGCGTCCTCTGCCCCGGCTGCGGCGGGCTGCGCAGCGCCCACGCCTTTATCCACGGAGACCTCGGCGCGGCGCTCGCAGCCAACGCGATCGCCACCGTCGGCTACTTCCTCTTCGCCGCGGTCTGGGCCCTCTGGCTGGTCCGGGCCTGGCGAGGACAGCCCCTGCGCATCGGTCTGGCACCCGTCTGGTGGTGGGGTGTGGGCGCCGTCCTGCTGATCTTCACCGTGGTCCGGAATCTGCCGTTCGGCTCGGCTCTGGCCCCCTGAACGACCGGGTCGGCCCACTGAGTGACCAGGAAGTGGGACGCGACATGGCCGGATGCGAGCCCCGGGGCATCCTGCGGATACCATCGGTAGGGCTGATCCAGTTCACCGTCAACCGTTCGGAAGGGGGCCGCTCGCGTGAGTGTGCTCGACGAGATCATCGACGGCGTTCGCGCCGACCTCGCGGAGCGGCAGGCGCGCGTCAGCCTCGACGAGCTGAAGGAGCGCGCGGCCCGCGCTCCCCAGGCCAAGGACGGAGTCGCCGCCCTGCGCGGCGAGGGCGTGACCGTCATCTGCGAGGTCAAGCGCTCGTCCCCCTCCAAGGGGGCCCTTGCCGCCATCGCCGACCCGGCCGCGCTCGCCGCGGACTACGAGGCGGGCGGCGCGTCCGTCATCTCGGTACTCACCGAGGAGCGCCGCTTCGGCGGTTCGCTCGCCGACCTGGAGGCCGTTCGCGCCAAGGTCGACACCCCGATCCTGCGCAAGGACTTCATCGTCACCTCGTACCAGCTGTGGGAGGCCCGCGCCTACGGCGCCGACCTCGTCCTGCTGATCGTCGCCGCCCTCGACCAGGAGGCCCTGGTCTCCCTGATCGAGCGTGCCGAGTCGATCGGGCTCACCCCGCTCGTCGAGGCACACGACGAGGAGGAGGCGGAGCGCGCCGTGGACGCCGGAGCCAAGATCATCGGTGTCAACGCGCGCAACCTGAAGGACCTCAAGGTCGACCGCTCCACCTTCGAGCGCGTCGCCCCCGAGATCCCCGACCACATCGTCAAGGTGGCCGAGTCCGGCGTCCGGGGCCCGCACGACCTGATCGCGTACGCCAACGCGGGCGCCGACGCCGTCCTGGTCGGCGAGTCCCTGGTCACCGGCCGCGACCCGCGCGCCGCCGTCGCCGACCTCGTCGCCGCGGGCGCCCACCCGGCGCTCCGCCACGGCCGCGGCTGATCCGGGGACGTAGCGACCATGACCGGACGTCCCGTGCCCCGCACCCGGTCGGGCCTCGCCCCGGCCGGGGCTCCGGCCCGGGATCCGCACGCCCCGCTGGCGCGCGGGTGCAGGCCGCGCGGCTGCCGCGCCCCCGCCCGCCGGGTGCACGGCCGGCGCGTCCGGTACGTCATCGGCGACGAGCCCGGCCAGGTGAACGGCATGCGATGGCGCCCGGGGTCCGCGCAGTAGGCGAGCCCCGGCCGACGTACCGCAGTACCCCTTCTCGTACGTACGACCGCACCGCCGCGACCGCGAACGGTCCCGGTGGCGCTCGCCGCTTCGCGCATCCGGTCAACCACCCGTTGCCATGCCAAGGAGCACGTCGCATGTCGTCCGACTTCTTCATTCCGGACCCCGAGGGTCTGATCCCCAGCGCCGAGGGCTATTTCGGCGCGTACGGCGGCAAGTTCATCCCGGAGGCGCTCGTCGCCGCCGTGGACGAGGTCGCCGTCGAGTACGACAAGGCCAAGGCCGACCCGGCCTTCGCCGCCGAGCTCAACGAGCTCATGGTCGACTACACGGGCAGGCCCAGCGCGCTGACCGAGGTCCCGCGCTTCGCCGAGCACGCCGGCGGCGCCCGGATCTTCCTCAAGCGCGAGGACCTGAACCACACCGGCTCGCACAAGATCAACAACGTGCTGGGCCAGGCCCTCCTCACCAAGCGCATGGGCAAGACCCGTGTCATCGCCGAGACCGGAGCCGGCCAGCACGGCGTCGCCACCGCGACCGCCTGCGCCCTCTTCGGCCTCGAATGCACCATCTACATGGGTGAGATCGACACCGAGCGCCAGGCGCTGAACGTGGCCCGGATGCGGATGCTCGGCGCCGAGGTCGTCGCCGTGAAGTCCGGCTCGCGGACGCTGAAGGACGCCATCAACGAGGCGTTCCGCGACTGGGTCGCCAACGTGGACCGCACGCACTACCTCTTCGGTACGGTCGCGGGCCCGCACCCCTTCCCGGCGATGGTCCGCGACTTCCACCGCGTCATCGGCGTCGAGGCCCGCCGCCAGATCCTGGAGCGCGCGGGCCGCCTCCCGGACGCGGCGGTCGCCTGCGTCGGCGGCGGCTCCAACGCCATCGGCCTCTTCCACGCCTTCATCCCCGACGCCGACGTCCGTCTGGTGGGCTGCGAGCCCGCCGGGCACGGGGTGGAGACCGGCGAGCACGCGGCGACCCTCACCGCGGGGGAGCCCGGCATCCTGCACGGTTCGCGCTCCTACGTCCTCCAGGACGACGAGGGCCAGATCACCGAGCCGTACTCCATCTCGGCGGGACTGGACTACCCCGGCATCGGTCCGGAGCACGCGTACCTCAAGGACATCGGGCGCGGCGAGTACCGCGCGGTCACCGACGACGCGGCCATGCAGGCCCTGCGCCTGCTGTCCCGCACCGAGGGGATCATCCCGGCCATCGAGAGCGCCCACGCCCTCGCCGGTGCCCTGGACCTCGGCAAGGAGCTCGGCAAGGACGGGCTGATCCTCATCAACCTGTCCGGCCGCGGTGACAAGGACATGGACACCGCCGCCCGCTACTTCGGGCTCTACGACACCGACGCCGCCGTCGAGGCGGACGCCGACAGCGACCGCGCCGAGATCGAGGGGGACGCCAAGTGAGCGGCAACATCGAGCTGTTGAACACCACCCTGGCCGCCACCAGGGCCGCGGACCGGGCGGCGCTCATCGCCTACCTCCCGGCGGGCTTCCCGACCGTCGAGGGCGGCATCGAGGCGGTCAAGGCCGTCATCGCGGGCGGCGCGGACATCGTCGAGATCGGGCTCCCGCACAGCGACCCGGTCCTGGACGGGCCGGTCATCCAGACCGCCGACGACATCGCCCTGCGCGGCGGTGTCCGGATCGCCGACGTGATGCGTACGGTCCGCGAGGCGCACGAGGCCACCGGCGTCCCGATCCTGGTCATGACGTACTGGAACCCCATCGACCGCTACGGCGTCGAGCGCTTCACCGCCGAGCTGGCCGAGGCCGGCGGCGCCGGGTGCATCCTGCCCGACCTGCCGGTCCAGGAGTCCGCGCTCTGGCGCGAGCACGCCGACAAGCACGGCCTCGCGACCGTGTTCGTCGTCGCCCCCAGCAGCCAGGACGCCCGTCTCGCCACCATCACGGCGGCCGGGAGCGGCTTCGTCTACGCCGCGTCCCTGATGGGCGTCACCGGCACCCGCGCCTCCGTCGGCGCCCAGGCCCAGGATCTGGTGGGACGCACCCGCGCCACCACCGATCTCCCGGTCTGCGTCGGCCTCGGTGTCTCCAACGCGGCACAGGCCGCCGAGGTCGCCGGGTTCGCGGACGGCGTCATCGTCGGCTCGGCCTTCGTCAAGGCCATGCTGGACGCCCCCGACGAGGCCGCCGGTCTCGCCGCCGTCCGCTCCCTGGCGGGCGAACTGGCCGAGGGCGTTCGAAAGCGCTGAGCCCATGAATCACCCGAATGGGTGGATTGTGGACCGGGGAGGCGCGGAGGTGCCTCACCGGTTCGTTCCCCGGGTGTGAGCGACAAGATCCCTGAGGGAAACAGAAGCGCGCGTGAGCGCCTGGCCCAGCAGCGCGAGCGGGAGAAGGGGCGCGAGAAGCGCCGCCGGACGCTGATCGTCGCCTCGGCGGTGGTCGGGGTGCTCGCCCTGGCCGCCGTGGTCGGCCTGATCGCGGCCAACGCGGGCAAGGACGACGGCGGCGACACCGCCTCCGGCCCGGCGGTGGCCCCTTCGGGCGCGATTGGCGAGGACGCCCTGACCCTGCCGGTCGGCGCCGCCGACGCCCCGTCCACCCTCACGATCTGGGAGGACTTCCGCTGCCCCGTCTGCGCCCAGTTCGAGACCGCCTTCCGGGACACCATCACGGAGCTGGCGGACGACGGCCAGGTCAAGGTGGAGTACCACCTGGCCACGATCATCGACGGCAATCTCGGCGGCACCGGGTCGCTGCGCGCCGCCAACGCCGCCGCGTGTGCCCAGGACGCCGGCAAGTTCGCGCCGTATCACGACGTGCTCTTCGCCAACCAGCCTCCGGAGCCGGACGACGCCTTCGGCAAGAACAGCCGGCTGATCGAGCTGGCCGGCGAGGTCGAGGGGCTCGACACACCGGACTTCCGCAGCTGTGTGGAGGACGGCGAGCACGACAGCTGGGTGAAGAAGTCCGACACGGCGTTCCGCGAGGGCGGCTTCCAGGGCACGCCGACGGTGCTGCTCAACGGGGAGTCCGTCTTCCCGAGCAAGGGCGACGAGCAGATCTCCCCGGAGAATCTGAAGAAGTGGGTCGCCGAGGCCAACAAGGGCAAGAAGCCGGGCACCGCCACCCCGTCCGACCCGGCCGGCCCGTCCGAGTAGTTGTCGGGCTCCGCTTCCTGAGCGCGCCCCGCCCACGCGTCGGGCCGCGTGAGGGCGGTCCCCGTTACCCAGAAGTTGCCGGGGAGCTTGCCGTACCCACCGCCCGGCAAGGTAGCGTCGACCTCGCCATGAATCTTGCCTTCATCCCCAGTCCGTCGACCGGCGTGATCGAGCTCGGCCCGATCCCGCTCCGCGGCTACGCGTTCTGCATCATCATCGGTGTCTTCGTCGCCGTCTGGTTCGGCAACAAGCGCTGGGTAGCCCGGGGCGGCAAAGCCGGCACCGTGGCCGACGTCGCCGTCTGGGCGGTGCCCTTCGGCCTCGTCGGCGGCCGGCTCTACCACGTGATCACCGACTACCAGCTGTACTTCAGCGACGGTGAGGACTGGGTCGACGCCTTCAAGATCTGGGAGGGCGGCCTCGGTATCTGGGGCGCCATCGCGTTCGGCGCCGTCGGGGCCTGGATCGCCTGCCGCCGCCGGGGCATCCCGCTGCCGGCCTGGGCCGACGCACTGGCCCCGGGCATCGCCATCGCCCAGGCCATCGGCCGCTGGGGCAACTGGTTCAACCAGGAGCTGTACGGCAAGCCCACCGATCTCCCCTGGGCGCTGGAGATCAGCGAGGGCCCGAACCGGGTCGCCGGGACGTACCACCCGACCTTCCTGTACGAGTCGCTGTGGTGCATCGGCGTCGCGCTCCTGGTCATCTGGGCCGACCGCCGCTTCCGGCTCGGCCACGGACGGGCGTTCGCGCTGTACGTCGCCGCCTACTGCGCGGGACGCGGCTGGATCGAGTACATGCGGGTCGACGAGGCCCACCACATCCTCGGCCTCCGCCTGAACGTGTGGACCGCGATCATCGTCTTCGTCCTCGCTGTCGTCTACATCGTGATCTCCGCGAAGATCCGTCCGGGCCGCGAGGAGATCGTCGAGCCCGACCGGGACGCCGCCCCCGCGAAGAAGGACGGCCCCACCGACGAGGACGGCTCCGACGAGAACGGCTCCGACGAGGGCGGCTCCGCGAAGGCGGACGCCGCCGAGAAGGACCCGCTCACGAAGGACGAGCCCGGCAAGGACGCCACCGCCGAGAACGCCGAAGCGGCCGGCGCAGCCGGGGCAGCCGAGAAGAGCTGACCGGCCGCGCCCTCGGGCGCACCCCCGCACACCTCCCGCTCGCCGGGCGGGCCCGCAGTCTCAGGCCCGCCCGGCGAGCGCAATCGTTCTGCGGGCGGACGCCACCACCGCCGCGTCCACGAACCTCCCGTCCGGCAGCGCCAGCGCCCCCTCCTCCACCGCCGAGGCCGCGACGATCTCCTCGGCCGCCTCGATCTCCTCGGCCGTCGGCCGGAACGCCCGCTCGATCACCGGCAGTTGCCGCGGGTGGATCGCCGCCCGGCCCAGCAGCCCGAGCGCCCGCCCCCGCCCGCACGAGGTCCACAGCCCGTCCAGGTCCCGGACGTCCGGGAACACCGACTGGGCGGGCGGCGGAAGGGCCGCCGCCCGGGCCGCCATCACGACGCGGCTGCGCGGCCAGTCGAGCCCGACGTCCTCCCGTACGCCCAGGTCCGCCCGCAGGTCCGCCTCGCCCAGGGCGATGCCGTGCACGGCGTGATGGGCCGAGGCGATCGAGTACGCGTGCTCGACCGCGAGCGCCGACTCCAGCAGCGGATACAGCGGTACGCCCGGGGCCACGGCCGCCACATGGGACACCGAGACCGCGTGGGTGATCTTCGGCAGCCGGAACGCGGCCAGGCCAGGCAGCTCCGCCAGCGCCCGGATGTCGTCCTCGCCGTGCACCCGGACATGGACCGGCACCGCGTCCGGAGCCGCCGTGACCTGGTCGCCGAGGAGTTCGGCGGTGGCGGAGCGTGCGTACTCCTTACGGTCCGGGGCGACGGCGTCCTCCAGATCGACGATCACCACGTCCGCCCCGCTGCCCAGCGCCTTGGCCACCACCTCCGGCCGGTCCCCGGGCACGTACAGCCAGGTCAGCGGCGGCCGGCCGACGGGCGGCGGCGGGCCGTCCGGCAGCGGCGGGGCCGGGATCGGCCGGCCCGTCACAGCGCCCCCTGGTCGCGCAGCGCCGCGATCCGGGTCTCCGAGAGGCCGAGGCCGGCCAGGATCTCCTCGGTGTCCGCGCCGTGCGGCCGGCCGGCCCACCGGATCCCGCCGGGGGTCTCCGAGAGCCGGAAGAGGACGTTCTGCATCCGCAGCGGCCCCAGCTCCGGGTCGTCGACCTCGGTGACGGTGTCCAGCGCCCGGTACTGCGGGTCCTCCATCACCTCCCGTACGTCGTGGATCGGCGCGACGGCCGCCTCCGCCTTCTCGAAGCCGTTGAGCACCTCCTCGCGGCTGTGCCGGGAGATCCAGTGGCCCACGGCCGCGTCCAGCTCCTCGGTGTGTTCGGCCCGGGTGGTGCCCGCGCCGAACCACGGCTCGTCGATCAGCTCCGGGCGCCCGACGAGGCGCATCACCCGCTCGGCGACGGACTGGGCGGAGGTGGAGACCGCGACCCAGTGGCCGTCGGCGGTGCGGTAGGTGTTGCGCGGGGCGTTGTTGCGGGAGCGGTTGCCGGTGCGCGGCTGGACGTAACCGAGCTGGTCGTACCAGAGCGGCTGCGGGCCCAGCACGGTGAGGATCGGCTCGATGATCGCCAGATCCACCACCTGCCCCTCGCCGGTCTTCTCCCGCCCGGCGAGCGCGGCCATCACCGCGTACGCCGTGGCCAGCGCCGCGATGGAGTCCGCGAGCCCGAACGGCGGCAGCGTCGGCGGTCCGTCCGGCTCCCCGGTGATCGCCGCGAAGCCGCTCATCGCCTCGGCGAGCGTGCCGAAGCCGGGGCGGTGGGCGTACGGGCCGAACTGGCCGAAGCCGGTGACCCGGGCCAGCACCAGACGCGGGTTGACGGCGTGCAGCTCCTCGGGGCCCAGGCCCCAGCGCTCCAGGGTCCCGGGCCGGAAGTTCTCGATGATCACATCCGTCTCGGCGGCCAACTCCACCAACACGTCCCGGCCGCCGGGCGCGGACAGGTCGAGGGTCAGGGTGCGCTTGTTGCGGCCGAGCAGCTTCCACCACAGGCCGATCCCGTCCTTGGCGGGCCCGTGCCCGCGTGAGGGGTCCGGTTTACGGGGGTGCTCGACCTTGATCACATCGGCGCCGAAGTCCCCGAGCATGGTGGCCGCGAGCGGTCCGGCGAAGAGGGTGGCCAGGTCGATGACCTTCAGCCCGGTCAGGGGTCCTGCTGCGGTGGCGCTCATGAGGCCTCGATCTCGCTGCGGTAGGGCATGGACGTGGACGCGCCGGGTTTCTGGACGCAGAGCGCGGCGGCCGAGGAGGCGAACGCCACGGCTTCGGCCACCGGCCGCCCCTCGCCGAGCGCCACGGCCAGCGCCCCGACGAAGGTGTCCCCGGCGCCGGTCGTGTCGACGGCGATCACCGAAGGGGCCTCGAAGAGCACCGGCTCGCCGCCCCGGGCCGCGTACAGGCAGCCCTTCGCACCGAGCGTGACGATGACCTCGGGCACCAGGCGGAGCAGGATCTGGGCGGCGGCGTGCGGTTCCTCCTGCCCGGACAGCTCGGCGGCCTCGTGCTCGTTGGGCACCAACAGGTCGATGTGGTCGAGGAGTTCATCAGGCAAGGGCTGTGCGGGGGAGGGGGTGAGGATGGTCCGTACACCTTGGGCGCGGGCCGCGCGGGCTCCCTCCACCACGGCGGACAGGGGGAGTTCGAGCTGCATCAGCAGCAGATCCGCCGCGGCGATCGCCGCGATCTCCCCGGGCCCGAGCGCGGTGACGACGCCGTTCGCGCCGGGGACCACCACGATCGCGTTGGCCCCGCTGTCGTCCACCACGATGTGCGCGGTGCCGCTGGGGCCCTCGGCGGTGTGCAGGAGGTCGGTGTCCACCCCCGCGTGTTCGAGGCCGTCGCGCAGCAGGGTGCCGTAGGCGTCGTCGCCGACCGCGCCGATCATCGTCACCTCCCCGCCCGCGCGGGCGGCGGCGACGGCCTGGTTGGCGCCCTTGCCGCCGGGGACCGTCCGGAACTCCCGTCCGGTGACGGTCTCGCCGCGTCCCGGGGCGCGGGCGGTGTAGGCGACGAGGTCCATATTGGTGCTGCCGAGCACCGCGATGCGGGTCATGGGCGCAGAGCCTCCTGGTGGGTCAGTGCGGCGAGGGTGTCGAACCCGGTCCGGTCGAAGCCGGGTACGGAGGTGGCGAGCCGGTTCTTCAGCGGAGCCGTCCAGTGGTCGGGCAGGGCGTCCGGCCCGCCCGCGAGGAGTCCGGCCAGCGATCCGGCGGTCGCTCCGTTGGAGTCGGTGTCCCAGCCGCCGGAGACCGCGAGGCCGATCGACCGGGTGAAGTCGCCGTCGGCGTGGGTGAGGGCGGCGGCCAGCAGCGCGGCGTTGGGCAGCACGTGCACCCAGTGGTGGGTGTCCGCGTAGACGGCGTGCAGCCGGTCCACGACGACGTCGAACTCCCCTTCCGTACGGGCCGTTTCGATGCCGAGGCGGATCGCGCGGGCGTACCGCGAATGTGGCGGCACCACCCGCAGTCCGGCGGCCAGGCAGCCGTGCACATCGCTCTCGCCGCCGGCCGCGACGGCGAGGGCTGCCGCTGTGAACATCGCGCCGTAGACCCCGTTGCCGGTGTGGGTGAGGACCGCGTCGCGGTGGGCCTGGGCGGCGGCTCCGGCCGGGTCGCCGGGGTGCGTCCAGCCGTGCACGTCGGCCCGGATCTGCGCGCCGATCCACTCCCGGAACGGGTTGCGGCGGCGGGCGGTCCCCGGGGGCTCGACGCCCGCGAGGAGGTTGCCGTACGCGATGCGCTCGGCGGTGAAGGTCCGCCCGGCCGGCAGTGCGTCGAGCCAGAGCCGGGCCAGGTCGGCGGTGGTGAAGGAGCGGCCGTGCCGTTGGAGCAACAACAGGGTGAGAAGCGGGTGGTTGAGGTCGTCGTCCTCCGGCATGCCGTCGATGTTCTCGGCCAGGGACGTGGGGGCCGAGCGGCGGTTCCAGGGGTGGGCGGCCAGCAGTTCGGCGGGTACGCCGTGTGCGGTGAACCAGCTGGTCAGGGGCCAGTTGCCGGTGGCGCGGGCCAGGGCGCGGATGCCGTCCAGGGGCAGCTTCTCGACCGGTTTGCCGAGCAGGCAGCCCGCCGCCCGGCCGAGCCACGCCGCGTGCAGTCGGTCCCGGCCGACGACGGGCGCGCTGTCCACCGGGCTGGGCCAGTGCGGGCAGGCGGCCACGATCTCGTCCAGCCCGGTCGGCTCGTCCGCCGCCAACGGCGAATCCAGCAGCGCGAGTTCGTCGAGAAGCAGTTCAGCCAGTGCGCGCAGGCGCGGCGGTGCCGGCGGCTCGGAGGCGCCGGCCCGGCCCGGGGCGGGGGCGCCCCCGGCCGCGTACCACCGCTCCTCGATCTCCCGGGCGTCCCGGCCGTCCTGCGCGGCCTGCCGCAGCTCGTGACCGACCAGGTCCTCGGGCTGCACCCAGGTGAGACGGACGTTCACCGCTCGCCGGCCAGCGCGCCGAACGCCTGCTCATGGGCCCGGCGGCGCTCCAGGTCCCGGGCGAAGACCTCCCGGGCCACCTGTGCCAGCACCCCCGCCGGGGCGTCCAGGTCCAGCCGGCTCGCCTCCGCGACCGTGGCGGCCCAGTCGGCGGGGACCTCGCCGCCCAGCGCGCCCACGATCGCCCCGCTCATCGTTGCGATGGAGTCGCAGTCCCGCCCGTAGTTCACCGAACCGAGCACCGTACGCCCGTAGTCACCGCCCCCGACCAGCAACATCCCGAGCGCGATGGGAAGTTCCTCGATGGCGTGCAGCCGGGAGGGGCGGCGTGCGCCGAGCGAGGGGTTCCGGTAGTCGGGGCCGACCGTGTCGAAGGGCTCCACGGCCGCCCGCAGCGGGGCGAGCGCGGATTCGAAGTCCTCGTGGCGCACGGCCACTTCGGCGACCGCCTCGATCGCGGACCGGGTGCCGTCCCTGGCCGTGGAGAGGGCCGCGTCGACCACGGTGCCGGGGGTGGCGCCCGGGCGGCAGGCGGCGGCGACGGCGGCGGCGAAGACCCCGGCGGCCTCCCGGCCGTAGGAGGACTGGTGGGGGGCCGCGACCTCCAGCGCCTCGGCGTACGCGGCCTCCGGGTGACCGGCGTTGACCAGCCCGACCGGGGCCATGTACATCGCCGCCCCGCAGTTGACGATGTTGCCCGCACCGGCCTCGCGCGGGTCGACGTGCCCGTAGTGCAGCCGGGCCACGATCCACTTCTCCGCCAGGAAGATCCGCTGGAGGGGGAGGGCCTGTGCCTCCAGCTCCGGGATCCAGCGGGGCGACAGCAGGTCCGGGACGAGGTGGTCCGCGACGGCGTACGCGTCGAGGTGGTCGCGGACCCGGTCGTAGACCCGGATCAGGGCGTGGGTCATCAGGGTGTCGTCGGTGACGTGTCCGTCGCCCTTGTGGTACGGGGCGATGGGGCGCGCGGTGCGCCAGTCCTCGCCGTACCAGGGGCCGACGACCCCGGTCACCCGGCCGCCGTGGCGCTCGGCGATCTGCTCGGGGGTCCAGCCCTCGACCGGGCCGCCGAGGGCGTCGCCGACGGCGGCTCCGACGAGGGCCCGGCGGATGCGTTCATCGAGTCCTGGCGTGGTGGGGGAGGGGCGCGGGGCCGAGAGGGCGGCTTCCATGGCCGTTGTGGGCGTCATGCCGGAATTGTCCACCCGAGGTGGCCGGTTCCGTGGCTGCCAGCAGCCCGGCGAGTTCGATCAGGTCCGTGCCCGCGAGCCGGGGCAGCGCACAGCCCGCCAGCGTTCGGCACGCCTCGCGCCAGCCCGCCGGCACGGCGGTGACCGAGCCGATCGCCCCGGTCAGTGCCCCGGCCAGGGCGGGCGCGGAGTCCGCGACCCGGGACAGGCAGGCGGCGGCAGGGATCGCCTGGGCGATCTCGCCCCGGGCCGCGGTGGTGAGGGCCAGGGCGACCGGAACGGTCTCCGCCGCCGCGATCCCGTAGCTGTAGACGTGGTCCACGATCTGGTGTTCCAACACCGGGACCAGGGCGAACGCCCCGGCGGGCTCGTCCGCGAACTCCCGGGCCAGGCGGACGGCGTGCGCGGCGTTGCGGGCGATCTCGGTGCCCTCGGGGAGCTGGGCGAGGGCCGCGTTCACCACGGTGTCGACGTCCGCCCCGGCCAGTGCCACGGCGATCGCGGCGGCCACGGCCCGTGCCCCGTGCACCCCGTCGCCGTCCTGGGTGTAGCGGGCGTCGAACTCGGCGAGCGCCGCCGCCTCTTCCGGGTCGCCCGGGTGGACCACGGCGAGGACGGCGGCCCGTACGCAGGCGGCGTCGTCGAAGTAGTGCGGGTTGTCGTGCCCGCTGGCGGGGGGCCGCAGCCCGGCGGCCAGGTTGCCGAGCCCGGCCCGCACCGAGATCCGGGCCCGCAGCGGGAGTACCGCGGCCTCGACCTCGGGGGCCCGGGCGCTGGCGGCGGCGACGGTGGCGGCCAGCGCGTTCCAGGCCCGGTCGACCGCGTCCCGCATCCGGCGGCCGGGGGCCAGGCCCACCGCGTCGTCGGCCGCCGCCAGCACCGTACGGGCGGCGAACGCGGCCCACTCGGCGTCGTCGGACGGGCCGAGCCGCAGCGGCTCGGGCGGCTGGTTGAGGGCGATGGGCACCGGGAGCGTGGTGGTGGCGTTCTGCTCGGCGAAGGTGTCCAGCTCCCGGGTGAGCCGCCGGGTCCACTCGGGCATCCGGGCCGCCCGGTGCCGGGCGGCGGGCCACCCGGCGGCGTCGCCCGCCGCGAGACCGAGCAGCAGCCCCTCGATCCGGGCGCGGCGGGAGGGGGTGGGGGCCCCGGGGGCGGCCGTCGGCCCGGCCGCGTCGCGTGCCGTCTCCGCCGGGCCTCCCGCGGGCCCTCCGCGTGGCGTGGTCACGGCCGGTCCGCCTCCGGTCGCCTCGCCCGACGTCGTCATCGCCGGTCCTCCCCTACGGGTACGGAGGAGGCCGCCGCGGACGCCATGTCCCGTACGGCCCCGAAGGGAGCCGCCACCGCCGCCAGGTCCCGTACGGCCGACGGCTCGCGGCCGCCGCCCCGCTCCTGCGCGGACCCCGCCGACCCGGTCCCGTCCGGGTCCTCCGGGGTCAGCAGTTCCGCGATGTCCAGCACGTGGTATCCGCGCATCGAGGGCAGGCAGCTGCCCCGGACCGGGCCGATCGCGCCCGCCCAGTCCGGCGGGATGGCGCTCTCCCCGTTCAGCGCCCCGGCCAGGGCGCCCGCCACCGCCGCCGTCGTGTCCGCGTCGCGGCCCATGTTGACGGCCGTGAGCACCGCCGTCCGGAAGTCCCCGCGCGCCGCCGTGAACGCCCCGAACGCCAGGCCCACCGCCTCCGGCGCGAGGTCCGTCCACGGGTAGCCGGCGATCACCACCGCCGAGCGCACCGCCCGCTCCATCGTGAGCCGGTCGGGGTAGGGCCGCTGGGCCGCCGCCACCGCCCGGCGCAACGACCGGGCCGTCCAGGAGTCCATCGGGACCACCGAGAGCGCGGCCGCGATCACCGAGGCGAGGCCCGAGCCGACCATGGCCGCCGCCACCCCGGCCGCGACCGCCTGGCCCCCGTAGATCCCCTCGCCCTCGTGGCTGACCCGGCCGTCCACCGCGACCAGCCGGGCCGCCTCGGCGGGGCGGCCCGCCGCGAAGACCCCGAAGGGGGCCGCCCGCATCGCGAGCCCGTCGCTCCAGGCGTGCCGGTGCTGGGCCGAGATCGGCGCGGCCAGGCCCCGGCGCAGGTTCTCCAGCGTGCCGCGCTCGCTGAACCCGGCCCCCCGGAACGGGCCCTCGTCCAGATCGGCGATCCAGTGGTGCCAGGCCCGCTCCACATGGGAGACGGCGAGCGCCGAGCCGTGCCGGGCCAGCAGCAGCCCGGAGAAGATCGCGTACTCCGTGTCGTCGGTGCCCGCCGGATCATCGCTCACGAAGCCCTCGATCCGCCCCCAGCGGCGGCGGATCTCGGAGGGCCGCAGGTTCTCCGCCGGGGCGCCGAGCGCGTCCCCGACCGCCAGTCCCAGCAGCGCACCCCTGGCCCGGTCATTGCCGACGGCCGTGTTCATCGCGTCGCCCTTCGCTCGTCCGGCGGTGTGCATCCGCATCCGAGTCCGGATCCGATGCCGTTTCCGGGCTCTGTCCGCATCTGTGCCACGCGGAGGGCGAAGGGAGGCGGGAAACACCGGGAAAGGGGCCAGGCGGATGACGGCCCAGATAGCTAAGGCTGGCCTTTCTTCGCAGGTCAGAGCGGTGGTAAGCCAGGCCTGGCTTGCTGGCGGCGGTCATCCGGACGGCGTAGTTTGGACTTTGTCGAAAGTTGTATTCAGCGGGGAACGGCGGGGTGACGGCCCGCCGGAGCGAAGGGGAGAAGCACGCCGTGGCCATCATCGAGACCGAAGCCGTCCTGCACGAGGCGCACCGGGACAACCACACCCATCGGGATGTGAACGGCGGCTGGCTGCGCCCCGCCGTCTTCGGCGCGATGGACGGTCTGGTCTCCAACCTCGCCCTGATGACCGGGGTCGCCGGCGGCGCCGTCTCCCAGCAGACCATCGTGATCACCGGTCTGGCGGGGCTCGCGGCCGGGGCCTTCTCCATGGCGGCGGGCGAGTACACCTCCGTCGCCTCGCAGCGTGAGCTCGTCGAGGCCGAGCTCGACGTCGAGCGCCGCGAACTCCGCAAGCACCCCCAGGACGAGATGGCCGAGCTGGCCGCCCTCTACGAATCCCGCGGCGTGGACGCCCCGCTGGCCCGCGAGGTCGCCCGGCAGCTGTCGCGCGACCCGGAGCA
Source organism: Streptomyces sp. NPDC091287 (assembly GCF_044768525.1). Taxonomy (NCBI): domain Bacteria; kingdom Bacillati; phylum Actinomycetota; class Actinomycetes; order Kitasatosporales; family Streptomycetaceae; genus Streptomyces; species Streptomyces sp. NPDC091287. The sequence continues at coordinate 382,525 of NZ_JBIVUV010000006.1, forward strand.
GGCGCTGGAGATCCACGCCCGCGAGGAGCTCGGCATCGACCCCGGCGACCTGCCCTCGCCGCTCGTGGCCGCCGTCTCGTCGTTCGGCGCGTTCGCGCTCGGCGCCCTGCTGCCCGTCCTGCCCTACCTCCTCGGCGCGAGCGCCCTGTGGCCCGCGGTGCTCCTCGCACTGATCGGCCTGTTCGCCTGCGGCGCGGTGGTGGCCCGGGTGACCGCCCGCAGCTGGTGGTTCAGCGGGCTGCGCCAGCTCGCCCTGGGTGGCGCGGCGGCGACGATGACGTACGGACTCGGCACCTTGTTCGGTGTGGCGGCCGGCTGACGGAGCACCTCCCCCGGCGGTACGGCCAGGCCGGTGCGGAGCGCGGGAGACCTGCGCGTACCGGAACCCGCGGCGTACAGGTCGCCTCCGGCGTACAGGTCGCTCCGCGTACGCGTTTCACCGGTCCCGGTTCTCTCCGGTGACGGTTTCTCCCGTGCGCGGCAAAGGCACGGCTCGCCTCGGGCCGTGCCTTCGCCGGCTCACTCACGATCGTTACCGGATACCGGCGAAGCTCTTCCAGCCGGTGCCGATCTTGACTCCCGTGCCGATGCCCCCTGTGCCGTTGCCGGCGTACCGGTAGAGGTCTCCGCCCGTCGTACGGCCCAGGACGTCGTCCGTGCCGTCGCCGGTGAGGTCGCCGATGCCGACGATGTCGGCCATCCCGCCCCAGCCGGTGCCGATCTTCACGCCGTTGCCGATGGCGCCCCTGCCGGTGCCGTCGTACCGGTACAGGTCGCCCGCGGCGGTGCGGGCGACGAGATCGGCGTGCCCGTCGCCGTTGAGGTCCCCCGCGCCGACGATGGTCAGGTTCTTCCAGCCGTTGCCGATCTTTCCGGTCCGGGTGAGGCCGCCCGCGGCGGTGCCCGCGTACAGGTACAGGTCGCCGGTCGCGGTCTCCCGGGCCACCAGGTCGGGCCGGCCGTCCGCCGTGAAGTCGCCGGAGCCGGTCAGGCCGTCGAAGGCCTTCCAGCCGCTGCCGATCTTCTTCGCCGGCCCCTGGGGCGTGACGACGCTGCCCCGCTGCGGGCTGTGGCGGTACAGGTCGCCCGCGCTGTTGGTCACCAGGGTGTCGTTCGCCCCGTCACCGTCGAGATCCCCGAAGGGGATCAGCGTGGAGGTCGTGGGCCAGGTCCCGCCGTCGGCGGTGCCCGGCAGCTTCCCCGCGGCGTCGCCCCGGTACACGCGCAGCGAACCGTTCGTCCCCCGCGCGTAGAGGTCGGGGAAGCCGTCGTCGCCGACGTGGTCCCGGTGCGTCGGCTTCGCCGCTCCGGTGGCCGTCGCCCAGACCTGATCGATCGGGTAGTAGTCACTTGTCGTGCCGAGCCGCTTGTTCCATACGGCGACCGCGCTGCCGTCCGGGCCGGCGGCGACGGAGCCCACCGTGTGGAGGTCGGCCCGACCCACGTACAGCGGTTTGGGCCAGGTGCCCTCCGAGCGGACCAGCGCCCACAGGTCGCCTTCGAATGTCGTCCACATGACCGCGAGTGAGCCGTCCCGGCCGATGTCGGGGACCCAGAACCTGGACGCTTCGCTGTTCTCGACCAGGGTGCGGATCGGCGACCACGTCCCGTTCACCGCGCGGCTCGCCGTCCGGAGCTGGGCGCCTTCGAATTCCCAGAGAGCCGTCACCCGGCCGTCCGGTTCGAGCTGCGGCGCGAGCGTGGAGTTCCTGGCCTCGTCGACGGGAAGGTATTCGGTCCGGCCCCACGTCGTGCTGCCGGCCGGGCGGTAGACGAAGGAGCGGCCGGAAGTGATCCCGGACCAGCTGACCAGGGCAGCGCCGTCGGGTGCGGCCTGCACGTCGAGTTCGCCCGGGTTCGAAGCGTCGTCGTTCCTGATGACCTCGGGGACACTCCAGGCGACCGCCCCCGCCGCCCGGGTCGAGACCCGCAGCGCCTCCGGTCCGGAGATGTCGGCCTGCCAGGCGACGGTCACCGTGCCGTCGCCCGCCGCTGCCGCCCGCAGTTCGTAGGCCGACCCGCTGCTGATCTGCACCGCCTGCGACCAGGCGGCTCCCCGCTCCGCGAGGTCGGAGGTGAAGACCCCCACGTCGCTCTCGTCCTCGCCCGGGGTCGGGTTCCCGTTCCAGACAGCGGTGAGGCGGCCGCCGGGACCGCTCACCAGCATGAGGTCGTACCCGAAGAGCGCGGACGTGATCGGCGCGGGCGCCGTCCAGGACGCGGCGCCAGGCAGCAGCGCCGAGGTGCTGTGCGAGTCGAAGCGATCCGAGGTGAAGCGGTCCCAGGAGACGGTGGCGGAGCCGTCCAGGCCCATGACCAGGTGCACGTCGGACACACGTTGCTGATCGGTGGCGATCCGGACCGGAGCGCTCCACGCGGTGGCACCGGCCGGGCGGGTGGCGCCCCACAGCTCCTGAGGGCCGTCCTTGGTACCGCTGATCCACACCGTGACTGCGGTGCCATCGGTCGTGACCTTTACACCCGAGCCGGTGTTGGCGCCGCGCTCGTCCGTCAGCGCGGCGGGCGTCCCCCACGCCCGCTCGGCGGCGGAGGCGGCGGGAGTCCCCACGACGAGGGCTGTGGTGAGGCCCGCGCCGACGACGCCGAGCGTCAGGGTGAGCGTAGGTACGAGTGCGATGCCGATGATCTTGATGCGGCGCATGTGTTCCCCCCTGCTGTCCATTGACAAACGCCCTGAATCTAGCAAGGGGGAACGGCCCCCACCAGCGGCTTTTCCGCCTCCCGGCGCCTGCGTCGACCTCTCGGTGTGACGTACGTCGTGACGCACCCCTCTGGGCGGAGGACGCGGGGCGGTCGTAAAGTGGGGCACTATGCAGGGCTACACATAAGTAGCCATTACTCGGCGGTTTCAATTCCGTGTCCGCCGGGAAATAGCCGTAGACACCGCAGGCAACGACGCCTGCTCTCTGCGGGTCCCCGGGCGCCGATCGTTCCGACCGCGACCCACCCCCTGGTCAACCCGGTCACTTCTGGTCACCCAGTCACTTCCGGTCACCACGGTGTCCGCATGTTGGAACACGCCTTCCGCTTCTTGAGAAGCGCCCCATCATGTAACCTGCACGAAATTTCGCAGAGGGCCAACGTCGTCCCTCGGCACCGCAAATGCCACGACGACGACGGGAGAGCCGATGCGTATCGACGCCTGGTCGCCCATGGACGGTCGCCCCGCCCAGCAGGGGATGTACGACCCCCGTAACGAACACGACGCCTGCGGTGTCGGGTTCGTGGCCACTCTGACCGGTGTGGCCAGCCATGAGCTGGTCGAGCAGGCGCTGACCGTACTGCGCAACCTCGAACACCGCGGCGCCACCGGCTCCGAGCCCGACTCCGGCGACGGCGCCGGCGTTCTCTGCCAGGTCCCGGACGCCTTCCTCCGCGCCGAGACCTCCTTCGAACTTCCCGAGGCCGGCTCGTATGCCGTGGGCATCGCCTTCCTCCCCGCGGACGACTCCACCGAGGCCGTCCGGACGATCGAGCACATCGCCGCGCAGGAGGGCCTGACGGTCCTCGGCTGGCGCGACGTCCCGGTCACCCCCGCACTTCTCGGCAACGGCGCCCGCGCCACCATGCCCACCTTCCGCCAGGTCTTCGTCGCCGACGGCGAGTCCACCGGCATCGTCCTGGACCGCAAGGCCTTCGTCCTGCGCAAGCGTGCCGAGCGTGAGGCCGGGGTGTACTTCCCCTCGCTCTCCGCCCGCACCATCGTCTACAAGGGCATGCTCACCACCGGGCAGCTGGAGCCGTTCTTCCCGGACCTCTCCGACCGCCGCTTCGCCTCCACAGTCGCCCTGGTCCACTCCCGCTTCTCCACCAACACCTTCCCCAGCTGGCCGCTGGCCCACCCGTACCGCTTCGTCGCGCACAACGGCGAGATCAACACGGTCAAGGGCAACCGCAACTGGATGAAGGCCCGCGAGTCCCAGCTCGCCTCCGAACTCTTCGGCCAGGCGCAGCTCGACCGGATCTTCCCCGTCTGCACCCCGGACGCCTCCGACTCGGCCTCCTTCGACGAGGTCCTGGAGCTGCTCCACCTCGGCGGGCGCTCGCTGCCGCACTCGGTGCTGATGATGGTCCCCGAGGCGTGGGAGAACCACGACTCGATGGACCCGGCCCGGCGCGCGTTCTACCAGTACCACGCCACGATGATGGAGCCCTGGGACGGCCCGGCCTGCGTGACCTTCACCGACGGCGTCCAGGTCGGCGCGGTCCTCGACCGCAACGGTCTGCGCCCCGGCCGCTACTGGGTCACCGACGACGGCCTCGTCGTGCTCTCCTCCGAGGTCGGCGTCCTGGACATCGACCCCGCGAAGGTCGTCCGCAAGGGCCGCCTCCAGCCCGGCAAGATGTTCCTCGTCGACACCGCCGAGCACCGCATCATCGAGGACGACGAGATCAAGGCGTCCCTCGCCGCCGAGCAGCCCTACCAGGAGTGGCTGGAGACCGGCGAGATCGAGCTGAGCGACCTGCCCGAGCGTGAGCACATCGTGCACACCCACGCCTCGGTCACCCGCCGCCAGCAGACCTTCGGCTACACCGAGGAAGAGCTCCGCGTCATCCTCGCCCCGATGGCCCGCACCGCCGGTGAGCCGCTCGGCTCCATGGGCACCGACTCGCCGATCGCCGCGCTCTCCGAGCGCCCCCGGCTGCTCTTCGACTACTTCACCCAGCTGTTCGCCCAGGTCACCAACCCGCCGCTGGACGCCATCCGCGAGGAGCTCGTCACCTCGCTGCGCTCCTCGCTGGGCCCCCAGGGCAACATCCTGGAGCCGACCGCCGCCGCGTGCCGCAGCGTCACGCTGCCCTTCCCGGTGATCGACAACGACGAGCTCGCCAAGCTGATACACATCAACGCCGACGGCGACATGCCGGGCATGACGGCCGCCACCCTCTCCGGTCTCTACCGGGTCGGCGGCGGAGGCGACGCGCTGGCCGCGCGGATCGAGCAGATCTGCACCGAGGTCGACGCCGCCATAGAGGACGGCGCCCGCCTGATCGTCCTCTCCGACCGGCACTCCGACGCCGAGCACGCGCCGATCCCCTCGCTGCTGCTCACCTCCGCCGTCCACCACCACCTCATCCGCACCAAGCAGCGCACCCAGGTGGGCCTGCTGGTCGAGGCCGGGGACGTCCGCGAGGTCCACCACGTCGCGCTGCTCATCGGCTACGGCGCCGCCGCGGTCAACCCGTACCTCGCCATGGAGTCCGTCGAGGACCTGGTCCGCGCCGGCACCTTCATCGAGAACATCGAGGCCGAGCAGGCCATCCGGAACCTGATCTACGCGCTCGGCAAGGGCGTCCTGAAGGTCATGTCCAAGATGGGCATCTCCACCGTCGCCTCCTACCGCGGCGCCCAGGTCTTCGAGGCCGTCGGCCTCGACGAGGCCTTCGTCGCGACGTACTTCAACGGCACCGCCACCAAGATCGGCGGCGCCGGCCTGGACGTCGTCGCCAAGGAGGTCGCCGCCCGGCACACCAAGGCGTACCCCGCCTCCGGCATCGCGGCCTCGCACCGCGCGCTGGAGATCGGCGGCGAGTACCAGTGGCGGCGCGAGGGCGAACCGCACCTGTTCGACCCCGAGACGGTCTTCCGCCTCCAGCACGCCACCCGCAACCGGCGCTACGACATCTTCAAGCAGTACACGGAGCGGGTGAACGAGCAGTCCGAGCGCCTCATGACGCTCCGCGGCCTCTTCGGCTTCGACTCCGGCCGCGAGCCGATCTCCCTCGACGAGGTCGAGCCCGCCTCCGAGATCGTCAAGCGCTTCTCCACCGGCGCCATGTCCTACGGCTCCATCTCCCGCGAGGCGCACGAGACGCTCGCCATCGCGATGAACCAGCTCGGCGGCAAGTCCAACACCGGTGAGGGCGGTGAGGACCCGGACCGCCTGTACGACCCGGCGCGCCGCTCCTCCATCAAGCAGGTCGCCTCCGGCCGCTTCGGTGTGACCAGCGAATACCTGGTCAACGCGGACGACATCCAGATCAAGATGGCGCAGGGCGCCAAGCCCGGCGAGGGCGGCCAGCTGCCCGGCCACAAGGTCTACCCGTGGGTCGCCAAGACGCGGCACTCGACGCCCGGCGTCGGCCTCATCTCGCCGCCGCCGCACCACGACATCTACTCCATCGAAGACCTCGCCCAGCTGATCCACGACCTGAAGAACGCGAACCCGCAGGCGCGGATCCACGTGAAGCTGGTCTCCGAGGTCGGCGTCGGCACGGTCGCCGCCGGTGTCTCCAAGGCCCACGCGGACGTCGTCCTCATCTCCGGCCACGACGGCGGAACGGGCGCCTCCCCGCTCACCTCGCTCAAGCACGCGGGCGGCCCCTGGGAGCTCGGCCTCGCCGAGACCCAGCAGACCCTGCTGCTCAACGGCCTGCGCGACCGCATCGTCGTGCAGACCGACGGCCAGCTCAAGACCGGCCGCGACGTCGTCATCGCCGCGCTGCTGGGCGCCGAGGAGTTCGGTTTCGCGACCGCGCCGCTCGTCGTCTCCGGCTGCGTCATGATGCGCGTCTGCCACCTGGACACCTGCCCGGTCGGCATCGCCACCCAGAACCCGGTGCTCCGCGACCGGTTCTCCGGCAAGGCCGAGTACATCGTCAACTTCTTCGAGTTCATCGCCGAAGAGGTCCGCGAGATCCTCGCCGAGCTGGGCTTCCGCACCATCGAGGAGGCCGTCGGCCACGCCGAGCTCCTCGACACCGACCGGGCGATCACCCACTGGAAGGCGCAGGGCCTGGACCTGGCTCCGCTCTTCTACGTCCCCGAGCTGCCCGAGGGCGCGGTCCGCCACCGCATCGTCGAGCAGGACCACGGTCTGACGAAGGCGCTCGACAACCAGCTGATCAAGCTGGCCGCCGACGCCCTCGGGGCGGAGACCCCCGAGGCCGCCCAGCCGGTCCGCGCCCAGGTCGCGATCCGCAACATCAACCGGACCGTCGGCACCATGCTCGGCCACGAGGTGACCAAGAAGTTCGGTGGTTCCGGCCTGCCCGAGAACACCATCGACATCACCTTCACCGGCTCGGCCGGCCAGTCCTTCGGCGCGTTCCTGCCGAGCGGAGTGACCCTGCGCCTGGAGGGCGACGCCAACGACTACGTCGGCAAGGGCCTCTCCGGCGGCCGGGTGATCGTCCGCCCCGACCGGGGCGCCGACCACCTCGCCGAGTACTCCACCATCGCCGGCAACACCATCGGCTACGGCGCGACCGGCGGCGAGGTCTTCCTGCGCGGCCGCACCGGCGAACGCTTCTGCGTCCGCAACTCCGGTGCGCTCGTCGTCTCCGAGGGCGTCGGCGACCACGGCTGCGAGTACATGACCGGCGGCCAGGCCGTCGTCCTCGGCGAGACCGGCCGCAACTTCGCGGCCGGCATGTCGGGCGGCGTCGCGTACGTCATCGACCTGAACCCCGACAACGTCAACGTCGGCAACCTCGGCGCGGTCGAGGAACTGGACGACACCGACCGGCAGTGGCTGCACGACGTCGTGCGCCGCCACCGCGAGGAGACCGGCTCCACCGTCGCCGAGAAGCTCCTCACCGAGTGGGACACCTCCGTGACCCGCTTCAGCAAGATCATCCCGTCCACGTACAAGGCAGTGCTCGCCGCCAAGGACGCCGCTGAGCTCGCCGGTCTCTCCGAGCAGGAGACCACCGAGAAGATGATGGAGGCGGCGACCCATGGCTGACCCCAAGGGCTTCCTGACCACCGGACGCGAGGTCGCCCAGACCCGCCCCGTGGCCGAGCGCGTCAAGGACTGGAACGAGGTCTACGTTCCGGGCTCCCTGCTCCCGATCATCAGCAAGCAGGCCGGCCGCTGCATGGACTGCGGCATCCCGTTCTGCCACAACGGCTGCCCGCTCGGAAACCTCATCCCCGAGTGGAACGACTACGCCTACCGCGAGGACTGGACCGCTGCCTCCGAGCGGCTGCACGCCACGAACAACTTCCCGGAGTTCACCGGGCGGCTGTGCCCGGCCCCCTGCGAGTCGGCGTGCGTGCTCGGCATCAACCAGCCCGCCGTCACCATCAAGAACGTCGAAGTCTCCATCATCGACAAGGCGTGGGACAGCGGCGACGTCACCCCGCAGCCGCCGGAGCGGCTCTCCGGCAAGACCGTCGCGGTCATCGGCTCGGGCCCGGCGGGACTCGCCGCCGCCCAGCAGCTGACCCGGGCCGGCCACACCGTCGCCGTCTACGAGCGCGCGGACCGCATCGGGGGTCTTCTCCGCTACGGCATCCCCGAGTTCAAGATGGAGAAGTCGCACATCAACCGCCGCATCGAGCAGATGCGCCTGGAAGGCACCAAGTTCCGTACGGAGGTGGAGATCGGCAAGGACATCGACGCCGCGAAGCTCCGCCGCCGCTACGACGCGGTCGTCATCGCGGCCGGCGCCACCGTCTCCCGCGACCTGCCCGTCCCCGGCCGTGAGCTGGGCGGCATCCACTTCGCGATGGAGTACCTGCCGCTCGCCAACAAGGTGCAGGAGGGCGACCTGACGGTGGCCCCGATCCACGCCGGCGGCAAGCACGTCGTCGTCATCGGCGGCGGCGACACCGGAGCCGACTGCGTCGGCACCGCCCACCGCCAGGGCGCGGCCTCCGTCACCCAGCTGGAGATCATGCCGAAGCCGGGCGAGGACCGGAACGCCAACCAGCCGTGGCCGACCTTCCCGATGCTCTACAAGGTCACCTCCGCGCACGAGGAGGGCGGCGAGCGGGTCTACTCCGTCTCCACCACCCACTTCGAGGGCGACGAGGACGGAAACGTCGCGGCCCTCCACCTGGTGGAGGTCGAGTTCAAGGACGGTAAGCTGGAGCAGAAGCCCGGCACGGAGCGGCGCATCCCCGCGCAGCTCGTCACCCTCGCCATGGGCTTCACCGGAACCGACCAGTCCAACGGTCTGGTCCAGCAGTTCGGCCTGGAGCTCGACCAGCGCGGCAACGTCGCCCGCGACGAGCACTACGCGACCAACGTCGACGGCGTCTATGTCGCCGGTGACGCGGGACGCGGCCAGTCGCTGATCGTCTGGGCGATCGCCGAGGGCCGCTCCGCCGCCCGCGGAGTGGACCGCTTCCTGACCGGGACCAGCGCCCTGCCGGCGCCGATCCGCCCGACGGACCGCTCGCTGCTGGTCTGAGCACCACCCGGGTTCCCCCTGGGCCGCGCGGCCCGGGGGAGCCCCCACAAGACGTCCCGTACAACGGCGTACGGAACTGAACGCGGCGCCTGCCTGTCCCCGACCGGACTCAAGCGGGCGCCGTGGCGCGTCCGGGGCCGGGTGCCTTCCACGGCGCCCGGCCTCAGCGGCGCCCGGCCTCAGCCGCCGGTCAGAGCCGAGGTCCGCAGGGCCACCGCCACCGCGAACAGGCCCGCCAGCACCAGCCCGCCCGCGAGCTGGACCGGCCACACGCGCAGCTTCGCCGGTGCGAAGGCGAGCCCGTACGTCACCAGCGCCCCGGTCAGCAGCCCGCCCAGGTGCCCCTGCCACGAGGTGAACGCGGCCGAGATCAGCATCCAGAGCAGGAATCCGGCCATGAAACGGTTGACGGCCGCCATGTCACGGCCGAGCCGCCGGTGGATGACCCAGTACGCGGCAGCCAGCCCGAAGACCGCGCCGGAGGCGCCGACCGTCGAGGTGTCCGGGGCCAGCAGGTACACCAGGACCGAACCGCCCACCGCCGACAGCAGATACAGCGCCAGATAACGGGCCCGCCCGAGCTGGCCCTCCACCGCCCGGCCGATGTTCCACAGCGCGAACATGTTGAACACCAGGTGCATCACCCCGAACGAGGCGTCCGGCGGAAGGTGCAGGAAGGCCCCGGTCACCAGCCGGTACCACTCCCCGTCCGCGATGCCCGTCAGCTCGTACCCGGGATAGGTGTCACCCCGGTAGTAGTACTGCTCGCCGTCCGGCCCGGTGAGCGCCGCCCCGAGCACCGCGAACCGGTCCACGATCTCCGGCCTGACCACCTCGCCGATGTAGACCAGGACGTTGAGCGCCATCAGGACGTACGTCACGATCGGCGCCGTCGCCCGGGACACCGCACCGCCGAAGACCGTACGGGCCTGGCGCACCGAGCGCTGTCCCTCCTTCACGCACTCCACGCAGTGGTGCCCTACGGCCGCCTCCCGCATGCAGTCCGGGCAGATGTAGCGGTCGCAACGGGTGCAGCGGACATACGTCTCGTAGGACGGATGGCGGTAACACGCGGTGGCGGCGGCCTCCATGGCCGGCTCCTTCACTGGGGATGTGCAACGGGGCCGGTGGGGGCGGCGGCGATCAAGATAGCGAACCGGTGCGGTGGGCCGTGTGCCCGGGGCCCGGCGGTGGCCTACGCTCAAGGTCCGCGGAGCACAGAACGGGGGGCCGTCATGCAGGGTGCGAACACGGCCGTGGGCACCGGCCCGGCCATCAGCCTCACCAAGGTGCGGGAGACGGCTCCGGCCCTGGTCGGTCACTACACGAGCGCCGGGATCTCACTGGAGAAGCACGGACTGGACGGTCACCGCGCGGCCGTCTACCTCGTCCTCGACCACTCCGGCTCGATGAAGCCGTACTACAACGACGGCAGCGTCCAGGCGCTCGCCGACCGGGTGCTGGGCCTGTCGGCCAACCTCGACGACGACGGCACGGTGCCCGTCGTCTTCTTCTCCACCGATGTCGACGCGGTCACCGACATCGCCCTCGACAACCACCACGGCCGGATCGACGAGATCTGGGCGGGCCTCGGGCACATGGGGAAGACCAGCTACCACCTGGCGATGGACGCGGTCATCGACCACTACCTCGACAGCGGCTCCACCGCGCCCGCCCTGGTCGTCTTCCAGACGGACGGCGGGCCGATCAACAAGCTCGCCGCCGAGCGCTACCTCTGCAAGGCCGCGAAGCTGCCCCTGTTCTGGCAGTTCGTCGGCTTCGGCAACACCCGCAGCAGCCAGTTCGACTTCCTGCGCAAGCTCGACGAGCTGGCCGTCCCCGCCAAGCGGACGGTCGACAACGCCGGGTACTTCCACGCCGGCGAGGACCCCCGGAAGGTCCCGGACTCCGAGCTGTACGACCGGCTCGTCGCCGAGTTCCCGCTCTGGCTGGCCGCCGCCCGGGAGCAGGGGATCGTCCGATGACGGTACGGATCCTGCGCGCCGCCGACCGCCCGCCCGTCCCCTGGAAGAACGGCGGCGGGACCGTCCGCGAGATCGCCATCGGCCCCGAGGGCGCGGGGACGGACGCCTTCGACTGGCGGGTGAGCCTGGCGGACGTCACCGCCGACGGGCCGTTCTCCGCGTTCCCGGGCGTGGAGCGCGTGCTGACCGTGGTCGAGGGCGCGGGCATGGACCTCGTCGTCGGCGGCGAGCACCACATCGTCGACGAGCCGCTGTGGCCGCACGGCTTCCCCGGCGACCTGCCCACGGAGGGCTTCCTGCTGGGCGGCCCCGTCGTCAATCTCAACGTCATGTACCGCAGGGCCCGTACGCGGGCGGAGACCGCCGTCGTCTGCGGCACGGTCCGCCTGCTGCCGCCGGAGGGCGGTGTCGTGCTGGCCGTCTCCCTGGACGACGGCGCGGAGCTGGAGGGCGGGGGCGTCCGGCTGGACCGCTACGACGCGGTGCTGGCGGCCGGGGCGTCGCCCGGGGTCCTGCGGACGATGGGCCAGGCGGTGCTCATCACGTTCTCGGACGTGTGACCGGACTGCCCAGCGGGCTTCCGACGGGCCCTGGCCGTGCCCTCCGTGAGCGGGAAACTCGGCTGCCGATCGCCCCGCCGCGGGATACGGTCGCGCGCATGCCCGAAAACGCGTCCCGAACCACCGTGATCCGTCGCTATGCCGCCGAGGACGAGAACGCGGCGGTGGACGTCTGGTCCCGGGCCGGCGGCGCGGCCCACCCCTTCATCCCCGGCGAGGGCGAGGGCGAGCGCGCCCGCAAGATGCGCGAGATCTATCTCGTCCACGCCGAGAACTGGGTCGCACAGACGGACGGCCGTGTGGTGGCCCTCCTGGGGCTCTTGGGCGCCGAGATCGGCGGCCTCTTCGTGGCCCCGGAGGCACAGGGCACCGGGGTGGGCCGGCGCCTGGTCGAACACGCGGCGGCGCTGCACGGTGCGTTGACCCTTGAGGTGTACGAGAAGAACACGGGGGCCCGGAGCTTCTACGCCCGGATGGGCTTCGTGGAGGAGAGCCGCCGCGTCGACGAGGAGTACGACGAGGTCATGCTGAGGCTCACCCGGCCGGCTCCGGAGGACCACGCCTGAGGCGGTGCGGTGGTGACGCCGTAGGGCGTGATGGCGTTCGCTGCGCGTTCGGTTCGCCGAAATTCGTCCGCCTGTCGCGCGCGAATACCGACAGGAGTTGTCGGGTATCCGGTGTTCCATGGCGTCCATGACGTCTTCACCGCCTGCGCACGCGCCTGTCTCCTGGGACGCCTTCGCCGCCGCCGAGCCCGAGTTCGCCGACACCGTGCGAGCCCGCTTCCGGCTCTACAAGCACCACGTCCTGGCCACCCTGCGGAAGGACGGCTCGCCCCGGGTCACCGGCCTGGAGGCCGACTTCCGCTTCGGTGAGCTGCTGCTCGGCATGATGCCGAACTCCCGCAAGGCCCTGGACCTGCGGCGCGATCCGCGCTTCGCGCTCCAGGCCAACCCGGGGCCCGACGCCGAGCTGAACGACGGGGACGTCCGCGTCAGCGGCCGGGCCGTGGAGATCACCGACCCGCAGGTGATCGCCCGCTTCATCGAGGAGGCGACCCCGCCGGAGCCCTTCCACCTCTTCCGGGCCGAGCTGACCGAGGTGGTCCGCATCGGGCTCGACGGCGAGGCGCTGGTCATCCGGTCCTGGCGTCCCGGGCAGCCGCTGCGCACCGTGCGCCGCACCGGCGACGACACCTCGCCGACCGACGTGTCCTGAACCGGGGCGGCGCCCGGACCGGGGGCGGCGCGCGCCCGGGTCTCAGCCCGCCAGCACCCGGGCCCGGCAGGCGGACGGCGTCCCCCAGGCGTCCCGCAGCGGCCGGGCCCGGCGCAGCCACCACGCGAGGTCCAGCTCCTCGGTGTAGCCGACCGCGCCGTGCGACTGGAGCGCGGTGCGGGCCGCCGCGTACCCCGCCTCGCCCGCCGCCGCCTTCGCCGCCGCGACCGCCGCCCCCGCCCCGGCCGTTTCCCCGGCCAGCTCCACCGCCGCCCCGTACAGCAGCGGGCGGGCGAACTCCAGGCCGAGCAAGGTGTCCGCGAGGCGGTGCTTGACCGCCTGGAACGACCCGACGGGCACCCCGAACTGGGTGCGCTGCCTCACGTACGCCACGGTCGCCCGCAGCAGCTCCTCCCCGCAGCCCAGCGCCAGGGCCGCCGTGGCGAACGCCGCCAGATCGCCCGCCGCCCGCGCCGCCTCGCGCACCCCGGGACCGGCCGCCGCCACCTCGCCGCCCGCCTCCGGCCGGAACAGCCGCCGCGCCGGATCCGCCGATGCCGACGGCTCCCCGGGCCCCGGCGCGAGCCGCAGTTCGTCGCCGTCCACCGTGAACACCGCGTCCGCCGCGTCCGCGTCCAGGGCGTACGGCCCGTGCCCCGCCAGCCGCAGCGAGACGACCGCGCCGCCGGAGGCGATCCCGGGCAGCCACTCCTCGGCCGCGGGCCCGCCCGCCCCGCTCAGCAGCACCCCGGCCGCCAGGGTCTCCGCCACCGGTCCGGGCACCGCGTGCCGCCCCAGCTCGACGCAGGCGACGGCCACCTCCACGGGGAGCGGACCCAGACCCCCGTACGCCTGAGGAACCGCGAGCGCGAACACTCCCGCGTCCGCGAGCCGCCCCCACAGGGCCCGCCCCGGCTTGTGGTCCCCGGCGGCCCACGCCCGCAGGACCGACGGTGTGCCGGCCGCCGTCAGCATCGCGTCCAGCGACCGGGCGAACTCCCGCTGCTCGTCGTCGAGGAGGAAACGCATCAGCGCCGTCCCTTCGGCAGGCCGAGCAGCCGCTCGGCGATGATGTCCCGCTGTATCTCGTTGGTCCCGGCGTACACGGGGCCCGCGAGCGCGAAGACGTACCCCTCCGCCCACGCCGTGTCCGCCAGCTCCGCGTCCGGGCCCAGCAGATCGAGCGCCGTCTCGTGCAGCGCGATGTCGTACGTCGACCAGAACACCTTGTTCAGGCTGGACTCGGGCCCCAGCGACGCCCCCGCCGCGAACCGGGACGCGGAGGCGGCCGTGAACAGCTGATACGCCCGCGCCCCGATCACCGCGTCCGCTACCCGGTCCCGCAGCGCCGTGTCCGCCGGGTCGCCCGCCTCCCGCCACAAGGCCTGCAACCGGTCGGCGGCGGCCAGGAAACGGCCGGGGGAGCGGAGGGTGAGGCCGCGCTCGTCGCCGGTGGCCGACATGGCGATGCGCCAGCCCTGCCCCGGCTCCCCGATGACCTCCGCGTCCGGTACGAAGACCTCGTCGAGGAAGATCTCGGCGAACGCGGGCTTCCCGTCCAGCCGCCCGATCGGGCGCACGGTGACCCCCGGCTCCGACAGCCCGAACATCAGATACGTGAGCCCGTGATGCGGCTTCGACGCCCCGGGGTCCGTACGGAAGATGCCGAAGGCCCGGTCCGCGAACGCAGCCCGCGAGGACCAGGTCTTCTGCCCCGACAACAGCCACCCGCCGTCCGTGCGCACCGCCCGCGACCGCAGCGCCGCCAGGTCCGACCCGGCCTCCGGCTCCGACCAGGCCTGCGCCCAGATGACCTCGCCGCTCGCCATCGGGGGCAGCACGCGGGCCCGCTGCTCGGCCGTGCCGTGGGCGAGGAGGGTCGGGGCGAGGAGGCTGATCCCGTTCTGCGAGACCCGGCCCGGTGCGCCCGCCGCCCAGTACTCCTCCTCGAACGCCAGCCAGCCGAAGAGATCCACGCCCCGGCCCCCGTACTCCTTCGGCCAGGAGACCGCCGACCACCGTCCGGTGCCCAGCAGCGCCTCCCACTCCCGGTGCGCGGCGAACCCCTCCTCGGTCTCCAGGGAGGGCAGCGGCCGGGCCGGTACGTGGTCCCGGAGCCAGGCCCGGGCCTCGGCCCGCAGGGCTGCTGTCCGTGCCGTCTGCGCCAGATCCATCAAGCGCCCGCCTTCCGTCCGGTCGGCCCGTCGCCGAGAGTGTTCCCTAACAAGTGTTTGGTAGGTTAACGTACGGCCCACAGACCGTCGAGAAGTCGGGGGACCGGGCCATGGACACACCGCCGTACCTGCCGGGACACGGACTGCTGGCCGGGCGCACCGCCGTCGTCACCGCCGCCGCCGGAGCCGGGATCGGCGGCGCGACCGCCCGCCGCTTCCTGGAGGAGGGCGCCCGCGTCGTGATCGGCGACGCCCACGCCCGTCGGCTGAAGGAGAGCGCGCACGCCCTCGCCGACGAGTTCGGACCCGACCGCGTCACCCACCTGACCTGCGACGTCACCGACGAGGATCAGGTCGAAGCCCTCTTCGCACACGCCGAACGCGCCCACGGCGGCCTCGACATCGTCGTCAACAACGCGGGCCTCGGCGGCACCGCCGAGCTCACCGAGATGACCGACGACCAGTGGACGCGGATCCTCGACGTCACCCTCAACGGCACCTTCCGCTGCACCCGCGCCGCTCTGCGCTCCCTCAAGGCCGCCGGCACCGGCGGAGTCCTCGTCAACAACGCCTCCGTCGTCGGCTGGCGCGCCCAGCGCGGCCAGGCCCACTACGCCGCCGCCAAGGCCGGCGTCATGGCCCTCACCCGCTGCGCCGCCGTCGAGGCCGCCGACTACGGCGTACGCGTCAACGCCGTCGCCCCCAGCCTCGCCATGCACCCCCACCTGGCCAAGGTCACCTCCACCGAACTGCTCGCCGAACTCACCGCGAAGGAGGCCTTCGGCCGGTACGCCGAACCCTGGGAGGTCGCCAACGTGATCGTCTTCCTCGCCAGCGGCTACTCCTCGTACATGACCGGCGAGGTCGTCCCCGTCAGCAGCCAGCATGCGTGAACACACAGGCCGCGGGCGGACAATGGCCGGGTGCCTACCAAGAAGAAGCCCCAGGTGACCCCCACGCCGGAGCGACGCCGTGAACTGCTCGCCACCGCCGCCGAGGTCTTCGCCGCCCAGGGATACAACGCCACCACCGTCCGCCGGATCGCGGACGAGGCCGGGATGCTCGCGGGCAGCCTCTACTACCACTTCGATTCCAAGGAATCGATGATCGACGAGATCCTCTCCACCTTCCTCGACGAGCTCTGGCAGGGCTACGACACGGTCCTGGAGGCCGGCCTCGGCCCCCGCGAGACCATCGAGGCCCTGGTCACCGAGTCCTTCCGGGAGATCGACCGGCACCGCCCCGCCGTCGCGATCTACCAGAAGGAGTCCAAGCACCTCGCCACCCAGCCGCGCTTCGCCTACCTCGTCGACTCGCAGACGAAGTTCGAGAAGGCCTGGCTCGGCACCCTGGAACGCGGCGTCGCCGAAGGCGCCTTCCGCGACGACCTCGACATCCGCCTCACCTACCGCTTCGTCCGCGACACCGTCTGGGTCGCGGCCTCCTGGTACCGGCCCGGCGGACACCACAGCCCCGAGGAGATCGCCCGTCAGTACCTGTCGATGGTGCTCGACGGAATCGCCCTGCGTACGTAACCGGAAACCGGTCCACCCCGAGCGCACCGAGGAGCAGCAGCCATGGCCGAGGCCTACATCGTCGAAGCGGTACGCACCCCCGTCGGGCGGCGCGGGGGCGGCCTCGGGGCCGTCCACCCCGCCGACCTCGGCGCGCATGTGCTGAAGGAGCTGATCGCCCGCTCCGGAGTCGACCCGGCGGCCGTCGAGGACGTCGTCTTCGGCTGCCTCGACACCGTCGGACCCCAGGCCGGTGACATCGCCCGTACGTCATGGCTGGCCGCCGGACTCCCCGAGGAGGTCCCCGGCGTCACCATCGACCGGCAGTGCGGCTCCTCCCAGCAGGCCCTCCACTTCGCGGCCCAGGGCGTCCTCTCCGGCACCCAGGACCTCGTCGTCGCCGGCGGCACCCAGAACATGACCCAGATCCCGATCGCCTTCGCCTCCCGGCAGGCCGCCGAACCCCTCGGCCTCACCCAGGGGCCGTACGCGGGCAGCGAGGGCTGGCGCGCCCGCTACGGCGACGCCCCCGTCAACCAGTTCCACGGCGCCCAGCTGATCGCCGAGAAGTGGGGGATCAGCCGCCGGGACATGGAGGAGTTCGCCCTCACCTCCCACCACCGGGCGCTCCGCGCCATCGACGAGGGCCGCTTCGCCCGCGAGACCGTCGCGTACGGGGACGTCACCACGGACGAAGGGCCGCGCCGCGACACCACCCTGGAGAAAATGGCCGGTCTGCGGCCTGTCGTGGAGGGCGGCACCATCACCGCGGCCTGCTCCTCCCAGGTCTCCGACGGGGCCGCCGCCCTGCTCATCGCCTCGGAGCGGGCCGTCGCCGAACACGGGCTCACCCCGCGGGCCCGGGTCCACCACCTGTCCGTACGGGGCGAGGACCCGATCCGGATGCTCTCGGCCCCGATCCCGGCCACCGCGTACGCCCTGAAGAAGGCCGGCCTCACCCTCGACGCCATCGACCTCGTCGAGATCAACGAGGCGTTCGCCCCGGTCGTCCTCGCCTGGCTGAAAGAGACCGGTGCCGACCCCGAGCGGGTCAACGTCAACGGCGGAGCCATCGCCCTGGGCCACCCGCTCGGCGCGACCGGCGCCCGGCTGATGACGACCCTGCTGCACGAACTGGAACGCACCGGCGGCCGCTACGGGCTCCAGACGATGTGCGAAGGCGGCGGACAGGCCAACGTCACCATCGTCGAGCGGCTCTGAGAACCGGCCCCGGGCCCGCCCGCGGACCCCGGTGGCCCCGCGCGTACACCCTCTGGTCAGCCAACTTTTTCCTCCGGCGGCGCGGCGCGCTCCGCCGCCGGAGGAGAGGACGTGCTAGGGTGTTTCCCGTTGCAGTTTTGGTACCCATGAACTTTATGTGCGCCTGACGGGAATGCTTCCTCAGGCGCTTTATTGTTTTCCGGCTTTCTCCGGGTGGGGCTCAATGCGGCGACTTGGAATCCGTAAAGTGCGGATTCTCGGCACTGCACCTCTTTTAGGAGAATGACATGGCTACTGGAACCGTGAAGTGGTTCAACTCGGAAAAGGGCTTCGGCTTCATCGAGCAGGACGGCGGCGGCGCCGACGTCTTCGCCCACTACTCCAACATCGCCACCTCGGGCTTCCGTGAGCTCCAGGAGGGCCAGAAGGTCTCCTTCGACGTCACGCAGGGCCAGAAGGGCCCGCAGGCGGAGAACATCGTCCCGGCCTAATTGCCGGACGCGTACCTCGCTGACCGGGGCCCGCACCGTGAAGGTGCGGGCCCCGGTTTGTGCTGTCCGAGCAAAAACCCGTTTCGTGCGCACATCCTGGGGGCGCATCACAGACGGTCGGGCCGGCACATCGCAGTAAACCCACTCGGCAGTTGCCCAGGAATCCCCCAGGAGGGCAATTCCGTATGACCAGCTCCGAACGCCAGGACCGCACCCCCCGCTCGCGACCGGCCCGTGGCCGAGGCCGCGGCCAGGGCGCCGGCACCCAGGCTCCCGCGAACGGCCGGGGCGGCGCACCCCGCTCCAAGGCCCAGGGCGGCTCCAAGCCCCCGGCCCGCCGCCGCGCCACCCCGCCGCAGGGCGAGTTCGCCCTGCCGGAGACCGTGACCCCCGCGCTGCCCGCCGTCGACGCCTTCGCCGACCTGGACATGCCCGCCGGGCTGCTGAAGACCCTCACCGCGCTGGGCGTCACCGAGCCGTTCCCGATCCAGGGCGCGACCCTGCCGAACTCGCTGGCCGGCCGCGACATCCTCGGCCGCGGGCGCACCGGCTCCGGCAAGACGCTCGCCTTCGGCCTGGCGCTGCTGGCCCGCACCGCCGGACGCCGCAGCGAGCCGCGCGCCCCGCTCGCCATGGTCCTCGTGCCGACGCGCGAGCTGGCCCAGCAGGTCACCGACGCGCTGACCCCGTACGCGACCGCCGTGAACCTGCGGATGGCCACCGTCGTCGGCGGCATGTCGATCACCAAGCAGTCCGCCACCCTGCGGCGCGGCGCCGAAGTGCTCGTCGCCACCCCGGGCCGGCTCAAGGACCTCATCGAGCGCGGCGACTGCCGCCTGGACGAGGTCTCCATCACCGTCCTCGACGAGGCCGACCAGATGGCCGACATGGGCTTCATGCCGCAGGTCGTCGCCCTGCTCAAGCAGGTCGAGGCGGACGGGCAGCGGATGCTGTTCTCCGCGACCCTCGACAAGAACATCGACCGGCTCGTGAAGATGTTCCTCACCGACCCGGTCGTGCACTCCGTCGACCCGTCCGCCGGTGCGGTCACCACGATGGAGCACCACGTGCTCCACGTCCTGGACGAGACCGACAAGAAGGCCGTCGCCACGAAGATCGCCGCCCGCGAGGGCCGGGTGATCATGTTCGTCGACACCAAGCGCGCCGCCGACCGCTTCGCGAAGCGGCTGCTCGCCAGCGGTGTACGGGCGGCCGCCCTGCACGGCGGGCGCTCGCAGCCGCAGCGCAACCGCACGCTCGACCAGTTCAAGAACGGGGAGGTCACCGCGCTCGTCGCGACGAACGTCGCGGCCCGCGGCATCCACGTCGACGACCTCGACCTGGTCGTCAACGTGGACCCGCCGACCGACCACAAGGACTACCTCCACCGCGGCGGGCGCACGGCGCGCGCCGGGGAGTCCGGCAGCGTCGTCACGCTGGTGCTGCCCGAGGAGAAGCGCGAGATGACCCGGCTGATGCAGGACGCGGGCATCGCGCCGCGCACCACGCGGGTCACCTCCAGCGACGCGGAACTGGGCCGGATCACGGGAGCCCGCGAGCCTTCGGGCGTCGCGATCGTGATCGAGGTGGCGCAGCCGACGCCGCCGAAGCAGCGGACCCGGTCGGGCGGTTCCGGTACCGGCTCCGGCGGGGGCACGGTGCGGTCCGGCAGCCGGGGACGTGGGCGGCGAGGGGCCGGTACGGGTGCCGGGGCCGGTGGCGGCGCGGCGCGCTCGGGCGGGGCGGCGCGCTCCGGTGGCGGGGCGCCGCGCTCCGGTGGCGCCGGCCGCTCCGGCGCGCCTGCGCGGGGACGTCGGGCCGCGTAGGGCCCACCACCGGGCCATCCCAAGCCGTCCGGCGCTTGAGGACCGGGGTCCGGGGCAGAGCCCCGAAAGCCCCGGACCGGGGCTTTGTCCTCAATCGCCGGACGGGCTGGGTGCGGCGGTCCGGTCGTCCGGTCTCGGGCCGACGTCGGCCGAGGGGCCAGTCTCGGGCCGATGTGGCCGGGGTCTTGTCCTCAATCGCCGGACGGGCTGGGTGCGGCGGTCCGGTCGTCCGGTCTCGGGCCGACGTCGGCCGAGGTCTTGTCCTCAAGCGCCGGACGGGCTGGATCAGGCCGCCCGGCTGTTGGTGTCAGCCGAGCCCACGCCCGGGCCGATGTGGGACCGGGCCGGAACTCACGCGTCGGCCGAGCCGGATTCGGCGGTCAGGGTCGCGAGCGTCGTCTCCGCCTCGGCCACGATCCGGTCCACCAGCTCCGCTACGCTCGGCAGGTCCTCGATCAGGGCCGCGACCTGGCCCGAGGCCATGATGCCGAGGTCCGTGCGGCCGTCGACCATCGACGCCCTCAGCAGCATCGGGGTGTTCGCCGCCAGCAGCACCTGGCTCCAGCTCAGCTCCTTGCCGTGCCGCATCGCCAGGCCGTCGCGGACCATGGCCGGCCAGCTCAGGCCGGAGATCCGGCGGAAGCCGTACGCCCGGCGCAGCGCCCGGTACAGGGAGCGCAGCCGGCCCGCACCCTCCAGTTCCGCCACCATCTCCGTACGGAGCATCCGGTGCGGGAGGCCGTCCACCGCCCTCGTCAGGGTGATGTCCTTGGCGGTCGCCCCCAGATAGCGGGCCTTCACCGCGTCCGGGACCGTCGAGTCCGACGTCAGCAGGAACCGGGTGCCCATCGCGACGCCCACCGCCCCGTACGCCAGCGCCGCCACCAGGCCCCGGCCGTCGTGGAAGCCGCCCGCCGCGACCACCGGGATGTCCACCGCGTCGACGACCTGCGGCAGCAGCACCGTGGTGGCGACCTCGCCGGTGTGGCCGCCGCCCTCGCCGCCCTGCACGATCACCGCGTCCGCGCCCCACGCCGCGACCTTCTCCGCGTGCCGCCGGGCCCCCACCGACGGGACGACGACCACGCCCGCGTCCTTCAGCTCCGCGATCAGCTCCCGCGACGGGGCGAGCGCGAACGACGCCACCCGCACGCCCTCCTCGACCATGATCCGGACCCGCTCCCGGGCGTCCCCCGCGTCCGCCCGCAGATTCACCCCGAACGGCGCGTCGGTCCGGGACTTCACCTCCCTTACGGCCGAACGCAGTTGGTCCGGTGACATGGTCGCCGACGCGAGGATGCCGAGCGCCCCGGCCCGCGCGGTCGCGGAGACCAGGCGGGGGCCCGCCACCCAGCCCATCCCGGTCTGCACGATCGGGTGCCGGACACCGACGAGGTCGGTCAGAGCGGTGCGCATCAGGACCGGACCTCCCGGTCCCGGGTGCGGGCCGGGTCGATAACCTCACGGATCAGGGCGAGCTCGGTGGGGGAGGGGGCGCGGGTGTACGGGACGTCGTCCGGGACCGTGAGCGCGAAACCCGTCGCTTCGCGGACCTGGTCCACCGTGACGCCGGGGTGGACCGAGGCGAGGCGCATCGAGCGGTCGGGCGTCGCGAAGTCGAAGACGCCGAGATCGCTGACGACCCGGGGGATGCGGTGGAAGCGGGTGGCCGACGGGCCCGCCGCCCTCGCGCTGTCGTGGCCGACCCCGCAGATCATGTCGACGCGTTCGACGAAGACCCGGGAGGAGTGCCGGGGGATCCAGTAACTCACCGGGTTGTTCAGGGTGTTGACGGGTGCGCCACGGACCCCGAGCAGCTGGCGGGAGGGCTGTTCCCAGTCGCCGATGCAGGAGATGTTCTGGTTGCCGAAGCGGTCGATCTGGCTCGCGCCCATCATCACGTGCCGCCGCCCGCCGGTCACCAGGGCCAGATGCCTGCGGTAGGGCAGCCAGCCCTCCGCCTCACCGTCCGGGCCGACGAGCGTCGCCTCGCCGTCCGTGAGCAGCAGGTCGGGGGAGAAGGTCAGCCGGGCCAGCCGCGCCCCGGCCGACGGCACGGCGCCCATCGGGCTGGCCAGGATCTCGCCGTCGCCCCGCCACGCCTCCGCGCACGCGATCACGCAGTACTCGGCACGGGTGATGCTTCCGGTCGTGGACGCGTTCACTTCTGCTCCTCGTGCCAGGTGCGGACCGCCTGCTGGTAGCCCTTCTCGTCGCCGTCCGGCGGCAGGAAGCGGGCCGCGAACTCCGCCCAGGCCGCCGGGTCCGCCGCAGCGGCCGCGTACGCCTTCTGGAACGGCTCGTCACGCGGGTGGTCGGGTACGCAGGACGTGAAGTGCGCCCCGCCCGGGGTCTCCACCACACCGGCGACCGAGTGCCGTTGGACGAGGAGGGTCTGCGGGGCGGTGGAGTTCTCGGTCAACTCCCTCGTACTCACGATGCGTTCGCAGGAGACGTACGCCGCGTCCGCCGCTTCGCAGAACAGGTCGTCGAAGTACGGGTCGGGGCCCAGGTACTGGCCGTTGCCGAGCCGGTCCGCCCGGTTGAGGTGGATCAGCGCCGCGTCCATCCGCAGGGCCGGCATCGCCACGAACTCCTCGCCGTCCTCGTACGGTGACGTCACCGTACGCAGCTCGGGGTTGACCCGCATCACATCCGATCCGATGCCCGCGCGAACCGGCAGGAACGGCAGCCGGTTCGCCGCCGCGTGCAGTCCCCACATGAACATCGCCTCGTCGATCTCCGTCAGCGCGAACGCCCCGCGCTGCCGGGCGGCCCGGTAGTGCGGCTCCAGCGGGATGGAGTCGAGCGTCACGAACGCCGTGACCAGACGGGCGATCCGGCCCGACGCGGCCAGCAGCCCCACGTCCGGGCCGCCGTAGGAGATCACCGTGAGATCCGTGACGGGCGACCGGAGCAGCGCCCTGACCAGGGCCATCGGCTTGCGGCGCGACCCCCAGCCACCGATCCCGATCGTCATGCCGCTGCTCAGCCGGTCGACGACCTCCTCGGGTGTCATCGTCTTGTCGCGCGGACGAGGGGGAGTGGTCACGGTTCAGGCCTCCTTGCCGAAGGTGTCGCGGACCCGGGCGGCGGTCCCGGCGAGGTTCGCCTCGAAGGTGAACCCCTGCTCGAAGCGGTAGCTGCGCTGTACGTCGACGGGGTCGATGCCGTTCAGTGCGGCTTTCGCGAGCCGCAGCAGATGGCCGTCCTTGGCGGCGATCTCGGCCGCCAACTCCATTGCGACGTTCGTCAGTTCGTGGGCCGGGACCACCCGCCAGACGGAACCGTGGGCGAGCAGCTCGGCTGCGGTGACGGTGCGGGAGGTGTAGTACAGCGTGCGCATCAGGTGCTGCGGGACCAGCCGGGCCAGGTGGGTCGCGGCGCCGAGCGCGCCCCGGTCCAGCTCCGGCAGACCGAAGACCGCGTCCTCGCTCGCGACGATCGCGTCGGCGTTCCCGACGAGTCCGACCCCGCCGCCCAGGCAGAACCCCTGCACCGCCGCGACGACCGGGACCTCGCACGTGTACACCGCCGCGAACGCCTCGGCGCAGCCCCGGTTGGCGCCGATCAGGGCCTCGTGCCCCGTATCGTGCTGCAACTCCTTGATGTCGACGCCCGCGTTGAAGCCGCGCCCGGCGGCCGCCAGGACGACGCAGCGGACCCCGGGATCGCGGCCCGCCGTACGGACGGCGTCCGCCAGGTCGTACCAGCCCTGTACGGGAAGCGCGTTGACGGGGGGACGGTCCACGGTGACGACGCGGACGCCGTCCGAGGGGCAGGCGGTGGAGACACTCATCGGAGGATCAGCTACCTTTCCACCAAACATTTGCTAGGTGGACGGTAGCAGTCCCGCCCCCGCGCGCCAACCGGCCGACTGCCGGTCGTCAACCGACCGTCAACCGACCGTCAACGGGCCGCCGACCGTCAACCAGCCGTCGATCATGGGGAGATGAGATGACCGCACCCATCGCACGCCGTGCCGGACTCTGCGCGGACCGGGTCGTCGCCGTCACGGGCGCCGGGCGGGGGCTCGGCCGGGCCCACGCCCTGGCCTTCGCCGCCGAAGGGGCGCGTGTCGTCGTCAACGACCTCGGCGTCGGACCCGACGGGGACGGCGGCTCCGCCGGCCCGGCCCGGGCGGTCGTCGACGAGATCGTGGCAGCGGGCGGCGAAGCCGTCGTCCACGGCGGAGACATCGCCACGGCCGAGGGTGCCGCCTCCCTGGTCACCACCGCCGTGGACGCCTTCGGCCGCCTCGACACCCTGGTCAACAACGCGGGCTTCCTGCGCGACCGGATGCTCGTCAACCTGGACGAGGACGACTGGGACGCGGTGATGCGGGTCCACCTCAGGGGCCACTTCCTGCCCCTCAAGCACGCCGCCGCCCACTGGCGGGCCGAGGCGAAGGCGGGCCGGGCGCCGGTCGCCCGGGTGATCAACACCAGCTCCGGCGCCGGACTCCTCGGCAGCGTCGGCCAGGGCAACTACGCGGCGGCCAAGGCCGGAATCGTCGCCCTGACCCTGGTCGCGGCGGCCGAGCTGGGCCGGTACGGGGTCCACGTCAACGCCCTCGCCCCGGCCGCCCGGACCCGGATGACCGAGCGGACCTTCGCCGAGACGATGGCGGCCCCGGGGGCGGGCGAGTTCGACGCCATGGCCCCCGCGAACGTCTCGCCCCTCGTCGTCTGGCTCGGCTCCGCCGCGAGCGAGGGGGTGACGGGCCGTGTCTTCGAGGCCGAGGCGGGCCGCATCACCGTCATGGAGGGCTGGCGCCCGGGCCCCACCGACGACCGGGGCGCGCGCAGATCCCCGGCCGAGGCGGGCGAAACGGCGCGCCGGCTGCTGGCGGACGCGGAGGAGCCGGGGCGGGTCTACGGGGCGTCCTAGGGCTTCTCGTTCGGATCATGCCGGGCTCCCGTGTCCCGTGCCCCGGCATCGCGCCCCGCCGATCGCGTACGGCGCGGGAATCCCGCTTGCGCACCCGTGCGGGCGCCCGGTATCCAGCAGGGGACACCTGAGGAGCACACGATGACGCGGCACGGCCCGATGAACGAGTTCTGCTGGATGGACCTCAAGACCCGCGACCCGTCCGGCACCGCCGCCTTCTTCTCCTCGGTGCTGGGCTGGGACTTCGCCGTGGACGAGGAGGACTGGCGGCGGGCCGTGAAGATCTCCGCCGGGGGTGACCGGATCGGCGGGGTGAGCGATCTCGCCCAGCCGGTCTACCCGCTCGGTACGCCGCCGCACATCGCCTACTACCTCGCGGTCGACGACGTGGACCACCGTACGGCTCTGGCGGTGGCGAACGGGGCGCAGGTCGTCGTCCCGCCGTTCGACGCGGGGGACCAGGGCCGGATCGCCACACTGATCGACCCGGCGGGCGCCGTCCTCTCCCTCTGGCGGCCGCGAGGGTTCGCCGGGTGGCCGGTGTCGGCCACGGCCGACGGCACGCCCCACCACGCGATCCTGGCGTGCGAAGACCCCGAGCGGGCCCGGGAGTTCTACGCCAGGACGACGGGCACGCCCCTCGGCCGCGCGGCCTTCCGGGAAGCCGGTTCCGGCGCGGACGGCACCGGTGCGGACACCACCGGCGGCGCCGCACCCCAGTGGGAGCTGGCCCTCGCCGTGGACGACCCGGACGCGGTGATCCGCCGGGCCCGCGCCCACGGGCCGGACCTCGTCACCCTCGCCGGAGAAGGCGCCCGCCGCGTCGTGCGGCTGCGCAGCCCGGAAGGGCTGACGTTCCTCATCCAGGGCCGGGACCTGATCCAGGGCCGGGACAGCGCTCAGGGCCCTGAGCCCGGGCCGGGACCAGATCCGGACCCGGGACAGCGCTCAGGGCCCTGACCCCGGGCCGGGCGCCAGGGCCCCCGGCCCGGACCGCCGACCCCCGCGCGGATATCGGGTGGCGCGGCCCGGCCGCCGGCGGTGAGGATCGCCGTATGCGCACCTTCCTGGAGACCGACCGGCTCGTCCTGCGCCCGGTCACGGACGCCGACGCCCCCGACCTGCTCGCCCTCGACAACGACCCCGCCGTCATGCGGTACATCAACGGCGGCCGGCCGACGAGCTCCGAGGACATCCGGGACCGGACGCTGCCGAGGCTCCTCCACGACCACCCGTGCACCGGAACCCGCGGCTTCTGGGCCGCGCGGGAGAAGGACACCGGAGCCTTTCTGGGCTGGTTCGAGCTCCGGCCGCTGGACGACCACGACCCCGCCGTCGCCGAACTCGGCTACCGGCTGAACCGGGTCGCCTGGGGCCGCGGTTACGCCACCGAGGGCGCGCGGGCCCTGGTCGACAAGGGGTTCACCGACCTGGGGGTCCAGCGGGTCACCGCCAACACCATGGCGGTCAACACGGGATCCCGGCGCGTGATGGAGAAGACGGGGCTGACCTTCCTGCGGGCGTACACCGAGGACTGGCCGGAGGCCATCGAGGGCTCCGAGCACGGCGAGGTCGAGTACGTGCTCACCCGTGAGGTCTGGGAGCGCGGCCGGCCGGGAGCCCGGTAGCGGCTACGACGGCCCACCCAGCAGGGCCGCGATCTCCCCGTGGCCCGTGTGCTGGTCCGTGCCCGCCGACGGCACCCCGTCCCTGAGCAGCTCCACCGCCATCGTCTCCTCGCCGTCCCTGCGGTCGTGGAGCGTCACCGTCTCGATGTCGGAGCCGTACGACTCCTCCAGCCGCCGCCGCAACTCCCGCTCCGGATCGAGGGCGGCGATGCGCCGCGCCTCGGCCAGCGCGAGCGCGACCACGGACTCCTGCCCCGCCGCCCCCGCACCGTGCGCGAGCAGCGCCCGTACCGTCCGCGGGGAGCCGCGCTGCGCCGCGAGCACCAGCATCGCCTCGCCCTGCGGGCCCGGCAGCAGCGGGTCCGCGCCTCGGGCCAGGAGCACTTCCACCGTCGGGGCGTGCCCCAGACCGACCGCCCACCGCAGCGCGGTGAAACCGAACTCCTCGCGCAGATCCGGCCGGGCCCCGGCGGACAGCAGCGCCTCCACCACCTCGGTGTGCCCGCCGCACGCCGCCCCGCACAGCGGCAGGTCGCTCGCCTCCGGGCCGCTCGCCCGGTTCGGGTCGGCCCCGGCGGCGAGCAGCAGGCGCACCGCCTCAAGCCGGTCCTGCACCGACGCCAGATAGAGCGCCGTCGTGCCCTCCTCGTCGCTCGACTCGGCCCGGGCGCCCGAGCGCAGCGCCCGTACGACCGCGTTCTCGTCCTCGTACAGCGCGTCGAACAGGCGTAGTTCGTCCCTGATCGGCTCGTTCGTCATGCTTCGATCCTACGGTGGCCGGAACGACGCTCAGGTGTCGCATTCCAGGGCGGTCCGGCACAGCCCGCAGCGCGCGGTGAACCGGCCCCGGACGGGGACCCGGATGCGCTGGTGGCAGGTGGGGCAGGGGAAGGAGACGCGCAGTCCCCGATCGCCGGTCTCGAAGGCGTACGGGACGTTCGGGTCCGGGCTCGTGCCGGGGTGGTCCTGGGCGTACCGCCGGTCCTTGGCGTAGCGGCGGCGGCCCGCCCAGCCCGCGGCGGTCAGCGGGGGCCTGCGCAGATCGTGCAGCGCCCGCTCCCGCCCCTTGGTGTACGCGGTGTACGCCTGGGGGCTGGTGAACCACGGGGAGGGGTCCTCGCCGAAGGCGAACGCCCGCTTGGCCAGGACGTATCCGAACTCCTCGGGGGTGAGATAGCCGAGCTTCTGGCGGGACGTGGCGTCCTCCCGGAACGCGTCCAGCAGCAGCCAGCCCGCGCCGAGGTAGGCCGTCGTCGTGTCGGTCAGGATCTCGTTGGCGCGGGTGCCGGGGAACTCCAGGCCGAGCCGGTGCAGCAGCACATGGGTGACCTCGTGCGCGAGCGCCGCCCCGATGTCCCTGCGATGGGTGCGGAAGCGGTCGTTGAGCTCGATGAAGTACTCGGGACCGGCGGTCAGTTCCACGCTCGCCGCGTGCTCCATCGCCCGGAAGCCGACGATCATGCGGGCCTCGGGCAGATGGAGGTGCTGGACCAGGGAGCGCGCCACCCGCTGGGCGCCGAGGTGGAGATCGTCCGCGTCGGAGAAGGCGGCGTCGGCGGGGACCAGGCTGGTGCCGTAGGTGTGGACGCCGTCCGGTGAGAGCCGCCGGTAGAGCGCGGTGATGGCGGAGCGGACCGTGTCCAGATGCGGAAAGCCGTGGACGACCGGTGCGCCCGGACTGCCGTTGCTCACGTCCGTACCCCCATCCGCTCCGGCCGAGGCCCCCGCCCACGGCCGGTCTCCACTGTAGGCCGGGCCGCCCGAGGGGTGCGCGATTCCGCCGCACCGGGCTTGGCCGAAAAGTGTGCCTTGTGGCAGCGGTGACCGCATCCCGATAATCGGATGGCCTTGACGGGTTCATGACCAAGTCATGGAGTCGTCCCGTCGTGGTTCCCACAGCAACCCCCCACGAAAGAAGGCTCTCCGTGAAGCAGCTCCTGCGTGCGCTGAAGAGATGTTCCGTCGTCGTCGCCACCGTCGCCATAGCCGTCGTCGGCCTCCAGCCCGTCACGGCTTCCGCCGCCCCCAACCCCATCGTCGGCGGAACCCGCGCCGCTCAGGGTGAGTTCCCCTTCATGGTCCGGCTCTCCATGGGCTGTGGCGGCGCCCTCTACGCCAAGGACATCGTCCTCACCGCCGCTCACTGCGTGAACGGATCGGGCAACAACACCTCGATCACCGCCACCGCCGGCGTCGTCGACCTCCAGTCGACGAGCGCCATCAAGGTCCGCTCCACCAAGGTCCTCCAGGCGCCCGGCTACAACGGCACCGGCAAGGACTGGGCGCTCATCAAGCTCGCCCAGCCCATCAACCTGCCCACGCTGAAAATCGCCACCACCACCGCCTACAACCAGGGCACCTTCACCGTCGCCGGCTGGGGAGCCAACCGCGAGGGCGGCAGCCAGCAGCGCTACCTGCTCAAGGCCGACGTCCCGTTCGTCTCCGACACCGCCTGCCGCTCCGCCTACGGCAGCTCATTCGTCGCCGGTGAGGAAATCTGCGCCGGCTACCTCAGCACCGGTGGCGTCGACACCTGCCAGGGCGACTCCGGCGGCCCGATGTTCCGCCGGGACAACGCCGGAGCCTGGGTCCAGGTCGGGATCACCAGCTACGGCCAGGGCTGTGCCCGACCCAACTACCCCGGCGTCTACACCGAGGTCTCGACCTTCGCCCCCGCCATCGCCTCCGCGGCCGCCGGTCTCTGACGCTCCCGACCGCCCGCGCCCCCGCGGGTGATCACGGCTGAACCACCCCGGGGGCGTCCGCATCGGCGGGCGCCCCCGGACCCAGCTCCACACGCGGCTCGCCCGCGTCCTCCAGCTCCAGGACCCACACCTCGTTGGCGCCGTCGCGGAGCACCGGGCCCGGCACGTACAGGGTCCGCTGCGGGCCCGCCGACCAGTACCGGCCCAGGCAGAACCCGTTCACCCAGACGAACCCGCGCGTCCAGCCCGGCAGTTCGAGCCCCGCGTGATCGACGCCGGAAGCGCCGGACCCACCGGTAGCGGCTGAAGCGCCGGAAGCGCCCGTGGTGCCGTTGATGGTGAACGTCCCCCGGAACAGGCCCGTCCGCCCCGCGTCACCCGCCCCGGCGGCGGCCTCCACCGGCCCGAACGGGACCGCGGCCACCGCGTCCGCGGCCTCGAACGCGTCGAGCCGCAGCCCCCGGGCCCGTACCCCGTGCAGATACTGCCGCTCGTGCAGCACCCCGCCCGTGACGCCCTTCGGCTCGCCGAGGCGCGGCCCGTAGTTGACCCGGCCCAGCGACTCCACCCACAGCTCGATCTCCGCCGGGCCCGCCACCGGCTCCGGCAGCGTGCCGGACTCCTCGGTCAGCACCCCGGCCCGGACCCCGTCCACGTACACCACCGCCCGGTCCCGCAGCCCCGAGGCCCCCAGCGGATACGCCTGGCGCGGCCCCGGCACCGCCACCCGGTAGCGGACAAGCCCCCGGTCCACGCCCAGCTCCTCGAACGTCGGCGGCACCCCCGACTCCGTCTCCGGATCGCCCAGCGCCTCCAGGACGTCCCCGAGCCCGGCCCACTCCGCCAGCTCCACCCGCACGGGCCCCGCGAGCCCGACCGGC
Source organism: Streptomyces sp. NPDC091287 (assembly GCF_044768525.1). Lineage (NCBI taxonomy): Bacteria > Bacillati > Actinomycetota > Actinomycetes > Kitasatosporales > Streptomycetaceae > Streptomyces > Streptomyces sp. NPDC091287. The sequence continues at coordinate 412,780 of NZ_JBIVUV010000006.1, forward strand.
TCCGGCGGCAGCGCGGGCAACGGCCCCTCGGCGTAAGCCTCCAGGACCTCCCGGAACAGCCGGAACTTCTCCGTGGCCCGCCCGTACTCGTCGACCGGCGCGTCGTAGTCGTACGACGTCACCGTCGGCTGGAACGACTCGTCCTGATGCGGGCCGGACCGGTTCGCCCCCGCCCAGCCCCCGAAGTTCGTCCCCCCGTGCGCCATGTAGATGTTCACCGACGCCCCGCACTCCAGGATCTCCCGCAGCGCCCCGGCCGCCTGCCCCGGCTCCCGGCGCACCGGCTCGGCCCCCCAGTGGTCGAACCAGCCGCACCAGAACTCCATGCACATCAGCGGGCCCCTCGGCTGATGCCGACGCAGCACCTCGAAACCCTCCCGCGCCCCCGAACCGAAGTTCGCCGTCGCGAGAAGCCCCGGCACCGAACCACCGGTCAGCATGTGGTCCTCCGGGCCGTCCGACGTGAACAGGGGGACCGTCACCCCGCACTGCCGCAACAACCCCGCCAGCCACTCCAGATACACCGCGTCGCTGCCGTAACTCCCGTACTCGTTCTCCGCCTGTACGAGGATCACCGGACCGCCCCGGGACACCTGCCGCTGCACCACCTGCGGCAGCAGCTCCCGGAACCACCGCTCCACCACCGCCCGGTACGCCGCGTCCCGGGTGCGCACCCGACGCCCGAACCGGCCCGTCACCCACACCGGAAGGCCGCCGTTCTCCCACTCGGCGCAGATGTACGGACCCGGCCGCACGATCGCCCACAGCCCCGCCCGCCCCGCCGCGTCCAGGAACCGGCCGAGGGCCCCCACATCCCGGACCTCGCCCTCCCGGGGCTCGTGCAGATTCCACGGCACGTACGTCTCTACGCAGTTCAGCCCCATCGCGGCGAGCATCGCGAGCCGGTGCTCCCACTGCGCCTCGTGCACCCGGAAGTAGTGCAGGGCGCCCGACAGCAGCCGCACGGGCTTCCCGTCGAGCCGGAAGCAGTCGTCCCCCACGGTGAAGTCGGTCATGGTGCTCGTACGCTCCTGTGCTCGGCCGCACCCGGCGGCCCTCGGGTCGATTGGTCCGACCACCTTCACCTCTGGCGCCGCACCCGGTCCATGGACAAAGATCGCTGTTGATTGGACACAACGGACCAGCAGGGATCGGACACCACGGGCCGGCCGGGGCGGCACCCGGACCGGCCGGATCGGCACCCGGACCAGCAGGGAGAGGAAGGAGCGCGATGTACCACACCTGGATGCGCTTCTTCACCCCGAGCCCGCTCCACCACCGCCTGGGCCTCGTCTGCCTCGGCGTCGGCCTCCAGCACGGGGCGCTGCCCACCGTCGGACCCCGCACCCTCGACCACCACGTCGCCGTGATCGTCAACTCCGGCACCGGCTGGTTCAAGGGCCCCGACGGCCGCCGCACCCCCGTCACCGGCCCCAGCCTCATCTGGCTGACCCCCGGCACCCCCCACCACTACGGCGCCGACCCCGGCACCGGCTGGGACGAGAGCTTCGTCGACTTCACCGGCCCCGCCACCACCACGTACACCGAACTCGGCTACATCGAGCCCGAGCGCCCCCTCGTCCCCCTCTCCGACACCGCCGCCCCCCGCGCGGCCGTCGGACGCATCGTGCGCGCCGCCCGGCGCGGCAACCCCCTCCTGGAGGTGGAGACCGGGGCCGCCGTCCACGAACTCCTCGTCACCCTGCGCCGCGCCCGCGCCGACATCGGCCCCGACGGCGACCCGGTGCTCCAGGCGCTGGCCCGTGACGCGTACCAGCCGCTCACCGTCGCCGAGCACGCCGCCCGGCACGGCATGACCCCCGCCGAACTGCGCACCGCCGTACGGCGCGGCGCCGGCTGCAGTCCCAAGGACTACCTGCTGGGCATCCGCCTGGGCCGGGCCAAGGAACTCCTCGCCGCCACCGACCTTCCGGTCGCCGCCGTGGCCCGCCGCGTCGGGTACGACGACCCCGCCTACTTCTCCCGGCTCTTCGCCCGCCGGGTCGGCACCGCCCCCGTCCGCTTCCGCGAACAGCAGGGCCGCAGCGTGCCCGGCGGCTGGAGCGACCGGGTGCCCGACCCCGACGACCCACCGACGATCATCACGTGAGCGCGGCGGCCCAAGGCCCACCGGCGATGGGGGCCTCCATCGCCGGTGGGTCTAAGCTCGCTGACCATGAGTACGAGCGAAATCGACGCGTCCGTCCGGGCCGAGCTGAACCGGCTGCGCGAGAGCATCGACAACATCGACGCCGCCGTCGTCCACATGCTGGCCGAGCGCTTCAAGGCCACCCAGCAGGTCGGCCGCCTCAAGGCGGACCACAGGCTGCCGCCCGCCGACCCCGCCCGCGAGACCCGCCAGATCGCCCGGCTCCGACAGCTCGCGCAGAGCGCCAACCTGGACCCGGCGTTCGCCGAGAAGCTGCTGAACTTCATCATCGCCGAGGTGATCCGCCACCACGAGCGCATCGCCGACGAAGCGGGGAACGGCGACGCCGGCCGGACCGGAGACACGACGGCCGCCGCCACCGGAGCCTGACCGGCCGGATCGAGGGACGCGCCCCGTGAGGCCCGACCTGCCGGATCGAGGGACGCGCCCCGTGAGGCCCGCCCCGTGAAGCCCGCCCGGTGAGATCCGCCAGGCGAGGCCCGCCCGCCACGGGGGACGCGCCCCGCGAGACCCGCCCCGCGCGCGCCCTCCCGGACCGCCCCGTCCGCCCAGGGAGAACCCCGCTGCGCCCGCCGTCCCCCGTACGGCAGCATGGGGCCATGTCCGTACTGACGCGCGACGAAGCGCAGACCCGAGCCCAGATCCTCGACGTGGAGCGGTACACGATCGCCCTCGACCTCACCACCGGCGAGGAGACCTTCGACTCCGCCACCGCCATCCGGTTCACCGCCCGCGCGGCCGGAGACACCTTCGTCGAGGTCAAGCCCGCCACCCTGCGCTCGATCAGTCTCGACGGACAACCCCTGGACCCCGCCCTCCTCGACGGCGACCGCTACCCCCTCACCGGAATCACCGCCGGCCCCCACGAACTGCGCGTCGACGCCGCGATGCACTACTCCCGCACCGGCGAGGGCATGCACCGCTTCACCGACCCCACCGACGGCGAGACCTACGTCTACACCCAGCTGTTCATGAAGGACGTCCAGCGCGTCTTCGCCGCCTTCGACCAGCCCGACCTCAAGTCCGTCTTCGCCATCGACGTCACCGCCCCCGAAGGCTGGACCGTCCTCGGCAACGGCGTCGCCGAACACACGGGGGAGGGGCGCTGGACCATCGCCGCCACACCCCTCGTCTCCACCTACCTCGTCGCGGTCGCCGCAGGACCCTGGCACTCGGTCACCACCGAGCACGCCGGGCTGCCCTTCGGCATCCACTGCCGCCGCTCCCTCGCGCCGTACCTGGACGCCGACGCCGACGAGATCCTCGACATCACCCGCGCCCTGTACGACCGCTACCACGAGAAGTTCGACGAGCCCTACCCGTTCGACTCCTACGACCAGGCCTTCGTCCCCGAGTTCAACGCGGGCGCCATGGAGAACCCCGGACTCGTCACCTTCCGCGACGAGTTCGTCTACCGCTCCGCCGTCACCGACACCGAGCGCCAGACCCGCGCCATGGTCATCGCCCACGAGATGGCCCACATGTGGTTCGGCGACCTCGTCACGCTGTCCTGGTGGGACGACATCTGGCTCAACGAGTCCTTCGCCGAGTACATGGGCTACCAGACCCTCACCGAGGCCACCCTTCCCCGAGCTCGCAACTCCGTCTCCGCAGGGGAGACCCCGTTCCCCGACACCTGGGTCGACTTCGGCGTCGCCCGCAAGGGCTGGGGCTACGACGCCGACCAGCGCCCCTCCACCCACCCCGTCGCCCCGGACCCCGACGCCGTCCCCGACACCGCGTCCGCCCTCCTCAACTTCGACGGCATCAGCTACGCCAAGGGCGCCTCCGCACTGCGCCAACTCGTCGCCTGGCTCGGCGAAAAGGACTTCCTGGCCGGCATCAACACCCACTTCGCCCGCCACAAGTTCGCCAACGCCACCCTCGCCGACTTCATCGACAACCTGGCCTCCGCCACCGACCGCGACGTCCACGCCTGGGCCGAACAGTGGCTGCGCACCACCGGCATCGACACCCTCACCGCCGGGATCAGCGCCCCCGAGCCCACCGGCGGCCCCGCCGAGCCGAACGGCAACGCCCAGTCCTGGGCCCTCACCGTCACCCGCGACGGCTCCCGCCCCCACCGCGTCACCGTCGGCGCCTACGACCACGCCCTGGGCACCCAGCCCGGCCTCGGCCACCTCGCCCTGCGCGACCGCTTCGACCTCGACGTACCCGGCGACGGGACGCCCACGATCCGCCCCGGCCGCCGCCCCGCCCTCGTCGTCCTCAACGACGGCGACCTCACCTACGCCAAGGTCCGCCTGGACACCGCCTCCTGGGACACCGTCCTGACCAGCCTCTCCGGCATCCCCGACGCCCTCACCCGGGCCGTCGTCTGGAACACCGCCCGCGACATGGTCCGCGACGCGCAGCTCCCTCCCGCCACCTACCTCGCGACCGCCCGCACGCACCTCCCGCACGAGACCGACCTCGCGCTCGTCCAGGGCGTCCTGTCCTTCGCCGCCGGCCAGGTCGTCGACCGCTACACCATCCCCGAGGACCTGCCCGCCGCGCGAGCCACCCTCACCGACCTCTGCCGCGACCTCATCCGCCGCACCGAGGACGGCTCACAGCCGGGCCTCCGCCTCATCGCCGTACGCCACTTCATCGACGCCGCCACCCAGCCCGACACGCTCCGGAGCTGGCTCGACGAAGACACCGTCCACGGCGGACCCGAGCTCGACCCCGAGCTGCGCTGGCGCATCCTCACCCGGCTCGCCGTCCTCGGCGCCACCGACGAGACCACCATCGCGGCCGCGCTCGAAGCCGACCCCAGCGCCACCGGCCGCGAGGGCGCGGCCCGCTGCCGTGCCGCGCTGCCCACCGCCGAGGCCAAGGCCGCCGCCTGGGACGCCCTGTTCACCGACGACACCCTGTCCAACTACCTCTTCACCGCCACCGCCCAGGGCTTCTGGCAGCCCGGACAGGAAGAGCTGACCGACGACTACGTGGCCCGCTTCTACCAGGACGCCGTCGCCCTCGCCGCTCGCCGGGGCCCCGCCATCGCCGAGGCCGCCGGACGCTACGCCTTCCCCGCGTACGCCGTCGACCCCACGAGCCTCGGCACCGGCATCCGCGCCCTGGAGGACCCGGCCCTCATCCCCGCCCTGCGCCGTAAGCTCGTCGACCAGCTCGACGATCTGCGCCGCGCCCTCGCCGTACGGTCGGCCGTCGCCCTCGCCGACTGACCGACGCGCACGGCCGCGGGAGCGGGAACCGCTTCCCGCCCCGCGGCCGGGCGGTACGGAGGATCAGCCGGGGCCGCCGCCGCTCTCGTCAGCGACATCGTCCGGAGCCCCGACCGGGGCGCCGTCCCCCAAGGCGCCCGTCGCCCGCAGATCGGCCGGCAGCTCCGCCTGGCCCGCCGGCACCCCGGTCAGGATCGTCCGCGCCACCCGCAGCAGCTCAGCCACCCCCGGGTCGGCCGGCGTGTAATGGACGGCCGAGCCCTCCAGCCGGGCCGTCACGAGACCGGCACGGCGCAACACGGCCAGCTGCTGCGAGAGATGGGCGGCCTCGACCCCCATCTCGTTCAGCATCCCCGCGCTGCCGCCCAGACCGTGGGGCAGCTCCATCACGGCCCTGCTCGGCGGTCTCCCGGGCGATGCGCACGGCCGACCCCATCGCGGGCAGCGTCAGCACATGCCGGGACGGCAACGTGTCGGGCGGCGTCCCCGCCCCTCCCAACCGGGCCACACCAACCGGCAGTACCCCTTTCGAGTTCAGATCGTTGGGCTCTTCGGCCGCGCCACCCGAAACCCGGGACAAGCCGGCGCGCCCACCCCCGCGCACCGAAGGACCACCTCACCCATGCCCACCCCGCCCCTCGCCGGAGGCATCGCAGGCCCCGCCGCCCTCCGCCCCCTCATCGACACCGTCCTCACCGCACTCCACGACGGCGCGACCCTCCGCGGCGGCCCCCTCCCCGCCGGCGGACCCGACACCGTCACCCCCCGCACCCGCACCGCCACCCACCCCCTCATCCCCGACCACGGCACCGGCCCCCACCACGCCCTCCGGGCCCTCGTCACCGCCCTCGCCGCAGGCGCCGCGGACCCCGCCCACCCCCACTGCGCCGCCCACCTCCACACCCCGCCCCTCGCCCTGGCCGCCGCCGCCGACCTCGCCGCCAGCGCCCTCAACCCCTCGATGGACTCCTGGGACCAGGCCCCCGCCGCCTCCGCCCTCGAAGCCGACCTCACCACCGCACTCGCCGCCGAGATCTACCCCCACACCCGCTCACCCGACGCCGTCATCACCACCGGCGGCACCGAGGCCAACCAACTCGCCCTGCTCCTCGCCCGCGAACGCCACGGCCCCGTACAGACCATCTGCGGCGCCAACGCCCACCACAGCATCGCCCGCGCCGCCTGGCTCCTCGGCCTCCCCCGACCCGTGGTCGTCCCCGCCCCCACCGGCACCCTCGACCTCGCCGCCCTCGACGAAGCCCTCACCGAACTCCACCGCCCCCTCCTCGTCGTCGCCACCGCCGGCACCACCGACACCGGCGACATCGACCCCCTCGACGCCGTCGCCGACCTCTGCGCCACCCACGGCGCCGAACTCCACATCGACGCCGCCTACGGCGGACCCCTCCTCTTCAGCCCCACCCACCGCACCCTCCTCCACGGCCTCGACCGCGCCCACAGCGTCACCCTCGACCTGCACAAACTCGGCTGGCAACCCGCCTCCGCCGGCCTCCTCGCCGTACCCGAACACCACCACCTCACCCCCCTCCACCACCACGCCCCCTACCTCAACGCCGACGACGACACCGAAGCCGGCCTCCCCGACCTCCTCGGCCGCTCCCTGCGCACCACCCGCCGCCCCGACGCCCTCAAGATCGCCGTCACCCTCCAGGCCCTCGGCCGCACCGGACTCGCCGACCTCATCGACCGCACCCTCGCCACCGCCCACCACCTCGCCGACCTCGTCACCAAAAGCCCCACCCTCGACCTCTACGCCCGCCCCACCATCAGCACCGTCCTCCTCCGCCCCACCGACGCCGACGACCACACCGTCGCCACCATCCGCCGCACCCTCCTCCAACGCGGCCACGCCGTCCTCGGCCGCGCCCACGCCGAAGGCCGCCTCTGGCTCAAAGCAACCCTCCTCAACCCCCACACCACCCCCCAGGACCTCCAAGCACTCCTCGACCTCATCACCGACACCACCGCCGACCACCTCACCCACCCACCCACCACCCCCGCCGCGACCCACCCCACCCCTCACCCCACAGAAGGCGACACCCCGCGATGACCGCCCGGCCCGCCCCCGCACCCGACCAGCCACACGACCTCGTCGGCATCGGCATCGGCCCCTTCAACCTCTCCCTCGCCGCACTCGCCCACAACATCCCCGCGAGCACCGACGACCCCCGCCCCCTCGCCGCGACCTTCTACGAACAACGCCCCGCCTTCCACTGGCACCCCGGCCTCCTCCTCGACGGCGCCAGCCTCCAGGTCCCCTTCCTCGCCGACCTCGTCACCCTCGCCGACCCCGCCAGCCCCTGGAGCTTCCTCAACTACCTCCGCACCCGCGACCGGCTCTTCCCCTTCTACTTCGCCGAGCGCTTCCACATCCAACGAGCCGAATACGACGCCTACTGCCGCTGGGTCAGCGAACAACTCCCCGGACTCCACTTCGGCCACCAGGTCGACGCCGTCCGCTGGAACACCGACCGCGCCCTCTTCGAAGTCGACTTCACCCAAATCGACCGCGACGGCGAAGCCGAAGCCCTCGGCCGCGCCTACGCCCGCCACATCGCCCTCGGCATCGGCACCGAACCCTTCGTCCCCGAACCCCTCAAACCCCTCGCCGAAGCCGAAACCGTCCCCGTACTCCACTCCGCCGACTACCTCCGCCACCGCGAACGGCTCCTCGCCGCCGAACACATCACCGTCATCGGATCAGGACAGTCCGGCGCCGAGATCTTCCTCGACCTCCTGCGCGCCCGCCCCGAAGGCGCCGAGAAGATCCACTGGCTCGCCCGCACCCAGGCCTTCGCCCCCATGGAGTACTCCAAGCTCGGCCTCGAACACTTCACCCCCGACTACAGCCGCTACTTCCACGCGCTGCCCGAATCCGCCCGCGACGAACTCGTCCCCCGCCAATGGCAGCTCCACAAAGGCATCGACGCCGACACCATCGCCGCCATCCACGACGAGCTCTACCGCCGCACCCTCCACGGCGGCTGGCCCGACGCCACCCTCACCCCCGGAGTCCACGTCCGCACCGCCGGACGCGTCGCCAACACCCGCGTCGAACTCCACCTCGAACACACCCAGCAGGGCACCCGCTCCCGCCTCACCACCGACGCCGTCATCCTCGCCACCGGCTACCGAGAACGCCCCCTCGACGCCGTCCTCGGCAGCCTCGGCCCCTACCTCAGCCGCGACGCCTCCCACCGCCCCCGCATCGACGACCAGTACCGCCTGGTCCTCGACCCCGCCGTCACCGGACACGTCTACGTACAGAACGCCGAACGCCACACCCACGGAGTCGGCGCCCCCGACCTCGGACTCGCCGCCTGGCGCAGCGCCACCATCCTCAACAACCTCACCGACGCCAACCCCTACCCCCTCCCCGACCGCACGGCCTTCACCACCTTCGGCCTCGCCCCCCAGCCCCCGAGAATCCCCGCCCAGGCCCCCGCCCTCGTCCCCCTGAGCCAATCCGTCTAGCCCCCGCACAACGAACGGCCCGGGCCCCCGAAGGAGACCCGGGCCGAACGAACAACCCGCCGCACACAGCGATACGGGCACACCGGCGCCACGGGCACACCGGCATCACAGGAACACAGGCGTCACAGGAACACAGGCGTCACAGGAACACAGGCGTTACGGGAACACCGGCGCCCCATCACGCGTCAGCCGCCACCCCACCGAAGCGAACGCGGCCGGATCCACCGACCCCTTCTCCCGCACCCACCCGATGATCGTGTTCCGGATCTCGTCCGAATCCGCCCACACCTGCCGCGCACCCGGCACATGCGGGAAGTTCCCCCCACCACTCGCCCGATAGTTGTTCACCGCGAACAAGAACCGCGCAGCCGGATCGATCGCCTTCCCCTCGAAGGACAGCCCGACGATCCGCGAACCCACCGGCTGAGCGATGTCGATGTCGTACGTCACCCCCGACACCGCGTCGTAGTTGTAGTCCGGAATCCCGTCCGCGTTCGTCAGCCTCGCCGTGTCCACCGGACCACCCGCGGGCGTCCGCACGAAATACCGCGCCGAATACTCCAGGTACTCCTTCAACTGCGCACCCGTGAGCAGCCGCGCCTCCAGCGTGTTCTCGAACGGATACAGCCCCGCCGCGTCCTTGATCGTCACCTCACCGGCCGGAATCCCCGCCGTACGCGAGAAGCACGAAGCCTGCGACAGCACCGGCAACGCCGCGTACTCCCCACCCGCCAGCGCCGCCTTCACCGTCTCCGCCTGCACCTGGTTGATCAGATCGATGATCGGCTCGTCCTTCCACGGCGCGTCCGCCGTCGACATCGCCACCACCGACGTACCGATCACCTGATTGACGTACTCCACCACCTTGCGGTGCTCCGACCGCAGCAGCGACGTCACCTTCCGGTCCTCCGGCACCGTGTTGGAGTTCAACACCCGCGAACCGGCCTTCTCCACCGCCCAGCGGCCCTTCTCCCACACCAGATCGAAATCGAACAGCGTCAGCCGCTGACCCCACTTCGCAGGCTCCGAGAGCACGACCCGCCTCCCGGTCTCCTTGTTCGTCACGAAGTGCTCGGCGATCTCCACATGCGCGTGCCCCACCAGAATCGCGTCGATCCCCGGCACCTGCTCCGCCACCAGAGCCGCCGCGTTCTCCACGTACGGCAACTGATCCCCCCACGACGACGTCCCCGAAGAACCCGAATGCGCCGAGACCAGCACCACGTCCGCACCCATCGACCGCAGCTTCGGCACCCACTTCGCCGCCTGCTCCTCCAGACCCGGGAACACCATCTTCCCGCCCACATTCGCCTTGTCCCAGATCGCGATACCAGGATTCGTCAGCCCCAGCACCGCCACCCGCACATCACGCCCGTACGGCGTCCGCAACCGCTTGATGACATACGGGGCGAACGCCGGCCGCAACGTCTTCGCATCCAGCGCATTCGCCCCCAGCAACGGAAATTCGCACTGCTCCTCGAATTTCCGCAGCACCGGAATGCCGTAATTGAACTCGTGATTCCCGAGCGCCGCCGCGTCATAACCGATCGCGTTCATCGCCTGCGCCATCGGATGAACCGGACCACGCCGCGCCGTGATCGGATCGACCTTCGCGTAGTAGTACGACAACTGCGTGCCCTGGATCGTGTCGCCCGCGTCGATCAGCAGCGTGTTCCGACGGCCCTTCTCCCGGCGCACCTGCTCCACCAACGTCGATATCTTCGCCAGACCGACATCGTTGTGCGCGGAGTCGTCGTACTCCTTGTCCGTGAAGTAGTCCCAGTTGAAGACGTTCCCGTGCAGATCGGTCGTGCCCATCACCGTGAACGAATACCGCTTCGCCGGACGCCCATGACCGTGACCGTGCCCCTCCGCCTCCGCCGCACCGGCCGAGCCCCCGACCGCACCGCCCGCCATCGCCACACCCGCACCGGCGGCAGCCGAACGGCCCAGAAACGTCCTACGGTTCAACGGCATCTCTTCACTCCTCGTTCAGTAGGGCAACGCGCGTAGATTCTGGCCCAGCCGCCACCACGCACAACACCCCACGCAGATTTCGATCTGATGACCACGCGACACACACCACGACACACCACCCCCCGTGCCACAGTGAACACATGACCGAAACCCCCACACCCGCCGCCACTCCCGCCCCCGCACCCCACCACCCCTACGGCACCCCCACCACCCCCCACGTCACCGTCCGCGGCGAAGCCCACCTCGAAGTCGACCCCGAGATCGCCCACATCACCATCACCCTCACCGCCCGCGGCACCGACCGCCGCACCACCCTCGACGACCTCACCCGCCGCAACACCACCACCCTCGACCTCATCAGGACCTACGGCGACGCCATCGAGAAACTGGAGACCGGCACCCTCGCCATCCGTCCCGAACTCACCCGCCACGGCCGCGCCGAACGCATCCGCGCCTACCACGGCAGCATCCAACTCACCGCCACCCTCAGCGACTTCACCACCCTCGGCGAACTCATCGCCCGCCTCGCCGACCAGGACCTCACCCGCATCGACGGCCCCTGGTGGGCGCTGCGCCCCACATCCCCCCACCACGCCGCCGCCCGCCGCCAAGCCGTCCAAGGAGCCCTCCAGCGCGCCCGCGAGTACGCCGAAGCCCTCGACACCCGACTCGGCGCCCTCCTCGAACTCAGCGACACCGGCACCCACGGCAGCCCCCGCATGGCCCGCGCCGCCTTCTCCACCCAAGCCATGCCGTTCGCCGGCGCCGCCCCGGAAGCCGCCACCGACGCCGCACCCGTCGACCTCGAACCCGTACGCCAGACCGTCGACGCCCAAGTCGAGGCATCCTTCACACTCATCCCGCCGAACCTCGGATAAACGCTCATCAGAGCGACCCGCTGCACAATTCAACAGTTGTCAACAACCCTTCATGAGAAGGTTGTTGAGGTGTCATGCAGAGCCAAATACCTACCCGTAGGTAAGGTTTAGTCTCGAACCATGCGCCGAGCGAAAATCGTTTGTACCCTGGGACCCGCAACCGACACATACGACCAGATCAAAGCCCTGGTCGAAGCGGGAATGGACATCGCCCGCTTCAACCTCAGCCACGGCAGCTACGCCGAACACGAAGCCCGCTACCACCACGTCCGCAAAGCGTCCGAGGAAACCGGCCGCAACGTCGGCATCCTCGCCGACCTTCAAGGCCCGAAGATCCGCCTCGGACGCTTCCGCGAAGGCCCCGTACTCCTTGAACGCGGCGACACCTTCACCATCACCGTCGAACCCCTCGAAGGACAGGGCACCGGCGACATCTGCGGCACCACCTACGACGGACTCGCCGCCGACGTCACCGCCGGCGAACGCATCCTCGTCGACGACGGCCGCGTCACCCTCGAAGTCACCGGCGTCGAAGGCCCCCGCGTCCACACCACCGTCATCGAAGGCGGCATGGTCTCCGACAACAAGGGACTCAACCTCCCCGGCGTCGCCGTCTCCGTCCCCGCCCTCTCCGAAAAGGACATCGACGACCTCCGCTGGGCCCTGCGCACCGGCGCCGACATCATCGCCCTGTCCTTCGTCCGCACCGGACGCGACATCGACGACGTCCACCGCATCATGGACGAGGAGAACCGCCGCCTCCCCGTCATCGCCAAGGTCGAAAAACCCCAGGCCGTCGACAACATCGACGACATCGTCGCCGCCTTCGACGGCATCATGGTCGCCCGCGGCGACCTCGGCGTCGAAATGCCCCTGGAACAAGTCCCCATCGTCCAGAAACGCGCCATCAAGCTCGCCCGGCGCAACGCCAAACCGGTCATCGTCGCCACCCAGATGCTCGACTCGATGATCGACAACTCCCGCCCCACCCGCGCCGAGGCCTCCGACGTCGCCAACGCCATCATCGACGGCACCGACGCGGTCATGCTCTCCGGCGAGACCAGCGTCGGCAAATACGCCATCGAGACCGTCCGCACCATGTCCCGCATCGTCGAGGCCGCCGAGGAAGACCTCCTCGCCAAGGGCCTCCCACCCCTCACCGAGCGCAACAAGCCCCGCACCCAGGGCGGCGCCGTCGCGAGGGCCGCCGCCGAGATGGGCGACTTCCTCGGTGCGAAGTTCCTCGTAGCCTTCACCCAGAGCGGCGACACGGTAAAGCGCCTCTCCCGCTACCGCTCACCCATCCCGCTCCTCGCCTTCACCCCCGACGAGGCCACCCGCGCCCAGCTCAACCTCACCTGGGGCGTCGAGACCTTCCTCGGCCCGCACGTCGACTCCACGGACGCGATGGTCGCCCAGGTCGACGAGGAGCTCCTGCGCATCGGCCGCTGCAAGAAGGGCGACGTCGTGGTCATCACCGCCGGCTCCCCTCCCGGCGTCGCCGGCTCCACGAACCTGGTCCGCGTCCACCACATCGGCGAGGACGACAGCCCGAAGTAGGGCGGCTCAGTATTTCGGCCCGACGTGCGCATCCATGAGGGCTACGGATGCCCGTCGGGCTACGGAGATGTTGTAGGGCTTGCCCGCGCGGGTGCAGTGCGTCCAGGTGATGCCGAGCGCGTCGAGGGTGTCGGTGTAGAGGCGGCGGATGTCGTCGGAGACGTTGGTGAACCAGTAGCGGGGGTACTCGTAGCGCTTTCGCTCGCCGCTGACGATGCGCGTGGTCCAGTTGGTGAGGCGGCAGCCGTCGGAATGGACAAGGCCACGGACGAACTGCCAGGGGTGCGCGTCGACGATCTTCTGCTGCCAGGACTCCAGGGCTATGTCACGTTCGTGCTTCCGGCCGGGGCCGTGTTGCGGGAAGTAGCAGACGAGGTGCTTCGAGTAGAGCTTGATGTTGTGGCAGCCGGTCCTGCGGACTCGGCACGTTGCGTTGTCCGGGAAGACCTTACGCAATGCAGCCTCTGCCTCGTCCTGGATACCGGGCCACGCATCGTCCAGCGTGATCATGAGACTCGGTGCCCGGTGGGCGGAGTACTGGCTGATGTGGCCGTCTCCCAGGTAGAGACCGAGCAGGTACGCATAGGCGGGCTCGGCGAGTGCTGTGCCGTCGCATCGATGACACGACGGGTTGTGCGCTCCAGGGCACTCTCCGCGCTTGGCGCGGTCCACGTGCAGCCAGTACGAGATGGTGCCGCGAGGGACGTTCAGCTGACGGGCCACCTCGGCGTTCTTGGTGCCGCTCCGGAGGAGGGTGAGCGCATGCCGACGCATTTCCAGGCTGTGGAATTCCATTCCATCACCTTCTGCAACGCGGGGTCGCCGCGTGTAGCAGAACGCGGATGTTCACTCGCTCGTGAACATCCGCTCCGCCTTATCTGTGCCGAGTGCGGGACTCGAACCCGCAAGCCCTTTCGGGCAGATGTGTTTGAGACATCCGTGTATGCCATTCCACCAACCCGGCAAGGTTGCTCGGCAGCAGTGTACCGGGTGACCCAGTGGGCGCGCCGCTAGGTAGGCTGCTTAGCAGCAGCGCCTGGCCTGAATCAAGGAGCCCCGTGACCACCCCCGAGTCGCCCCAGCCCGTAGACGCCGTCGACGACGACAAGTCGCACGTCCCGCCGCTGACGACCCGCGTCGTCATCGCCGAGGACGAGGCCCTCATCCGCCTCGACCTCAAGGAGATGCTGGAGGAGGAGGGTTACTCCGTCGTCGGTGAGGCGGGCGACGGGCAGCAGGCCGTCGAGCTGGCCCGGGAGCACCGGCCGGACCTGGTCATCCTGGACGTGAAGATGCCGGTCCTCGACGGGATCTCCGCCGCCGAGAAGATCGCCGAGGAGTCCATCGCCCCGGTCCTGATGCTCACCGCCTTCTCGCAGCGCGACCTCGTCGAGCGGGCCCGCGACGCCGGGGCCATGGCGTATCTGGTGAAGCCGTTCAGCAAGAGCGACGTGGTGCCGGCCATCGAGATGGCCGTCTCGCGGTTCGCGGAGCTGAAGGCGCTGGAGAGCGAGATCGCGGACCTGTCCCAGCGGCTGGAGACCCGGAAGCTGGTGGACCGGGCCAAGAGCATCCTGCAGACGGATTACGGGCTCTCCGAGCCGGCCGCGTTCCGGTGGATCCAGAAGACGTCGATGGACCGCCGGATGTCGATGCAGCAGCTGGCGGAGGCGTTGATCGAGGACGCCGAGGAGAAGAAGAAGGCGGCCGAGTAGCCGCGTAGGCGTACGCAAAGCGAGAGGCCCGCACCCGGGGCGAACCGGGTGCGGGCCTCTCGCGTACGGCAGACGCGTCAGTCCTCGCCGAGGTAGGCCTTGCGGACCGACTCGTCGTGGAGCAGGTCCGAGCCCGCGCCGGAGAGGACGATCTTGCCGACCTCCATGACGTGACCCTGGTCCGCGAGGGACAGGGCGGCCTGGGCGTTCTGCTCGACGAGCAGGATCGTGGTGCCCGCCGCCTTGAGCTCGACGATGGTCTCCATGATCTTCTGCATCATGATCGGGGAGAGTCCCATGGAGGGCTCGTCGAGCATGAGCAGCTTGGGCTGGGACATCAGGGCGCGTCCCATGGCGAGCATCTGCTGCTCGCCGCCCGAGAGGGTGCCGGCGGCCTGCTTCCGGCGTTCCCCGAGGATGGGGAAGAGGTCGTAGGCGCGCTGGACGTCCTTCTCGATGCCTGCCTTGTCGGTCCGGAGGAACGCTCCGAGCTGGAGGTTCTCCGTGATGGTGAGGCGGGGGAAGATGTGGCGGCCCTCGGGGGAGTGGGCGAGTCCGAGCGCGACGATCTTGTGCGCGGGGACGCTGCCGAGGGGTTTTCCGTCGAAGGTGATGCGGCCGCCGGAGGGCTTGAGGAGCCCGGAGAGGGTGCGCAGTGTGGTGGTCTTGCCCGCGCCGTTGGTGCCGATGAGGGTGACGACCTGGCCGGCTTCGACGCTGAAGGAGATGCCCTTGACGGCTTCGATCTTGCCGTAGGCGACGCGGAGGTCTTCGACCTCTAGCAGGGCGGTCACGGGGTTTCCCCTTCCTTGCGGGTGGTGCTCTGCGCCTCGGCTGCTTCGACCTCGGCGGCCTCCTCGTCCCCGGGGGCGCCTTCGAAGGGCGTACCGAGATAGGCGGCGACGACGCGTTCGTCGGCCTGGACGACGCTCGGGGTGCCCTCGACGAGCTTTTCGCCCTGGACGAGGCAGGCGACGCGGTCGCAGAGGTTGAAGATGAAGCGCATGTCGTGCTCGATGACGAGTACGGCGATGCCCATGTCGCGGATGGCGAAGATGAGCTCTTCGGTGACGCGGGTTTCCTGGGGGTTCATGCCGGCGGTGGGCTCGTCCAGGAGGAGGAGGCCTGGGTCGCTGGCGAGGGCGCGGGCGATTTCCAGCTTGCGCTGGTCTCCGTAGGGGAGGTTGCGCGCGAGGTGGTCGGCCTTGTCCTGGAGGCCGATGAATTCCAGGAGTTCCATGGCGCGTGCGTGGGACGCGGCTTCGGCTTTCTTGAAGCCGGGGCCGCGGAGGAGGGCCGACCAGAGGCCTTCCTTGGTGCGGGTGTGGCGTCCGACGAGGACGTTCTCCAGGACGGTCATGTTGGCGAAGAGCCGGATGTTCTGGAAGGTGCGGGCGATGCCTGCCTGGGTGACGAGGTGGGGCTTGGGCGGCAGGACGGTGCCCTTGTACCTGACCTTGCCCTCGGTGGGGACGTAGAGGCCGGTGAGGCAGTTGAAGAAGGTGGTCTTGCCGGCGCCGTTGGGGCCGATGAGGCCGACGATCTCGCCTGCTGTGACGGTGAGGTCGACGTTGCGGACGGCGGTGAGTCCGCCGAAGCGCATGGTGACGCCGCTGGCGTCGAGCACCGTGGTGGCGGTCTCGGGTGTGGTGGTGGTCATGGTGTTCACGCCCCCGCCTTCTTGGTGCCGGAGGTGGTGTCGGCCAGGGTTTCTTCGGGTACGTCGAGCTGGTTGGTCTCGTGGTACTCCAGCTTGGCCCGCCGGTTGGCGATGAGGCCTTCCGGGCGGAAGCGCATGAGGAGGATGAGCGCGAGGCCGAAGCCGAGGAGCTGGTAGTCCGAGAGGAACTGGAGCTTCGCCGGGATCATGTAGAGGAGTGCTGCGCCGATGAGGGGTCCGCTGATGGTTCCCATGCCGCCGAGGATGACGGCGGCGAGGAGGAAGGCGGAGTTGGGCGGTACGGGTCCGGCGAAGACGTACATCTCGGGGACGACGGTGCTCTGGACGTGGGCCTGTACGGTGCCGGCGATGCCGGCGAGGGTGGCGCCGAGGGCGAAGGCGATGAGCTTGACGCGGAAGCCGTTGATGCCCATGGCGGTGGCGGCGGTCTCGTCCTCGCGGATGGCGACCCAGGCGCGGCCGATGCGGGAGCTGCCGGCTCGGCTGAAGACGAGGACCACGAGGATCATCGCGAGCAGCATGAGCAGGTAGTAGTTGGCGTAGGCGCCGAGTTCGAAGCCGAGGATGGTGTGGGATTCGCCGAAGTCGTACCCGAAGAAGTTGAGGTCGGGGATGTTCGGTACGCCGTTGGGGCCGTTGGTGACGCGTGGTCCGGAGACGCCGTCGAGGTTGCCGACGGCGATGCGGAAGATCTCGCCGAAGCCGAGGGTGACGATGGCGAGGTAGTCGCCGCGGAGGCGGAGGGTGGGTGCTCCGATGACGACGCCGAAGATGAGGGAGACGGCGGCGCCGGTGAGGACGGAGGCCCAGAAGGGGAACTGGACGCCGAACGCGGATGCGGTGGTGCCGGAGACGAGGGCGGCGGTGTAGGCGCCGACGCCGAGGAAGGCGACGTATCCGAGGTCGAGGAGTCCGGCGAGGCCGACGACGATGTTCAGGCCCAGTGCCACGGTTGCGAAGATGAGGATGTTGACCGCGATGAGGGTGTACTGGTCGGTGTTCTGGGTGAAGGGGAAGACGGCTGCGGCGACGAAGGCGGCGGCGACGGCGATGGAGCGGTACTTCGTGGTGAGCGCGGAGAGGCGGGCCATGAGGCCGGCCTTGAAGAGTGCGGCGACCGCGAAGGCGCTGATGATCAGGTAGCCGATGAAGAGTTCGGGGTATGCGGTGTCGATGCCGTAGGTGACGACGAAGAGACCGATGCCGAAGGCGGCGACGATGATCAGGATTTCGGCCCAGGAGGGGAGTTCCTTGGGGCGTCCGGGTGCTGGGGCGCGGAGGCTGTTGAGGAACCGTTCCAGGGGCGAGGGGGTGGTGGTGTCGGTGATGTCCTGGTCGTGGGGGAGGCCGAGGGAGGCGACGACGGTGATGATGGCGCCGACGAGGCCGATCCAGGCTCCGGGTTCCAGGTTGACGACGCCGCCGAGTGTGACGGAGATGGCGCCGACGGTGAAGCCCATGGTTCCGAGGACGCCCAATGCGGCGAGTCGGACGGGGCTGTTGGAGCCGCCGGGGGTGAGCCAGCCGAGGCCCTTGATGCCGTACCCGGAGAGGGCGAAGAGCAGGGTGAGTGCTGCGCCGACGAGGGTGAGGACCTGGAGGCCGCCGGGGTAGCCGGTGACGGTGAGGTCGCCGGGGAATTCGGAGGTCCAGGTCCAGGCGAGGAAGGTGGAGGCGAGGGTGAGTGCGGCTCCGGCCGTGGTGGCCGCGCGGGCTGCGGGGATGGCGAGGACGGGCGTCGTCTCGTGGGTGTTGGTGGTCATCGGTATCACGCCCGATCCGTGACGCGCTCGCCGAGCAGGCCTTGTGGCCTGACGAGGAGGACGACGATGAGAAGGACGAAGGCCCAGACGTTGGCCCAGGCGCCGCCGCCGAGCTGCTGCATGCCGGGGATCTCTTCGATGTAGGCGATCGAGAGGGCTTCGGCGAGGCCGAGGACGACGCCGCCGACCATGGCTCCGTAGATGTTGCCGATGCCGCCGAGGACGGCGGCGGTGAAGGCCTTGAGTCCGAGGATGAAGCCCATCTCGAAGTTGATCTGGCCCTTGTCGAGGCCGTAGGCGACCGAGGCGATGGCGGCGAAGGCGGCGCCGATGGCGAAGGCCATCACGATGATGCGGTCGGTGTTGATGCCCATGAGCTTGGCCGTGTCGGGGTCCTGGGCGGTGGCCTGCATGGCGCGGCCGCTGCGGCTCTTGGCGACGAAGAGGCCGAGGGCGAGCATGCAGAGCGGGGCGAGGACGAGGACGAAGGCGTCGGCGCGCTGGAGGTAGAGGTTGTCGAGCAGCTTGAACGATTCGCCTTGGAATTCGGGGAAGCTGCGGGGCTTCTTCGCGTCGGGGTAGAAGCCCCAGACGAGCTGCTGGAGCACGATCGAGAGGCCGATCGCGGTGATGAGCGGGGCGAGGCGGGGTGCGCCGCGCAGGGGCCGGTAGGCGAACCGTTCCGCGGCGGTGGCCACGGCGACGGAGGCGATGGCACCACCGATGATCATGAGCGGGATGGCGACCAGGAGGGTGGTCCCGCTGGGGAGCATGATGTAGGTGGTGAGGGCGCCGAAGCCCCCGATCATGAAGATCTCGCCGTGGGCGAAGTTGATGAGCTGGACGATGCCGTACACCATGGTGTACCCGATGGCTATGAGGCCATAGAGGGCGCCGAGGGCAAGGCCGTTGGCCAGCTGTTGCGGCAGTTCGTGCACCGCAGGGCCTCCGATGAGCTTGTCGGATATGACTCCGCGCGAGGGCGCTGTTTGCGCCCTCGCGCGGCTTGGGTCAGGTGGGGCGGGGCTGTGCCGGTGGGATCAGTCTTCGAACGTGGCGCTCTTGACGTCCTTCCAAGCGCCCTTCTGGACCTCGTAGACGGTGAGCTGCTTGTTGGTGGTGTCGCCGTTCTCGTCGAAGGAGACCTTGCCGGTCACACCGTCGAAGGAGACCTTGGACATGGCCTCGGTGACCTTGGCGCGGGCGTCCTCGGGGAGCTTGCCGTCGTTGTCGGCGACGACGGCCTTGACGGCCTGGACGATGGCCCATCCGGCGTCGTAGGAGTAGCCGCCGTAGGCCGCGTAGGGGTCCTTGTAGCCTTCGGCCTTGTAGTCCGCGATGAACTTCTTGGCGGTCGGGAGGGCCTCGACGGGGTAGCCGATGGAGGTGGCGTAGTCGCCGTCGTTGGCCTCACCGGAGGCGCTGATGAAGGCGGGGTCGTAGATGCCGTCGCCGCCCATGGTGGGGATCTTGGCGCCGGTCTTCTTGATCTGGTCGGAGAGCAGGCCGCCCTCGGGGTACTGACCGCCGTAGTAGACGGAGTCGGCGCCGGAGCTCTTGACCTTGTCGGCGGTGCTGGAGAAGTCGGTCTCCTTGACCGTGACGTGGTCGGTGCCGACGACCTTGCCGCCGAGGCGCTCGAATTCTTCGGAGAAGATCGCGGCGAGGCCGGCGCCGTAGGTCTGCTTGTCGTCGACGACGTAGACCTTCTTCTTCTTGGCGTCGTTGAAGAGGTACTGGGCGGCGAACTTGCCCTGGACGACGTCGGTGGCGCAGGTGCGGAAGTAGGTCTTGAAGGGGCGCTTGACGTCGCCCTTCGCCCAGTTGTCACCCTGGCTGAGGGCCGGGTTGGTGTTGGCGGGCGAGACCTGCGTGAGGTCGGCCTTGTCGAAGACGCCCTGCATGGACTGGGCGACGCCGGAGTTCAGCGGGCCGACGGCGCCGAGGACGTCGGTGTTGCCGACGAGCTTGGTGGCGTTGGCCTGTCCGGAGGCGGGGACGGCCTGGTCGTCGAGGGCTTCGATCTTGAACTCGATGCCGGGGACTTCGTTGTTCTTGTTCGCGGTTTTGGCCGCGAGGTCCACGGAGT
This sequence comes from Streptomyces sp. NPDC091287, assembly GCF_044768525.1. Classification (NCBI taxonomy): domain Bacteria; kingdom Bacillati; phylum Actinomycetota; class Actinomycetes; order Kitasatosporales; family Streptomycetaceae; genus Streptomyces; species Streptomyces sp. NPDC091287. The sequence goes on from NZ_JBIVUV010000006.1 coordinate 433,299, forward strand.
TCTTGATGCCCTGGCCGAGCGCGGAGAGGGAGCCGGTCAGGGGCGCGTCCACGCCGATGACGACGGTGGTCTTGCCACCGCTGTCTCCACTGTCCTTGCTGCCTTCGTCGCGCGACCCGCAGGCGGTGAGGGTGAGTGCTCCGGTGGTGAGCACTGCGGTGAGTATGAGCAAAGAACGGTGTCGCACGAGAGGGTCCTTTCCCTGGCGCGGCGCTCCTCTGGCATGAGGTGCCGTGATGTTCGCCGGGCCGTACTGGGTTGGTACAGGGCCGTGCAGCAGACGCGCCCGGCGGCGCGGTGACTGGCGGTGACTCTAAGCGCAGCCGGGGGCCACCGGGACTGGTCGGCGGCGGATGTGACTCTCTTGTTATGCCCTTGAGCAAGGCTTGAGGTTCCTGTGAGGACATGTGACGGTTTCGCCTGGAGTGCGGAACGACCACATGCTGAGAACGCGCAGCTCTGCTAAGGGGCTTGGGGTGATCTTGGTGCTGACGCGGTTCGATGATCGCGGTGGGCGCGGCGAAGTTCCCCGGGTGTCCGTGGCCGGGGTGCGCGGCTGGATTCCGCATTGCCTGCACGTTACGCAGTGTTACATCGGTGCTTGGGTCGGCGGGGCCGCGGGGCTGATGTGGCTGCTGAGTGGCTCATGGAACGCGCTGTGACGTCAAGGAAGTTGACCGAGTGTGTCGGACAACTGTCGTTCTTTGGTGGGGATATGGCACTGCCCGGCCGGAATGCACAGGGTGCGGTTCTGGCCGGGCAGGGGGTTCGCGCCGTGTGGGGCGAGGGGGTTGGCGGGTGGCGGGGGTCAGCCCGCTTCGGGGCGGGGGGCGTCGCGGAGGAGGCAGGTGAGGCGTGCGGTGCAGACCCGCTTGTCCTGTTCGTCGGTGATGACGATCTCGTACGTGGCGGTGGAGCGGCCCTGGTGTACGGGGGTGGCGACGCCGGTCACGAGGCCGTTGCGGACGCCCCGGTGGTGGGTGCAGTTGAGGTCGACGCCGACGGCGAGCTTGGAGACTCCGCCGTGGAGCATGGAGCCGATGGACCCGAGGGTTTCGGCGAGGACGGCGGAGGCGCCGCCGTGCAGGAGTCCGTAGGGCTGGGTGTTTCCCTCGACGGGCATGGTGCCGACGACGCGGTCGGCGGAGGCCTCGACGATGGTCACGCCCATGCGTTCGCCGAGGTGGCCGGCGGAGAAGAGGGCGGGCAGGTCGACGCCGAGTGCCGCGTACTCGTCGATGACTTTCTGCGGGAAGAGGGGTGCGGTGTGCTCGCCCATGGATCCGGCTCCGTTTCGGTGCGCTCGTTGGTTGCTGTCTGCACTGTTCTTATCAGACGGCTGAGCGGACGCTTAGGGGTCAGACGGCTGAGCGGACGCTTAGGGGGTGGCGGTCTTCAGGCGCTCCGGGTGTTCTCGAAGCGGACGACGACCGATTTGCTGGCCGGGGTGTTGCTGGTGTCCGCCGTGGAGCCGAGGGGGACCAGGACGTTGGTCTCCGGGTAGTAGGCGGCGGCGCAGCCCCGGGCGGTGGGGTAGTGGACGACGCGGAAACCGTCCGCGCGGCGCTCGACGCCGTCCTTCCACTCGCTGACGAGGTCGGTGTACGCGCCGTCGGCGAGGCCGAGGGCGGCGGCGTCCTCGGGGTTGACCATGACGATGCGGCGGCCGCCCTTGATGCCCCGGTAGCGGTCGTCGAGGCCGTAGATGGTGGTGTTGTACTGGTCGTGGGAGCGCAGTGTCTGCAACAGCAGCCTGCCGTCGGGGAGTTCGGGGTACTCGACGGGGGCGGCGGTGAAGTTGGCGCGGCCGGTGGCGGTGGGGAAGCGGCGCTCGTCGCGGGGGGCGTGGGGGAGGGTGAAGCCGCCGGGGCGGGCGACGCGGGTGTTGAAGTCCTCGAAGCCGGGGACGACGCGGGAGATGCGGTCGCGGATGGTGGCGTAGTCCTGCTCGAAGGCCTCCCAGTCCGTACGGGAGCCGGCGCCGAGGACGGCGCGGGCGAGGCGGGCGACGATGGCCGGCTCGGAGAGCAGGTGGGGGCCGGCGGGGGTGAGGTTGCCGCGTGAGGCGTGGACCATGCCCATGGAGTCCTCGACGGTGACGAACTGCTTGCCGCTCGCCTGGACGTCCTTGTCGGTCCGGCCGAGCGTGGGCAGGATCAGGGCGCGGGTCCCGGTCACGGCGTGGGAGCGGTTGAGCTTGGTCGAGACGTGGACGGTGAGGCGGGCGCGGCGCATCGCGGCCTCGGTGACGGCGGTGTCGGGCGTGGCCGCGACGAAGTTGCCGCCCATCGCGAAGAAGACCTTCGCCTCGCCGTCGCGCAGGGCCTGGATGGAGCGCACCACGTCCAGGCCGTGGTGGCGCGGCGAGGTGATGCCGAACTCCTTGTCGAGGGCGTCGAGGAAGGCCGGTGCGGGCCGTTCGAAGATGCCCATGGTGCGGTCGCCCTGGACGTTGGAGTGGCCGCGTACCGGGCAGACTCCGGCGCCGGGGCGACCGATGTTTCCGCGCAGGAGGAGGAAGTTGACGACTTCTCGGATGGTGGGCACGGAGTGTTTGTGCTGGGTGAGGCCCATCGCCCAGCAGACGATGGTGCGCTTGGAGGCGAGAACGAGGGCGAGGGCCTGCTCGATCTCGGCGCGGGTGAGGCCGGTCGCGGTGAGGGTCTCGTCCCAGTCCGCCGCTTCGGCGGCTTTGGTGAACTCCTCGTAGCCGTGGGTGTGTTCGGCGACGAACGCGGTGTCTACGGCGCCTTCGGCGGCGAGGATCAGCTTGTTGAGGAGGCGGAAGAGGGCCTGGTCGCCGCCGATGCGGATCTGGAGGAAGAGGTCGTTGAGGGCGGTGCCCCGGATCATGCCCCGCGGGGTCTGGGGGTTCTTGAACCGTTCCATGCCGGCTTCGGGCAGCGGGTTCACCGAGATGATCTTCGCGCCGGAGGTCTTGGCCTTCTCCAGGGCGGAGAGCATCCGGGGGTGGTTCGTGCCGGGGTTCTGTCCGGCGACGATGATCAGGTCGGCCTGGTGGAGGTCCTCCAGGGAGACGCTGCCCTTGCCGATGCCGATGGTCTCGGTGAGCGCCGAGCCGGACGACTCGTGGCACATGTTGGAACAGTCCGGCAGGTTGTTGGTGCCGAACTCGCGGGCGAAGAGCTGGAGCAGGAACGCGGCCTCGTTGCTCGTGCGTCCTGAGGTGTAGAAGAGGGCCTCGTCGGGGGAGTCGAGGGCGGTCAGCTCCTCGGCGATGATCGCGAAGGCCCGCTCCCAGGTGACCGCTTCGTACCGGTCGGCGCCCTCGGGGAGGTACACCGGCTGGGTGATCCTGCCCTGCTGGCCGAGCCAGTAGCCGCTGCGTTCGGCGAGGTCGGCCAGTGAGTGGGCGGCGAAGAAGGCGGGGGTGACGCGGCGCAGGGTCGCTTCCTCGGCGACGGCCTTGGCGCCGTTCTCGCAGAATTCGGCGGTGTGCCGTTTGTCGCCCTCGGGCCAGGCGCAGCCGGGGCAGTCGAAGCCGTTCTTCTGGTTGACCTTGAGGAGGGTCTGCGCGGTGCGGCGCACGCCCATCTGCTGGTGGGCGATGCGCAGGGAGTGGGCGACGGCGGGCAGGCCTGCGGCGGCGTGCGGGGCCGGCTCGACCTGCGGGGCGTCCTGGACCGGGTCACCGGTCGGCGGCTTGGTGGCCATGATGCTGCTCCCCTTCGAGCGCTTCTTCCACGTGAACGGCGTGTTGATGTCCTCACCGTCGATCCTGTCACGGCCCTGTGGATGTCGTGCCGGTCCGGATTGTCAGTGGGCCGTGGCAGGATCGGGGGCGTGGCTGAGACGGCATCGAAGAAGACGGCAGACAACCGACCGCGCCTGCTCCTCATGGACGGGCACTCCCTGGCGTACCGGGCGTTCTTCGCCCTGCCCGCGGAGAATTTCACGACGGCGGTGGGGCAGCCGACGAATGCCGTGTACGGCTTCATGTCGATGCTGGCGAACACCCTGCGTGATGAGGCGCCCACGCATTTCGCGGTGGCGTTCGACGTGTCCCGCAAGACCTGGCGTGCGCAGGAGTTCCCGGAGTACAAGGCGAACCGCTCCAAGACCCCCGATGAGTTCAAGGGGCAGGTCGAGCTGATCGGCGAGTTGCTGGACGCGATGCACGCGGACCGTTTCGCGGTGGACGGTTTCGAGGCGGACGACGTCATCGCGACGCTGGCGACCCAGGCCGAGGCGGCCGGGTTCGAGGTGCTGATCGTCACCGGCGACCGGGACTCCTTCCAGCTGATCACGGAGAACGTGACCGTGCTGTACCCCACCAAGGGGGTCTCCGAGCTGACCCGGTTCACGCCGGAGAAGGTCGTCGAGAAGTACGGGCTCACCCCGCAGCAGTATCCGGACTTCGCCGCGCTGCGCGGCGACCCGTCGGACAACCTTCCCGGCATTCCCGGGGTGGGGGAGAAGACGGCCGCGAAGTGGATCAACCAGTTCGGTTCCTTCGTCGAGCTGGTCGAGCGGGCCGATGAGGTCAAGGGCAAGGCCGGGCAGAATTTCCGCGACCACCTGGACGCGGTGAAGATGAACCGGGTGCTGACCGAGATGGTCCGGGACGTGGAGCTGCCGAAGACCCCGGCCGAGCTGGAGCGCGCCCCGTACGACCGCACGGCGGTCACCGGTGTCCTGGACATACTGGAGATCCGCAACCCGAGCCTGCGCGAGCGCCTCCTCGCCGTCGACCCGGGGGCGGCGGAGGCCGAGCCGCCCGCGCCCGCCGCCGGTATCGAGCTGGACGGGGTCGTGCTCGGCTCCGGCGAGGTCGCCCCCTGGCTGGAGGAGCACGGCGCGCAGCCGCTCGGCGTCATGACGGTGGACACCTGGTCGCTGGGCGCCGGCACGGTCACGGAGATCGCGCTCGCCGCCGCGGACGGGGCCGCCGCCTGGCTGGACCCCACCCAGCTGGAGGAGGCCGACGAGCAGGCGTTCGCCGCCTGGGTGTCGGACCCGGCCCGGCCGAAGGTCCTGCACAACGCGAAGAACGTGATGCGGGTCCTGCCCGAGCACGGCTGGCGGCTCGAAGGCGTCGCGATGGACACCGCGCTCGCCGCGTATCTGGTGAAGCCGGGCCGTCGCTCCTTCGCCCTGGACACGCTGGCCGTGGAGTATCTGGGCCGGGAGCTGGCCCCGGCCGCCGCCTCCGACGGGCAGCTGGCCTTCGGCGCGGACGACCGGGCCGAGGCGGACGCCCTGATGGCGCAGGCCCGCGCCGTGCTCGACCTGGGCGACGCGTTCACCACTCGCCTCAAGGAGGTGGGCGCGGCGGAGCTGCTGCACGACATGGAGCTGCCGACGTCGATCCTCCTGGCCCGTCTGGAGCGGCACGGGATCGCCGCGGACCGGGCCCACCTGGAGGGGATGGAGCAGCAGTTCGCCGGGACCGTGCAGCAGGCGATCAAGGAGGCGCACGCGGCGGTGGGCCGTGAGTTCAACCTCGGATCGCCCAAGCAGCTCCAGGAGATCCTCTTCGGCGAGCTGGGCCTGCCGAAGACGAAGAAGACCAAGACGGGATACACCACGGACGCGGACGCGCTGGCCTGGCTGGCCGCGCAGACCGAGCACGAGCTGCCGGTCCTGATGCTGCGCCACCGCGATCAGGCCAGGCTGCGGGTCACCGTCGAGGGCCTGATCAAGACGATCGCCGCCGACGGACGCATCCACACCACGTTCAACCAGACGGTGGCGGCGACCGGCCGGCTCTCCTCCACCGAGCCCAACCTGCAGAACATCCCCGTCCGCACGGACGAGGGCCGGGCGATCCGCCGGGGCTTCGTCGTCGGCGAGGGCTTCGAGACGCTGATGACGGCGGACTACAGCCAGATCGAGCTGCGGGTCATGGCACACCTCTCCGAGGACGCCGGCCTGATCGAGGCGTTCGCCTCCGGCGAGGACCTCCACACCACGGTCGCCTCGCAGGTCTTCGGCGTCGAGAAGGACGCGGTCGACGCGGAGATGCGCCGCAAGATCAAGGCCATGTCCTACGGCCTGGCGTACGGTCTCTCCGCGTTCGGGCTCTCCCAGCAGCTGAACATCGACCCCGCCGAGGCCCGGGTGCTGATGGACACCTACTTCGAGCGGTTCGGCGGGGTACGGGACTATCTCCACCGGGTCGTCGAGGAGGCCAGGGCCACCGGGTACACGGAGACGATCCTCGGTCGGCGCCGCTATCTCCCCGACCTGAACAGCGACAACCGCCAGCGCCGCGAGGCCGCCGAGCGGATGGCGCTCAACGCCCCGATCCAGGGCACCGCCGCGGACATCGTGAAGGTCGCGATGCTCCGGGTGGACAAGGCGCTCACCGAGGCCGGGCTGACCTCGCGGATGCTGCTCCAGGTCCACGACGAAATCGTCCTGGAGATCGCGAAGGGCGAGCGGAAGCGGGTGGAGGAGATCCTCCGCCACGAGATGGCCCACGCGGTCGAGCTGCGCGCCCCGCTCGACGTGTCGGTCGGCGTCGGCAAGGACTGGGAGTCGGCCGCGCACTGAGCCACCGATGAAGGCCGGGCCCGGACCGCGTCACGGTTCCGGGCCCGGCCCTTCTGCTCGCCGCTACCTCCGGCCGGCCGGCGCTCCCGTACGGGTCCCCTCCGGTACCGGCGTCCGCTCCGGGCCCTTCGTCCCCCGCCGCCTGCCCGGCAGCCGCATCCACACCCCGTACAGCAGCAGCCCGGCCGCCAGCCCGGCGCCCGCGCCGAAGCAGGCCGTGGGGATGATGTCGAGCGGGCTCTCCACCCGGCCGAAGCGGTCGTACCAGCGGACGCACCGGTGGACGACGCCGAGCAGCACGCACAGGCCCAGCAGGCCGAGAGCGCCCCACCTCTCCCGGCGGCCGAGCACCGGCACCTCCTCGGGCGCGGGGGCCTTCGGGGTCAGTCGGAGCCCGGTGACGGCGAACCAGCCGATGACCACGAGGGCCAGGGCCGAACTGCCGTACTGGACGAACTGGTACACCGGGAAGCCGCCGACACTGCGGCTGAGCAACGGCACCAGCTCCGTCCCCCACCGGCTGTGGTGGGTGAACGCGTCCCACACCACATGCGTGGCCGCGCCCAGCGCACCGGAGACGGCGAACCACAGCCAGGCGGAAGGCCCGAAGGAGGCCCGCGTCCACCGCTGCCCCCGGACGAAGGTGTGGACGCGGCCCCGTACCCGTACCGGCAACAGCGCCGCCAACGGCTCCCGCAGCAGGACCCACACCACCACCAGCGCCGCCGCGATGATCACGTTCACCGTGACGACCCCGAGGAAGGTGTGCGTGAACGACCCGAACTCCATCGCCCCGGGGATCACCGTGTCCGCGAAGTAGGTGATGTCGGGCGCGAACGAACCGGCGACGAGAGCGGACGGGAACAGCGGCCACCGGGCCGTCCCGTTCCGGCGGATCGCCGGGAGCACGGCGGCGGCATGACTGAGCGTGAACGGCATGGCGGCAAGTATGCGGGACCGTTCGGGCACCCTTCCGTGGCCGGCAGGACAACATGCGCCCGCGAACGTGAAAAAACAGTAAGAAGCGGTCAGGGCTCGGTGCTCGGCCGACACAAGTTGCCGTAGGGTCGCTGGAGTCCTTGCGCTGGGGAGCGCGAGCAGCCTTCGAGGGGGAGGGACCGGAACGTATGGCAGCGCACATTCGCCGACGTCTGCGCAAGGGGGCCACGACCACCGCGCTGGCGGCGGCCGCCGTGGCGGCACTCGCGGCCTCGCAGGCGCCCGCAGCGACCCTGGCCGACGGACCCGCCGGCGGCGGTGACCCGAAGGCGGCGGGTGAGGACACCGCGAGCACCGACGGAGACGGCGCCGCGACCGGCAACTCGCCCTACTACACGGACCTCCCGCCCCTGGTCACGCCCAACAAGCCCGGAGCCTCCAGCAACCTGCCGGTGACCGGGAGCGCGGAAGCCGGCATTCCGGCCTCGATCCTGGCCGCGTACAAGCAGGCCGAGCAGACCGTCAGGACGACCGACCCCGCCTGCCGGCTGCCCTGGCAACTCCTCGCGGCGATCGGCAAGGTCGAGTCCGGCCAGGCCCGCGGCGGACGCGTCGACGCCAACGGCACCGCCAGCCCCCCGATCCTCGGCCCGGCCCTCAACGGCCAGGGCTTCGCCCTGATCAAGGACACCGACGGCGGCGCGTACGACAGCGACGCGGTCCACGACCGCGCGGTCGGCCCGATGCAGTTCATCCCGTCGACCTGGGCCTCCTGGGGCCAGGACGCCAACGGCGACGGCCGCAAGGACCCCAACAACATCTACGACGCGGCGCTCGCCGCCGGCCGCTACCTCTGCGCCAACGACCGGGATCTGGCCATCGCCGCCGACCTCGACCGGGCCGTGCTGAGCTACAACCGGTCGAACGAGTACCTGCGTACGGTCCGCTCCTGGTTCTCGTACTACCAGCGCGGTACGCACGAGATCCCCGACGGCACCGGAACGCTGCCCACCTATCCGAGCGCCCCCTCCGGCTCCACCCCGAACCCGGGAACCCCGAGCCCGGGCGTCACCCCGAGCCCGAAGCCCTCCCCGGACAAGCCGGGCGGGAAGCCGAGCCCGGGCCCCTCGAAGCCCGGCGACGGCTCCACCAGCCCGACGCCGAAGCCGCCGAAGCCGCCCACCTCCAAGCCGACGCCGGCCGAGACCTTCGGCTCCCTGGAGAACGCCGGCACCGGCCCGCTGCGCGCCACCGCGGGCCAGGCGTTCGACGAGCGGGTCACCGTCCTCGCCCGCAACGCGCTCGGCGCTCCGCTCGGCAAGGTGCCTGTCACGTTCACCGTCACCGGGAACACCGGCACGCTGTTCGCCGGCGGCAAGAAGACCGTCACGGTGCGGACCGGTGCCGACGGCACCGCCGCCGCGCCGGAGCTCAAGGCCGGTGAGAAGGCCGGGGAGTTCACGGTGACCGCCGTCGCGGGCACCGGCAGGCCGCGCACCCTGACCTACGCGGCGACCGTCACCGCCCGCCAGGCCGACACGATCGCCCGGACCGACGAGAAGGCGCTCGTCGCCGCACCCGGCGAGAAGTTCGCGGACGCCGTCACCGTCAAGGCCACGTACAAGGACGCCGCGGCGGCCGGAGTGGCCGTCACCGCCACCATGGTCAAGGACCCCCTGGGGCTCCTCGACAACGACAAGGGCCCGTACTTCAAGGACGCGGCCGGCAAGCCGGTGCGCACCCTGACCACCCTGACGACGGACGCCGAGGGCGTGCTCCGGCTCCCGGAGATCTTCGCGGACGACACCGAGGGCACCTTCAAACTGCGCCTCACCACCGAGGGCGGCGCCTCGGTCGTCATCGAACTCACCATCCAGGCCCCGGAGGAGACCGCACCCGAGGAGACCGCACCCGAGGAGACCGCCCCGGAGGGGACGGCCCCCGAGGAGGCGGCTCCGAAGGAGACGGAAACCCCCGAAGCCTGACCCCGCCACACCCGCCGCGCCGCACAGCCATCGCACAGCCCCTCGGTCATCCGGCCGAGGGGCTGTCCGCTGTGTTCTCATCTCGCGCCCCGGTTGCTACGGTGCCTCAGCCCTGACGACCCATCAGGTCGCCGTCATCGGATCACCGCCCCGGGAGGCCGAGCATGCGTGCCCTCGTCGCCGCCGCCATCGGACTGGCCGCCGCCCTCGTGCTCGTGTTCACCATCTCCGCCGTCGGCTCCCCGGCCGGGGAGACCTCGCCGAAACCCCTGCTGACCACCGTCCCGGGACCGAAGAGATAGCCGCCGCAGAGGGAGAGGTCACCACCATGCGCCGCCGAGCCGGTCTCGTACTCCTGGCCTTCGCCGTGTTCTTCGCCGCCCTGTCGCCACTGCTGCGCTGGTACGCGTTCCCGCGCCTGGCCAAGGTCCCGCCGAACCAGTACCAGGAAGTCGTCCTGGAGGCGTCCCCCGCGACCCTCCTCGACTACACCACCCTCAAGGCCGAGAAGGTCGAGAAGGTCACCATCGTCCAGACGCTCAAGGGCAACGTGGAGGAGTCCGAGAAGATCGAACGCAGCGCCGGACGCGACGTCGTCGTCTGGGACGCGCTCTCCTATATCCAGGGCCCCGACGGCAAGATGGTCTCCGAGATCCCCGAGCGCTACATCTTCGACGCCCACAGCCAGGCCCCCGTCAACGCCACCGGCGAGATGGTCGACGGCGACCCGGTCCGGCGCGAGGGCATCGAGTACAAGTGGCCCTTCCTCACCGAGAAGCGGGACTACGAGTACTTCGACGCCCAGAGCCGCACCACCGCCCCCATCCACTACAAGGGCACCCGGACCTTCCGCGGACTGGAGGTCTACTACTTCGAGCAGACCATCCCGTGGACCAAGGTCCCGATGCCCAAGAAGATGCCCATCGAGGGCATCACCGCCGAACAGATCGCGCAGACCGGCATGACCCGCTGGTACACCACGAAGCGCATGTTCTGGGTCGACCCCGTCACCGGAGCCCCCGTCAACGGCGAGGAGATCCACACGGAAGAGCTGCGCGACGCCAAGAAGATGGGCATGTCCGAGGACACCGTCACCGCGTTCTCCGGCCATGTGAAGATGCGCGAGGACTACATCGCGGACACCGTCGACCTGGTGAAGTCCCAGCGCGTCCTGGTCCTCCTCCTCACCTCGTACCTGCCCTGGGGCTTCCTCGGCCTCGGCATCGGACTGCTCGCGCTCGCCCTCTGGCTGGAGGCGCGGTCCCGGCAGTCGCGGAGTCCTACGACCGCTTGAGCCGCGCCGAGGTGAACCGCGTCGCCGGTACGGTCGCGGGGTCCTCCGGCCACGGATGCTTCGGGTAGCGGCCGCGCAGCTCCGCCCGCACCGCCTTGTAACCCTCCTGCCAGAACGACGCCAGGTCCGCCGTGACGGCCGCGGGCCGCCCGGCGGGGGAGAGCAGGTGCACCAGGACCGGCACCCCGGCCACCCGGGGCGTCTCGCCCATCCCGAACAACTCCTGGAGCTTCACCGCCAGGACGGGCTGCTCGCCGCCGTACTCGACCCTGATACGGGAACCGCTCGGCACCTCGATCCGCTCCGGCGCCAGCTCGTCCAGCCGGGCGGCCTCCCCGGTCGCCCAGGGCAGCAGCCGCCGCAACGCCTGGCCCGCGTCGATCCGGCCCAGATCGGAACGCCGCCGCGCCCGCGACAGCTCCGGCTCCAGCCACGCCCCGGTCTCCGCGAGCAGCGCCCCGTCCGACACATCCGGCCACGGCGCGCCCAGCACCCGGTGCAGGAACGCCAGGCGCAGCCGGAACTGCTCACTGTCCCGGGTCCACCGCAGCAGCCCCAGCCCCTCCCGCCGCAGCCCCTCCACCAGGGCCCCGCGCACCAGCTCCGGATCGGGCTGCCTCAGCGGCCGTACCGCCAGCTCCACCGCCCCCAGCCGGTCCACCGACCGGGCCACCACCTCGCCGTCCACCCACCGGACCTCCTCGCCCCGCACCCGCAGATGCCCGGCGGCCAGCAGCGCGGTGGGCTCGTCGACCACCGCCGCCAGCCGCACCCGCGCCGACGCCGTGTGGGAGGGCCGGTCCGCGACCGCCACGGCGAGCCAGGGCGCGCTGCGCAGCCGTGAGGCGTCCCGCAGCTCCGCGCCTGTGCCCGACGCCATCAAAAAGGCCCCGTCGCCCCGGGCCCGCGCCACCCGCTCCGGGAACGCCAGCGCGGCGACGAGGCCGACGACGGCGTCGTCCGAGCCGCCCTTCCCGGTGCCGGGGGAGTCGCTGCCCAGCGACGACGACAGCCGGCGCACCTCCTGCTTCCAGCGCGCCGCGTATCCGTCCTGGCCCCGGCGGGCGGTCCGCAGCGCCGCCGCGAGATCGTCCCCGTACTCCCTCGGCGGCTCCTCGCTCAGCAGCGCCACCACCTCCGCGGCCCGCCGCGCCCCGGCCTCACGCGCGCCGTCCAGCAGGGCCCGCGCCAGCCGGGGATGCAGCCCGAGCCGGGACATCCGGGCGCCGCGCTCGGTGACCCGGCCCCCGCCGTCCACCGCGCCGATCGCCTCCAGCACCTCCCGGGCGGCGCCCATCGCCCCGGCGGGCGGCGGGTCCAGCAGCGCGAGCGAGGAGGCGTCCGGATCGCCCCAGCACGCCGCCTGGAGCGCGAAGGCGGCCAGGTCGGCGACCTTGATCTCCGGCGAGGGGAAGCGCGTGAGCCGCCCGTCCTCGGCCTGGTCCCAGCACCTGTACACCGCCCCCGGAGCCTCCCGCCCCGCCCGCCCCGCGCGCTGCCGCCCGGCCGCCTGGGAGGCCCGTACGGTCGTCAGGGCGCTCAGCCCCCGGGCATGGTCGGTACGGGGTTCCCGGGCGAGACCCGAGTCGACGACGACCCGCACGCCCGGCACTGTCAGCGACGACTCCGCCACCGAGGTCGCCAGGACCACCCGCCGACCCTCGGAGGACCCGGCGAGCACCGCGTCCTGCACGGCGGCCGGAGCCCGCCCGTGCACCTGGAGCACCTCCGCGTCCACGCCCGCGAGCTGCCCGGCCACCCGCCCGATCTCCCCGACGCCGGGCAGGAAGCAGAGCACGTCCCCCTCCCGCTCACCGAGCGCCCGCCGCACGGTCGCCGCCACATGCGTCAGCAGGGCGGGGTCCACCCTCATCCCGTGCGGCGGCTTCACCGGACGGGCGGGCGGCGCCCAGAGGACCTCCACCGGATACGAGACCCCCTGCGCCTCGATCACCGGGGCGTCGCCGAGCAGCCGCGCCCAGCCCTCCGCGTCCGTCGTCGCGGACGCCGCCACCAGCCGCAGATCGGGCCGGATCGCCTCCCGTACGTCCAGGAGGAACGCGGCGACCGTGTCGGCGTCCAGGTGCCGCTCGTGGCACTCGTCGATGATCACCACGTCCACCCCGGCCAGCTCCTGGTCCCGCTGGAGCCGCTGGAGCAGCACCCCGGTGGTCACGACCTCCACCATCGTGTCCCGCCCCACCACGCGCTCGCCGCGCACCGTGAAGCCGACCCGCTCGCCCGGCCGCTCGCCCAGCAGCCAGGCCATCCGCCGCGCCGCGGCCCGCGCGGCGATCCGGCGCGGCTCGGCGACCACGACCCGGCGCACCGGGCCCTCGCCGGTCAGCCCGGCCAGCACCAGCGGGACGAGCGTCGTCTTTCCGGTGCCGGGCGGGGCGCACAGGACGGCGACGCCCCGGTCGTCGAGCGCGCGCCGCAGGGCGGGCACGGCGGTGCGGACGGGCAGTCGGTCCAGGGCTTCGGTGCGGATCACGCCCCCAGTGTCGTACGGGAGGGTCCTCAAGGGTTCCGCGCACCCCGGCCGGTCAGCGGCTCAGCCCCGCTCGCAGACGAAGACCGCCGTGCCCGGGATCAGGTTGCCGCGCAGCGGGGACCAGCCGCCCCACTCCTGGTTGTTCCAGGCGGGCCATTCCGGTTCGACCAGGTCGACCAGCCGGAAGCCGCCCGCCACCACGTCCCGGACCCGGTCGCCCAGCGTGCGGTGGTGTTCCACATAGACGGCGTCGCCGTCCTCGTCCTGCTCCACGTAGGGGACGCGGTCGAAGTAGGAGGCGGCGACGGACAGCCCCTCGGGCCCGGGCTCGTCCGGGAAGGCCCAGCGGATCGGGTGCGTCACGGAGAACACCCAGCGCCCGCCGGGCCGCAGCACCCGGTGGACCTCGCGGAAGACGCGCACGGGGTCGGCGACGAACGGCACCGCCCCGTACGCGGAGCAGGCCAGGTCGAAGGAACCGTCCCGGAACGGCAGCCGGCCCGCGTCGGCCTCGACCAGGGGTACGTCCCCGCCGATCCGCAGGGCGTGCTGGAGCTGGCGGTGGGAGAGGTCGAGCGCGACCGGGCGGGCGCCCTGCCCGGCCAGCCAGCGCGAGCACTGGGCGGCCCCGGCGCCGATCTCCAGGACGTCGCGGCCCTTGAGGGAGGCGGCGGGGCCCAGCAGGGCGGCGTCCGCCTCGTCCAGCCCTTCCGGACCCCAGACGAAACGGTCGTCCCCCAGGAAGCCGCCGTGGTCGCTCTGGTACTCGTCGGCGTTCCGGTCCCACCAGCCGCGGCTGGCCCGGCTGCTCTCCGTCTCGTCCGCCGCACGGCGTGTGGCTTCCGGCTCTGCGGACTCTGCGGGTTCTGCGGCTTCTGCGGAGTAGGTCCCGTGGATCTCTTGGCTCATCGTGCCCGTCGTTGTAGTTTGCCTTCACCCGCCGCGCGCGGTACGTACCAGGGGGCGTACCCCAGGGGTACGGACGCGCGTCCGCGGCGCCGTGCCGTAGTGCTCTCGGGCCGATGTGGCCTCGGGGAACGCGAGTTGTGCCGGAATCGGGGCGATGCGTCCCGGGTGTGCGCCTTCGCGCATTGACCCTGTCCGGCTGCCCCCGTATGCTACAAGTTGCGCTGCGAGCCTGCGCGCCTCAGACCTAGCAGGCCGCGCTCGCGTCTGTTGCATGTCCCCTCGGTTGTCGAGGCGCCTCTCCGGAAACGGATTGCGCGCTTTCCAGGCTGTCCGGCTTCTGCAGAGGCGATACGGGCTTTCGGCGTAGCAGTACCTACGACTCTCTGTCCGTACCGGAGCCCTTTCCCACATGACGAGCAGCACCGAGACCACCACCACGCCGCAGGTTGCGGTCAACGACATCGGCGACGCGGACGCGTTCCTCGCGGCGATCGACGAGACGATCAAGTACTTCAACGACGGCGACATCGTTGATGGCGTCATCGTCAAGGTTGACCGGGACGAGGTTCTCCTCGACATCGGTTACAAGACCGAAGGTGTCATCCCGAGCCGCGAGCTCTCGATCAAGCACGACGTCGACCCGAACGAGGTCGTCAAGGTCGGCGACGAGATCGAGGCCCTGGTTCTCCAGAAGGAGGACAAGGAAGGCCGCCTGATTCTCTCGAAGAAGCGCGCTCAGTACGAGCGTGCTTGGGGCACCATCGAGAAGATCAAGGAAGAGGACGGCATCGTCACCGGTACCGTCATCGAGGTGGTCAAGGGTGGTCTCATCCTCGACATCGGCCTCCGTGGCTTCCTGCCGGCGTCGCTCGTCGAGATGCGTCGCGTCCGCGACCTCCAGCCCTACGTGGGCAAGGAGCTCGAGGCCAAGATCATCGAGCTGGACAAGAACCGCAACAACGTGGTCCTGTCCCGCCGTGCCTGGCTCGAGCAGACCCAGTCCGAGGTCCGCCAGACGTTCCTCACGACCCTGCAGAAGGGTCAGGTCCGCTCCGGCGTCGTCTCCTCGATCGTCAACTTCGGTGCCTTCGTGGACCTGGGTGGCGTCGACGGTCTCGTGCACGTCTCCGAGCTGTCCTGGAAGCACATCGACCACCCCTCCGAGGTTGTCGAGGTCGGCCAGGAAGTCACCGTCGAGGTTCTCGACGTCGACATGGACCGCGAGCGCGTCTCCCTGTCGCTCAAGGCGACGCAGGAAGACCCGTGGCAGCAGTTCGCCCGGACGCACCAGATCGGTCAGGTCGTCCCGGGTAAGGTCACCAAGCTCGTTCCCTTCGGTGCGTTCGTCCGCGTCGACGAGGGCATCGAGGGCCTGGTCCACATCTCCGAGCTGGCCGAGCGCCACGTGGAGATCCCGGAGCAGGTCGTCCAGGTCAACGACGAGATCTTCGTCAAGGTCATCGACATCGACCTCGAGCGTCGTCGCATCAGCCTCTCGCTGAAGCAGGCGAACGAGTCCTTCGGTGGCGACCCGGCCTCGGTCGAGTTCGACCCGACGCTGTACGGCATGGCCGCGTCGTACGACGACCAGGGCAACTACATCTACCCCGAGGGCTTCGACCCCGAGACCAACGACTGGCTCGAGGGCTTCGAGGCGCAGCGCGAGGTCTGGGAGACCCAGTACGCCGAGGCGCAGACGCGCTTCGAGCAGCACCAGGCCCAGGTCATCAAGTCCCGCGAGGCCGACGAGGCTGCTGCGGCCGAGGGCGCTGCTGCCCCGGCCGGCGCTGCTCCGGCCGCCTCCGGTGGCAGCGGTGGCGGTGGCGGCGGCGGCTCCTACTCCTCGGAGTCGGCGGACAACTCCGGCGCCCTGGCGTCGGACGAGGCCCTTGCCGCGCTGCGCGAGAAGCTCGCGGGCGGCCAGAGCTGACGCTCTGACCCCGGCGGCTCATCGGCTGCGGTAGCTGAGAAGCGGTAAGTGAGGCCCGTCCCCTTCGGGGGGCGGGCCTCACTCGCGTTCACGGGGCGGGGCGGTTACGGGGTGACGGTGATGTTGGTCAGCCCCTTGCCGCCGGTGACGGTGTTGCTCGCGTACACCGTGGTGCGGCAACCGGAGCCGTTGTTGGTGACGTTGATGGCGAGCTGCTTGTCGCCGGTGGCCCCGGAGAGGTTCGAGGCGTTGCCGCGGAAGACGGTGCCGCAGCCCCAGCCGCTCTGCTGGGTGTGGGTCTCGTAGCCGTTGTTGGTGGTGCGCGAGCCCTTGTTGCCCTCGACCAGGACGTTGTTGCCCTTCACGTCGACCCAGGAGTCGTCGTAGTTGGCGCCGGTCAGCCCGTCGCCGTCGAAGGTGTTGCCGATGATCCTCGCGCCGGTCGTGCCCTCCTTGATGTCGATGCTCTCGCCGCCGACACCGGGGCCGATGGTGTTGTTCAGGATCTGCGCGTTGTCGCTGCGGTCGGAGAGATCGCCGGCCGAACCGACGTACACGCCCTCGCCCATGCCGCGTCCGTTCTGCCCGGTGTCGTAGATCCGGGAGTTCTTCAGAACGCCGTCCCTGCTGGACTTGCGGAAGTGGACGCCTTCCATGTCGAGGTCGTGCACGGTCACCGAGTCGATGACGACGCCGTTCGCCGCGTCGGTCATGATGCCCTTCTGGCCGCCCTTGAGCGTGACGCCCTGGACGGTCCAGTACGAGGCGCCGTTCAGATGCAGCCCGTAGCCGCCGCCCGCGGTCAGGACCGCCCTGCTGGAGCCGGTGAGGGTGATCCGTGCCCCGGAGGTGCCGGGCCGGGTGGCCTTGAAGTTCCCGGTGTACGTGCCGTCGGCGAGCCGGATCGTGTCACCGGGGGAGACGGTGGTGAGTGCCGACTTGAGCTGGGCCGCGGTGCTGACGTCGATGACCGCGGCGTTCGCGGGCCCGGCGCCGGCCAGGGTGAGACCGCCGGCGGCCAGGGCGGCGGCGAGCAGAGCGGTGAGGGGGGAGCGGGTGCGCATGGGGGGTGCCTTCCCGTCGGAGGAGTCCAGGTGTTCCCGTGCGGTCATGTCCATGTGCGGCTCTTGCGCAGGGGCGGTTCTCGTAGAGATGCGGTTCTCGTACATGAACATGGGGCGAGTCTCTGAACGTGTTGCCCAGTGACGGTAGGGACGGCGGCGGGGCGCGTCAAGGTCTGGACCAGGATCGGCGGGTGATGCCGGAGAGGTCGAACCGCTCCTGAGGGACGGGCGACTGACGCGCCGTGAACCGCCCTCACCGGGGAAAGGTCCGGGCGCGGGGAATGCGTGTGCCGCCCTTCGTGTTCTTCTCTAGGAACACGAGGAGGAGCGGTAACCGTGCCTGATCCGCAGAGTTTGTACGAATGGGAGCCGAAGGGCCTGGCCGTCGTCGACATGGCGTTGGCGCAGGAGTCGGCCGGCCTGGTCATGCTCTACCACTTCGACGGCTACATCGACGCGGGCGAGACCGGCGAGCAGATCGTCGACGGCCTGCTCGAAACGCTGCCGCACCAGGTCGTCGCGCGCTTCGACCACGACCGGCTCGTCGACTACCGCGCACGGCGCCCCCTGCTCACCTTCCGGCGCGACCGCTGGACGTCCTTCGAGGCCCCGACCCTGGAGGTACGGGTGGTCCAGGACGCCACCGGAGCGCCCTTCCTGCTGCTGTCGGGCCCGGAGCCGGACGTGGAGTGGGAGCGGTTCGCCGCCGCCGTCGAGCAGATCGTCGAGCGGCTCGGCGTCCGGCTCGCGGTGAACTTCCACGGCATCCCGATGGGCGTCCCGCACACCCGTCCCGTCGGTATCACCCCGCACGGCAACCGCACCGACCTGATGCCGGGCCACCGCAGCCCCTTCGACGAGGCCCAGGTGCCCGGTTCGGCCGAAGCGCTCGTCGAGTACCGGCTGATGGAGTCCGGCCACGACGTCCTCGGGGTCGCCACCCACGTCCCGCACTACGTCGCCAGGTCCTCCTACCCGGACGCGGCGCTGACCGCGCTGGAGGCGATCACCGCGGCGACGGGTCTCGTGCTGCCCGCGCTCGCGCACACCCTGCGCACCGAGGCGCACCGCACCCAGACCGAGATCGACCGGCAGATCGGCCAGGGCGACGAGGAACTGGTCTCGCTCGTCGAGGGCCTGGAGCACCAGTACGACGCCGTCGCCGGCTCCGAGACGCGCGGCAACCTCGTCGCCGAGCCGGTCGACCTGCCGTCCGCCGACGAGATCGGCCGCGAGTTCGAGCGCTTCCTCGCCGAGCGGGAGGGCGAGGGCTGAGCGCCCCCGCCCGGCCCGTAGGCTGCGGCCCATGCTGAAAGTGGGCCTGACCGGCGGCATCGGAGCCGGCAAGAGCGAAGTGTCGCGGCTGCTCGTGAAGTACGGCGCCGTCCTGATCGACTCCGACCGGATCGCCCGTGAGGTCGTCGAGCCCGGCACCCCCGGACTCGCGGCCGTCGTCGAGGAGTTCGGGCCGGACGTGCTGACCGCCGAAGGCGCTCTGGACCGCCCGGCGCTCGGTGCACTCGTCTTCGCCGACGCCGGGCGGCTGGCCGCGCTCAACGCGATCGTCCATCCCCTGGTCGGCGCCCGCGCGGCCGAACGGGAACGGGCGGCCCCCGAGGACGCCGTCGTCGTCCACGACGTCCCCCTCCTCACGGAGAACGGGCTCGCCCCCCTCTACGACCTGGTCGTGGTCGTCGACGCCTCCGCCGAGACCCAGCTCGAACGGCTCGTCACGCTGCGCGGAATGACGGAGTCCGACGCCCGTGCCAGGATGGCCGCACAGGCCACCCGCGACCAGCGCCGGGCCGTCGCCGACCTGATCGTGGACAACGACGGGCCGTTGGAGGCGCTGGAACCGCAGGTGCGCACAGTCTGGGACGAGTTGGTCCGCAGGGCCGCCGACGCCCGCTGAGTCCGCCCGCTGAGTCCGCGTGCTGAGTCCGCGTGCGGGGACGCGTGCGGGGACGCCCCGGCCGGACGGACCGGAATACCGGCTCCGGGGCGGACGTTGAAAACCCGCGAGGGAAGGGAAGGATGCGACCGTGCCCCAGAGGAATCCGGAGACCCACGTCATCGACTTCCGTGCGGCCGAGCAACTGCTCGACGCCCGGGACCCCAGGGGTGCCGTCAAGCTGCTCGACTCGGTGATCGCCGCGCATCCGGAGAACACCGCCGCCCGGCTGCTCCGGGCCCGCGCCTTCTTCGCCGCCGCCCAACTGCGCCCCGCCGAGCTGGAATTCGAGCTGGTGCTGGAGCGCGAGCCGGACAACGCGTTCGCCCACTTCGCCCTGGCCCGCACCTTCGAGCGGGCCGGCCGCCCCGAGCAGGCGACCCGGCACTTCCGCTTGGCGGCGGCGCTCGACCCGAAGCCGGAGTACCTCCGGGCGGCGAAGTTCGACGAGCGGGCCTGACGGACCGGACCGGCGACGCCCGGACACGACCTAGGTGTATTGACCCGCAGGGTTGTTGACGCGGTTGATCGGGGGCTGGCCTCCGAGTGCGGTGTGGCAGCGGTGGTGGTTGTAGGTGTGGAGGAAGTCTGCCAGGGCCTGGGTCCGCTCCTCGTTCGAG